>DASPRR010000104.1:0-4822 GCA_035624375.1 Thermodesulfobacteriota bacterium | reverse complement strand
GTACTCGAGCCGGCCTACAACTTTGCGGGAATTGAAACCCGGCCAATTGGGGAAAATATCTGGACGGTCGCCCTCTTTCTGGGTTTTTATCTCCTCTACACTCTCCTGTATGGATTCTCCATTCTTTTCCTCTTTGAGGGGCTCGGAATCCAGGCAACCAAATCCAAGGGGAAGAAGGAAGCGTAGAGTTCGTTACTCGTTGCTTGTTGCTGGTTGCTCGTTTCTGGATGCTTGTTGTCCCTTATATCTACCGTCAAATATCCGCGATCTGATACCCAGAATCTAAGCATCCCGCGCGGTCATCAGCAGCACACTTTGTTATCCGTGCAGGCCTCCGAAGCCGTACCCTTTTCCTCGATGACGCAGCAGCAGGAATCGCTTTTGCGTCCCAGCATGGAATTGATGACCGCGTTGGCGCATCCCACCCCGGATTTGACCACAATCGCTCCGGCGGGACAATTCTGGGCGCAGGCCCCGCATTCCATGCAGGCATCCCGGTCTTCGATTTTTACCTTTCCCCCATTCAGGCTTAGGACTGCATGGGGACAAACTTCCAGGCACATCCCGCAGCGTACGCATTTGTCCTCAAAGACCCGCAGTGTGGCGACATTCTTCAAATAGACCATGCGATTCATTTCCCCACTCCTCCATTTCTTCCGGGACGCAGATGAACGCAGATATACGCAGAAAAGACGAATTCGTAAAATGGGTAAAGAAAGACAAAGCGCTGAATTGATAATAAAAGGTCTTTAGCACTCTTAAATCCTGAAAATCTGCGTTTATCTGCGTCCCAATAAAAATCATAAATAAAAGAGCGCTCCCAGCCAAAAAACCAGGCCAAGGGCCGCGCCCCCGATCTCCAGGGGCAAAGCCCAGCGCATCTCCTTTTTCACTCCCGAAAGGGAAGTATAAGTCGAAGCCCCAGTGAAGTTCATGGCCAGGAAAGCGGTGAGCGCCGGCACCAGAAGAACCCAGGCCAGCCTCTCCAGGATTCCCGGCCAGTTCATCTCCCCTCCGCCGAATACTACCAGGAGGAATATAACTCCCAAGATGCTCAAGAAAAATCCCTTCAAGGCAAAGGCTCGCCCGGGCAGAAAAGGCAGCAGCAAGGGGGTCAGCACTGCGCCCATAATCAGGGAGAGGATGAGAGCAGCCGCGGCCAAGACCCCATGGGTCAGGGCGTTCTGCCAGAAAGTCCCTCCTCCGGCAAGGCCCCCCAATAAGAATAAAGCTGGAAGTAGAATAACCATCCATTTCAGGACGTGGACCAATTCAATGGGGATGAGGACCGCCCTTTCCCATGCAGTAAAAGCCTTGCGCCTCATCTCTGGGGTGGCCTTTTTCCCCGCTTCAAGAAAGGCAGGGAGGTCTTTGGCCAGGATCGGTCCGTAGATGACTTTAAACCCCGATGACTTTCTCACCTGATGGGCGGCCACCCCGGGGGCCCCCAGCTGGGGAAGAATCAACTCCCGGTGGTCCACTACCTTTTCCAGGCCACTCAGCTTGATGCGCTCCACTAGCTCTTCGGTTCCAAAGGTCCCCTTCCCTGCCGCGCACCAGACATTGACCCCTTTGGTGTCGAGCGCCAGGACCCAGAAATTCTTGCCCGGCAAAGCCCGGCGCAGCCGGTCAAAGGTCAGCTTGTAGTTCGCGGTGACCAGCACCGGGGAAGACCGGTCAGGATTCTCCAGCGCATAAAGGCCTGGGTCAATGGTGTAAGTCATCCGGCCGATTCCCCACCGCACCTTCCAGGCCCCCTTTTGGTCTTCCCATCTCAGCGAGGAGGAAACCTGGGGGATTTTCCCAACCGGGGTCTCCACGGAACCCACGACAAAACCCTGATCCAATCTCGGCAGGCCCACCTGGGCCTGAGGTTTGGGGGGTCAGCAGCTCCCGGCAGGGGGAGCCAAGGGTAAGGGTTCGATCATCGGGAGGCTATCCCTGGGCATTTCTTCGGCAACAGCCATTTCCTTCTCCTTTCGGAACCATCTTTCGGGTTGAGCGGGCTTTACAGGCGCCCTGCACGGCGTCCAAGAAAGCCCGGGTCGCCCCGTAGATTTTCTTTCTTTCGCCTGCCGGAATTCCTTTCTGGATGGTATCCAGGAAGTCGGTCAGACAGGCCCAGATTCTTCCGTATGTCTCTTCCCCCTGAGGGGTCAAACGGAGATTCAAAGCCCGGGAATCATGTTCGGACTTTTCCTGGACGACCAATCCCCTCCGGATGAGCGGGCTGACCATCCGGGTGGTGGTGCTCTTTTCCACCGACAGGATACCGTGGAGTTCCGCCAGTTGAATGATTCTTTTCCCGGCAATACTGTGAAGGATGAAGAATTGAGAAAGAGTCAAATCCAGGCAAAAAGTTTCCTCCTGCTGACAGCATCGCAGGGCCCGGGAAAACTGCCCGATGAGGGAAAAGATTTCTTGGTACGATTGAGGCACGGCCGGATTCATGGTTGTATACTACAACTATATATCGGGCCCGTCAAGACATTTTTTTATTGTAAAAATTCTCCAAATGGTCTAAATGAAGTTGACCTTTCCAGAAATGATCTCAGGAGGTGGGCCATGGGAATTCGGACGATGAAGGAATATAAAGAGAGTTTGAGAGACGGGCGCCGGGTTTATATCCGGGGGGAAAAGGTGGATGACGTCACCCGCCATCCGGTCCTTGGAGTCACCGCCGATACAGTAGCCCAGGGATTTGCTCTAACCTCCCACCCCGACCCGGAAGTACGGAACTTATTTACCGCCCCCCATCCTGAGACGGGAGAGCTGATCAACCGCTTTTTCGTAACGCCCCGGAACCCGGAGGACTTAGCCAACCGCACCAAGATGATCCAGCGCTCCATCGAACTGACCGGCGGCCTCCCCTTCGGGAAAGACATCGGAACTGACTGCCTTAACGCGGCGTTCGTCGTCGCCGGCATGATGGGCAACAAGCAATACCAGGAAAATGCCCGAAATTTCTTGGAATACGTCCGCAAGAGCGATCTGGCCATGTGCGGAGCCGTAACTTGTGTCAAAGGAGACCGGTCGCAAGAACCCTCCAAGCAGAAGCATCCAGATTATTACCTTCACGTGGTGGATAAAAAGAAAGATGGGATCGTGGTCAAGGGGGCCAAGATTCATATCACCAGTGCGCCGGTGGCTAACGAGATCATCGTGGTGCCCACCAGGCAAATGCGGGAAAGCGAAGGCGACTATGCGGTGAGCTTTGCCATTCCGGCGAACACCAAGGGGGTGGTCTTCATCTGCCGGGGAGGTCGGGGAGCCTGGACCGAGCACGAGTTCCATCCGGATCGGCCCATCCGGGAGCTTACCGAGGCGATGATCGTGTTCGATGACGTCTTCGTCCCCTGGGAACGGGTCTTTATGTGCGGAGAGTGGAAATTCTCCATGCTCCTGGCTTACACTTTCGCCACCTTTCACCGCTTTACGGCCATCAGTTACAAAGTTCCGGCGGTGGAGGTCATGGCCGGTATCGCCGCCGCCATGGCCGAATACAACGGGCTGGACAAAGTGGGACATATCCGGGACAAGCTGGCCGAGATCGCCGGATACGTGGAGACGCTCCGGGCCCTGGCCAATGCCTCGGCCAAGGATCCCGTCATGTACGGGGACATTGCCGTCCCCAACCCGCTCATCACCAATATGGCTAAGCTCCATTTCGCCAGCAAATACCATGAAATCATGAAACTCGTACAGGATATATGCGGGGGAATCATCGCTACCACCCCCGACAAAAAGGACTGGGACAACCCCGATATCCATGCTTACCTGGAGCATTACCTGGGGGGCTCGGCGAAATTCTCCACCGAAGACCGGCTGCGCATGATCCACCTGGCCCAACGGATGGCCTGCTCCCACGAATCGGCCTTTCATGAGGTGACCACGGTTCATGCCGAGGGCTCCATGGCCACCCAGATGATGATGATCATGGCCGAAGCTCCGTTCAAAAGGTACAAGACCATGGCCAGGGCCGCGGCAGGGATAAAAATCTGAACATCTTGTTCAGCCGGGCGCAGGCGCCCGGCTGAACGGGGCCGCGGAAACGAAGGGCTTGACAGGCCGTTTGGCGCTGTTAAAATACTATCCGGTCTCGGTTTGTGATTTAGGTGCTGGGCTTACCTTCGAATCAAGGGAAACGAAGGATTCGCAGTACCCTTTAACCCCGAAAGGAGGAGTCATCATGAAGAAGAGTTTGGTTCTTATGTCGGTGGGAATTCTTGTCCTGGCTTTCCTGGGTACGAGTGCCTTCGCGCAGCAAAAAATGGTTTTAAAGAAATATCCGGAGATCAAGCTTGGATTTACCACCACGAACTTCTTAAAACCCCTTCCTGTTTCCCTGGACAACAAGAAAAAGCTATTGGACTTGGCCAGCGAATTGGGCTGCTCCTGGGTTGAAATTCGGGACCCCAGCGCTTCCCTTATCGTTGATGAATGCAAGCAGCTCATGGCTTATGCCAAATCCAAGAATATCGAGCTCGGCTATGCCCTGCAGGTCGGTCTTCTGGACCCGACTTTCTCGGAAATCTTCACCCGTGGGCTGCCCAATGCGGCTGTGTTTGAGGGTCCCCGGACGATTCGGAGCCTGGCCGCTGGACCGGAGTTCGACAAAGACCCTAAAAAGACGACCTGGACCCTGTCAGAATTATTCAAAGCCGTCCAAGTGGCCAACCGGTCAGCCAACCTGGCCCGCGCAGCGGGTCTAAAATACGTGGTGGAGAATTCTTTCCAAGCCCTGAAAGGGGACGGTGCTACCGGGTTCGGCATGACGGAATTCGCCGCCAACGTGAACTCCAACCTGTTCTTCCAATGTGAC
>DASPRR010000092.1:0-4253 GCA_035624375.1 Thermodesulfobacteriota bacterium | reverse complement strand
GTGAACGCCGCTGGCCATGCCGCCCACCAGGATATCCACCTTGTCCACGGTGACCAGCTTCTCCACGGCGGCCGCGCCCTTTTCCGCCTTCATCTCGTCATCGACGATGATCAACTCCACCTGGCGGCCCAGCAGCCCGCCCGCTTGATTGATCTCCTTCACGGCCAGTTTCATGGCCTTGGCCCCCTGATCTCCGGTAATGTCAGCCAGGGGGAAAATGGCTCCCAGCTTGATGGGTCCCTGGGCAAATCCTCCCGGCGCCAGGATAAAGATGGGAACGATAAGGGCTACGCACCACAACAGGAACTTGGGGTACTTCATTTGGCACCTCCTCTTTCGAGATTTCTAAAGATTCCTTGTCGATTCCTTCTGCCGTTTATAATCCATCCCCGCAAATTACGGGGCGAGATGATCCCTTTCTAGAGGCACTTCGATTTCTATCCCCTAAAAAACCAAGAGGATCCTTGGCTGGCGACTTGGATTCTATCTGGATCCATTTACCGGGTAAAGAGGATTCTTTCAGGGGTGCTTTTCCCGTAGAATATTTTTAAGCACCTTGCCAGCAGCATTTCGGGGCAGCTGGTCCACGAATACCACGGAACGGGGGACCTTAAACTTGGCCAGCTTCCCCTTCAGATAATCGAGAATCTCGGCTTCTGTCAGTTTCTGCCCCGCTTTCAGGACTACAATGGCACGGCCGACTTCCCCCCATTTTGGGTCCTTGACTCCGATGACCGCCGCTTCTCCGACCTGGGATAACTCGTAGATGACATTTTCCACCTCCGCCGGATAGATATTCTCCCCTCCGGAAATGAACATGTCCTTCTTTCGGTCCACGATATAGAGGTCTCCTTCCTCGTCCATCCGAGCGAGGTCTCCGGTGTGGAGCCATCCGTCGGTGAAGGCTTCGGCCGTGGCCTCGGGCCGGTTCCAGTATTTCTGCATGACGTTGGGGCCGCGGATCAGGAGTTCCCCTTCCCGGTTCGGGGGAAGGTCCCGGTTTTGGGAATCCACCACGCGGACTTCCATGGAGAAGAGGGCGCGGCCGATGGAGCCCGCCTTGGCCACGGCTCGGTCCCGGTCTAGGGCCGCAATCCCCGGAGCGGCTTCGCTCATGCCGAAACCCTGCTGCAGGATGATGCCGGCCTCCTTATATTGATGAACCAGGCTCACCGGCAGGGGCGCTCCTCCGCTCATGACCGACCGGAGACGGGCCATCCCGCCGGACTTAAAGGCCGGGTCCTGGATTAGAAAGAGAAATATGGCCGGCACGCCGAAGAAAACATCGATCCTCTCTTCTTTAATGAGGCGGACGGTCACCTTGGGATCAAAGGTTCTCTGGATGACCACCGTTCCTCCCTGGAAAAGCGTTGGGAGAGTGTAGAGGCCGATTCCCCCGATGTGAAACATGGGCAGAACGGTCAGGGTCCGGTCGTGGGAGGTCAGGTCCACACACAAAGACATGTTGACCGCATTCCAGAAACTGGCCCCCTGGCTCAAAACAGCCCCCTTGGGTCTTCCCGTGGTGCCGGCGGTATACATAATGATATGGGGCCTATCCAGGTCCACGGGTCCATCGGGTGTGGGTTCGCCGTCCTCCTCTGAAGACAGGGCCTTCTCGTAGGCGGTGGCCCCTGGGATTTCTTTCTCACCGAAGGCAACGAAGCGCCGGAGCGGGGTCTGGCCTCGAAGGGTTTCGGCCGTTTTGGCGAACTCAGAGTCGAAAAGGAGGGTTTCGGTGGTGCTGTCCGAAAGGATGAACGCCAGTTCCGCCGGTGCCAGGCGCCAGTTCAGGGGTACGAGAATCAAACCCAGCTTGGCGGCCGCAAAGATCGTCTCTACGTACTCAAGGCCATTGTACGCCAGGACTGAAATCCGGTCCCCCTGCTTAAGCCCCAAGGTCTGGAGGGAACGGGCCAGCCGATTGACCCGACCGTTGAGGGCCCGGTAACTCAGCCGCCGCTGTCCGTCCACCACTGCCTCGCGGTCGCCGTGGAGCCGCTCTCTTTTTGTCAGCCAGAATCCGATCCCCGTCATTTCTTCCTCTCCTTAGAGGCTCCTGCAAAACTGTTGAAAGCAAGGGGAAATTGTCATTCCGGGCAAGCGAAGCGCGACCCGGAATCCAGGATTTTCAGGCAATTCTGGATTCCGGCTTTCGCCGGAACGACGGATGAATTGACTTTGCCAAGAATCTTCATATTTAAAGGAAAAGCTTTTTCATCAAATTAGTCATGTTCTGGGCAAAGTTGGTCACGGTCTGGATTCCCTCCGCATCCTTCTCGGCATCCCGGGCGCCGCCCGTTCCAGCCATGCCCACGTTCCAGTAAGTCGAACCAGGCACGATGAGACCATTGATGAAGAACCATAGAAGGAGCTGGGAAAAGGCCATGTTGTGGCCCGCCCTCCGGGCCACGGTGATCGGCCCTCCCACTTTGCCGCTCAAAAACTTGTTGTTCCAATAGGCCACGAAAGTTGCCCGGCTCAGGAGAGCCATCATCTGGGGGACCACCGAACTCAAGTAGACCGGAGATCCCAGGATCAGCCCTTCAGCCATGCGCATCTTCTCCAGGATCTCATCGAAGTCATCCCCCTCGATGGTGCAGCGGCCCTGCTTGGTGCAATCGTAGCAGCCCGTGCAGGGCCTGATCTCCTTCCCCTGGAGGGTGACGAGCTCGGTCTGAATCCCCTGCCCTTCGAGCACCCCTAAGGCGGTCTTCACGTAGTAAAGGGTATTGCTCTGGGGCCTCAGGCTCCCGGCGATTCCCACCACTTTCATGGCTTCTTCTTCCTTTCTTCAAGTACCCATTTGGGGAGCTTGACCGTGGTCTTCAGGGTGCCTTCCTTCAGCTGTTTTCTCATCAGCTCCAAAAAATAGCCCTGGGAGAAACACCGGCTGAAGACCAAGCTTTCGATCTTCTGGCCTTTAGCCAGGGTCGTGTTTTGTGAGGCCCGAACCGCCTTCTTGGCCTGAGAAAGGGCGTGCTGGGGATTGCGCAAGACGGGTTCCAGGACCCTCTCGGCCTCCTTCAAGAGCTGGTCCGAGGCAGCCACCGAATGGACCAGCCCCGCTTCCAAAGCTTCCCTGCCCTTGAAAAGCTTCCCGCTGAGGATCATCTCCATGGCCCGCCCCATTCCCACCAAGCGGGGAAGCCTTTGGGTTCCACCGCCCCCAGGAATGATCCCAACTTTTACCTCTGGGAGCCCGATTCGCGCCTCCTCGCTGGCCACCCGGAAGTCGCAGGCCATGGCGAATTCAAAACCGCCCCCAAAACACAAGCCGTTGATGGCCGCCACCAGGATGAGCGGGGAGGCTTCCATGCGGTTGAACAGCTTTTGGATTCGGGTTGAAAACTCGCGGGCCCCTTTGGGGCTGCACTGCATCATCTCGACGCCATCGGCCCCGCCAATGAAATGGCTCTCCCCCGAGCCGGTAAATACGATCGCTCTGGCCGCCGTCTTTTCTGCTTCCTTCAGCACCCGCTCCAGTTCCTTCATGAGGGCCGTATCGATCGAGTTCCGGTCCTCGGGACGGTTGACAGTGACCCAGCATATGTCTCCCCGGGCATCGACTAGAAGCCGTGAGTATCCTTTAGACATTTCCTTTCTCCTGCCATTTCACTCTCTTCCAGCCTAGCCCACTTGTGGGCATAAGAGCCATCCTATGTATTTCGTCATTCCGGCGAAAGCCGGAATCCAGTCAAAAAATTGCATCAAAGAAATCAACCCACTCCGGATTTTTACTTTCGATTAATTTGAATTTCCAAGCGCGCTTCCAATCCTTTAATCTCTTCTCTCGAACGATTGCGGATTCAATACTGTCGTGAAGTTCGTACCAAACCAACTGATGGACGTTGTATTTTTTGGTAAACCCTTCCACCATATTATTTCTATGCTCCCATACCCTCTTGGCCAAATCAGAAGCGACTCCTACGTAGAGCGTGCCATTTTTCTTACTCGCCAGGATGTATACGGCGGGCTGCTTATTCAATGCCTTTCTCTGGATTCCGGCTTTCGCCGGAATGACAAATAATCAAGACTTATGCCAATTATAAGAATTCTAGGTCCTTAAGCTTCCTACTTATCCTCCCCCGCGGGGAAGAGTAAGGCTAGCAGGTCAAATCACCAGCCCGCCGTTCGGGCTGAAAATCTGTCCGGTAAAGAAATCCGCTTCGGGGGACGCCAGGAAAGAGACCAGACTGGCGATCTCCTGTACATCGCCCAGACGTCGGAGTGGAGTCCTCTTGAGAATGTAA
>DASPRR010000081.1:0-4053 GCA_035624375.1 Thermodesulfobacteriota bacterium | reverse complement strand
ATTCAAAATCATCGATGCAGACTCGGCAGCCGATGCAGTCGTCCGATATTTCCACCCGCTCCGTTCTCTTTTTCCTTTCCAGTCCTAAGTCCATCAGGCAGGGGTGCCGGGTGATGATGGCCGCCACGCCTCCCTCTTCGGACCGGCAAAACTTGTCCGCTTCTTTCAGGGCCCGGGTCATTTCTTCGAGCGAGTACGGATCAACCACCGACAGGGATTTCACCCCGCTGGCTTTTACCAGTTCCTCCATGGAAACGGCTTTTCCTTTGCGCCCGTCCACCAGGACCTCCATCCCGGGGGTCGGCTGGTTCCCGGTCATGGCAGTGGTGGAATTGTCGAGGAGTACCAGAATGAATTTCGCCCCATTGTGAACCGCGTTGACCAGCGGCGGCAGGCCGGCATGGTAGAAAGTGGAATCCCCGATGGTAGCTACGATGGGCGGGAATTCCCCCTTCATCCGGTAGGCATGGTAGAACCCCGCGGCCTGACTGATGGTCGCTCCCATGCACAGGACCGTGTCCACAGCCCCCAGGTTCAAACCGAGTGTATAGCAGCCGATGTCGCTGGGATAGATCCCGTTCGGGAAGGTCAGGCGGATGGCATAGAACGCGGCCCGGTGCGGGCATCCAGGGCAGAGCGTGGGTCTCCGGGGTTTGCCGGGCGGGGCCGGTCGCGTTTCCCGAGTTCTTCCCGCAAACTTCCGAATACACTCGTCCAGGACATCCGGAATCAGCTCGCCCTGGGGGGGTATCGATCCGTCCATCCTTCCTTTGACCCGGTCCCGCCTGGCCAACTGCATTTCCATGACCGGATCGGTCTCTTCGATCACCAGGATATCTTTGTAAGAATTGATTTTCTCGAGTACGGCCCTGACGTTCAGGGGATAAGGCATCTTCACCTGATAAAGCGCGATTTGATTTTCAAGCTTGAGTTCTTTCAGAAGGTCATAGGTGTGGGCCAGGGCAACCCCGGAAGAAAGAATGCACTGGGAAGCGTTCTTACCGCCCAATATCTTAAAGAAAGATTTCTCGCCATATTTTTCCGCGATTGCCTCGATCTTCTGGTTCAACTGCTTGTGGAGCACAAAACGATAGCGGGGAGTGGCCGCCCATCTCTGGGGGTCTTTCAGGAAACCCGTGGGAATGGAGGGGGTCGGGATTTCGCCCAGCACGACTCCCTGCCGTGAGTGGCAGACCCGTGTGGTGGGCCGGATCATGACCGGGATTTCGAATTCCTCCGAGGTCTGGAAGCCGAGTTGGATCATCTCCTTGGCTTCCTGGGGACTGGAAGGGTCCAGGACCGGGACCTTGGCCGTCATGGCCATCATCCTACTGTCCTGCTCGGTCTGGGAGCTGTGCGGTCCGGGATCATCGGCGGAGATGACAAGGAATCCGCCTTTGACACCCGTGTAGGCTGAGCTCATCAAAGGATCGCAGGCCACGTTCAACCCGACCTGCTTCATGCTGGCCGCCGCCCGCCCTCCCGAATAGCTAACCGCCAAGGCAGTCTCAAAGGCTACTTTCTCGTTGATGGACCATTCCCCCATGGCCGGGCTCTCGGCGGCCTTGGCCATCTGGACGAAGGAGGAAAGGATCTCCGAGGCCGGCGTTCCGGGATAGGAGGCCGCGAAACAACACCCGCTCTCCAAAAGGCCCCTCGCGATGGCCTCATTCCCCAAAAGAATTTTCTTCATTATTTCTCCTATTTTTTGTCACAGAGAACACAGTGCAGCGTAGCCGTAACCAAAAAATATCTCTTGCCCCGGACCGCGCTCCCCCCAGAAATCCCCCCCTTGCCCCCCTTTGACAAAGGGGGGTTGGGGGGGATTTCAGAAGGGATTTGCCAAAAGGAAATTTGCTTCACTAAAATTGAAGAGTTTGCAGGTTAGCAGTACAGCGCGGCTCTGCCGCGCTGTGTTCTCTGTACTCTGTGTGGCTAAAAAAAAAGCCGTGAGCGTTGGAATCTGCGCACGGCTTTTCGGGTAATCGATTAGGTCAATTTGGCCGGTTTAAGGGCAGGCTCCTCCTCTCTTTTTGCACCACCACCACCAGAGATTCAGAATTGGGCTGCCCATAAAAACTTTCCTCAACATTTTTATTTTTTACTACGCATCAGCAATGCATGTCAAGGCTTTTTTAAAGGCCTGGTCAGTGGAGGGGAACTTCAAACTCCATGGCCTGATCTCCCCAAAGGGGCTCTTTCCTGAGCACCCGGACGGTCACCCGTTCCTCCTTTTTCCTGAAGAGGAGTTCGATGCGGATATCTTCAACCCTCTGCACGGGCGTTCCATCGAAAGAGAGGATGATATCCCCTTTCCGCATCCCCGCCTTTTCGGAAACGCTCCCATGCGAAAAGCCCTGGATAACGACCTGCCCCTTCTCCTCTTCCAGACTCACCATGAGCCGGGGGGTTCCTTCGAAGGGGACGGGGGCGGGGTTTACAATAAAATGGGCGATATCTTTTTCCCATTCCGCATCATTCAATATAATGGCGTAGTCGAAGCCGTTTCTCCTTGCCGCCCGATTGGGAATTCCCGACCCATGGGCCAGATGGCCGGTTCCCGCCAGGACGACCATATGGCAATCCGGGTTTCCCATTAAAAAGCGGTCGATGGACTCGGCCATGGTCTCATCCCAAAGAATTTGGGCCTGGAGGAAGAAGTCAAAATCCCTGACCTCAAAAGAGGTATGCTCCCGAAAGATCTTTTCGAGCCTTTTCCGGTAGGCCTGGTCTGAAAAATCCATCTGGGAGGGAATTTCCCTCTTCTCTTCGCCCGAAAGGGAATCCAAGCCGGTCTTCCCCACTTTTTCGGTTATTTCCCGCTGGAGGTTCAAAGCCACCACCGGGATCTTTTCTGCCCGGGCCAACTGGAGAATGGGACGGTAGAGGTTATAATCGAAATTCCATCGCTTGAAATATTCGCTATTTTTCAGGAAAGCTCTTTCATCGATCCGGCCGTTGAGGTAATCGTCCAGGGCTTTCTGGAAGGGCCGCTGGAACATCTCCATGCCGATAGCCAGCTTTTTCCCCATCCCATGGAGGGCCCGGATGATTTCCAGCTGGACCAGGTGGTGGGAGTACCGGTCGTGGGTCTCTCCCACGTAAATAATCCTCTTGTCGGCCACCTGCCGGATGACCTGGGGCAAACTTTTCAGGGTGGAAATCTCCACCGCGGTCGTCTCTCCCACCAGGTCTTTTCCCAATCCCCGGCTCCCGGATTCGGTTCTCTTGGCCACATTCTCCCCGCGTTCAAAGGACACAAGACTAAACTTCCCGTAGTGGCGGATTTTAGGAAAAGCCGCGGCCAGCTCCCCGGACGACTCTGCGTCGAGGATGGCGATGACCTTCTTGGGGTTCCACGGGTTCTCCTTTAGGATCAGGCTGAAGCCCCCTGCAGCCTCGATCCGGCCAAACAGCCTCTCCGCCAGAGGGTTCTTTTTATCCAGGACCACTGCGGAAGAGGCTTTCAGGTCTTCCTCTTTTACCTGCTCTGCCCTTTCGATTCTCGCCCCCATTTTCTTGAAGTGATCGACGGCCATTTGATAGACCTCTTCCTTGGAAGGGGGCGGGATGAGAAGGATTCTTTCTTCGCTCAGCAACCGGGCGATAACCGGGGGGAATTCGGTATCGGACAAGGTCCGGGCCAGGTCGTAGTCCTCATCCAGTACGATCCTGCGGGGATAATCGTCCACAAGGACCTTTACCCGGGTGCTTTCCTTTTCCGCCGGGAATCGATATCGAACCAGGCCGAGGTCTGAATAAAAGGAAACCGGAAGTTCAAAGGAATACACCCTCCCTTTTTGCCGGACCTCAAACTCCACCTCAAACTTCCCATCCAGAGGCTTAACTTTGACCTCCCCCAGGTCAACCTCGATCAGTCCTTTTTCTTCTACCCACTGCCGGAAGAACCATTCCAGGTCTTTCTTCCGAGTCCTCTCGAAAGCCCCCTGAAGGTCCTTCCAGGTTGCGGGGCGGAACCGTTGCTCTTCGATGAATGTTTTCAGGGAATCGAAAAAGATTTTCTCTCCCACAAGGTTTTTCAACATGTGGAAG
>DASPRR010000076.1:0-2716 GCA_035624375.1 Thermodesulfobacteriota bacterium | reverse complement strand
TGCGAGAAATCGGCGCAGGGATAAGTCGTAATCTTTGGAACCCGAAATGGCTTTTTGAAAGATCGTAGGATTGGAGGTAATCCCAGTTATCCCGTCTTCATAAATCAGACGCTGGAGTCCACCGGAGTTGATCAGATTCCTACTCAGGTTATCCAGCCAGATGCTTTCGTTTATTTCCCGAAGCTTCTTTATGGGATTGATTTTCATAGTTTTTCCCTCATTTCTTCATCGGAGATCGCACTTTTATCTTTGAGCTCTTCGCGCGAGAAGGGCCTTCACCCTTCTCATTATATTTTCAGGGGTAAACCCGAACTTTTCAAGAATGACTTTGACCGGGGCCGAGGCGCCGAAATGGTCGATTCCGATGGCTTCTCCCTCGGGCCCGACGTATTTATGCCACCCCAGGGTGGCGCCCGCTTCAATGGAAACTTTCAGGAGGCTCTCCCTGGGAACGACCTGAATTCTATATTCTTCCGGTTGTTTCTCGAAAAGCTCCCAGGAGGGCATGCTGACCAGGCGGGAGGAAATCCCTTCTTCCTTAAGCTTTTGATAGGCGGCCAGTGCAGGTTGAACCTCGGACCCGGAGGCCAGGATAAGGACCTCTGCCCGGCCGGAGGGGGAATCGGCAAGAACATAGGCTCCCCGCTTAAGCCCTTCTGCCGGACTGAAATGGGTGCGGTCGATGACCGGAATCGATTGACGGGTCATGAGTAGGGCCACCGGCCCCTCTTCATGCTGGATGGCGACCTTCCAGGCCTCCGCAGCTTCATTGGCGTCCGCTGGTCGGATGACGGTGAGACCGGGAATGGCCCGAAGGCTGGCGATGTGCTCCACGGGTTGATGGGTGGGGCCGTCCTCTCCCAGGGCGACGGAGTCATGGGTGAACACGTAGATGACCCGAAGTTTCATCAGGGCCGCCAAGCGGATGGCCGGCCGCATGTAGTCGGAGAAGATCAGGAAGGTGCTTCCGTAGGGAAGAATTCCGCCGTGGAGGGCCATCCCGTTCAGGATGGACCCCATGGCGTGCTCGCGAACCCCGAAGTGAAGGTTGGCTCCGGCATAACTCCAAGGACCGGCCTCGGCGCCCTGCACGTGGGTGTCTTCCGCCCTGGGGGCCTGAAAATTCCCTCGGCCCTTCAGGACCGTGTTGGTGGAAGGGTTCAGGTCGCCGGAACCCCCGATCAGGAAGGGGATGCGAGGGGCCAGGGCATTCATGATCTTTCCCCCCGCGGCCCGGGTGGCCACGCCCTTTGGGTCCACCGGAAACACAGGAATATCCTTCTCCCATCCCCCGGGAAGTTCAAGTTTCATCCACTGGTCCCAATGCTTCCGCAACTCGGGGAAAGCCGTTTGGTAAGACCGCAGCTTCGCCTCCCAGTCTTCTTCAATCTTTGCACCCTGGGCAGTGATTTTATGAAAATGAGCCCGCACTTCTTCGGGAATGAAGAACTTGGGCTCCAAGGGCCATCCCAGGTTCTTCTTTGTAGCAGCAACCTCTTCCGCGCCTAGGGGCGAACCGTGGGCCTCAAAGGTATCGTGCTTGAGGGGGCTTCCATAGCCGATGTGAGTCCTCACCGAGATGAGGGACGGGCGGGAATTTTCCTCCCGGGCTTTTTCGATGGCCCGGGCAATGGCCTCCAAGTCATTCCCGTTTTCTACCGCTTGAACCTGCCAACCGTAGGCTTCGAATCTCCTGGCCACATCCTCGGTAAAGACCAGCCGGGTTTCCCCTGCGAGGGTGATGGAATTTTGGTCGTAAAGGTAGATTAGTTTTCCCAGTTTTAGGTGGCCGGCGAGGGAGGCCGCTTCGGAGGCCACTCCCTCCATGAGGTCTCCGTCGCTGACCAGTCCGTAAGTATAATGATCGACGATCTCCTGCCCCGGGCGGTTGAAGTGGGCGGCAAGAAAACGTTCGGCTAAGGCCATCCCCACCCCCATGGCAAACCCCTGGCCGAGCGGCCCGGTCGTGCATTCCACGCCGGGAGTGTCTCCGTACTCCGGGTGGCCGGGAGTCTTGCTTCCCCACTGGCGGAACCGCTTGATCTCCTCGAGAGGCAGGTCATAACCGGTCAGGTGGAGAAGGGAGTAGAGGAGGGCTGAGCCATGGCCGGCGGAGAGGACGAATCGGTCCCGGTCCGGCCATTTCGGATTTTCTGGGTTGTGCTTGAGAAATTTCGTCCACAGGACATAGGCCATGGGGGCGGCCCCCAGGGGCAGCCCGGGGTGCCCGGAGTTGGCCTCCTGGACCATGTCCACGGAGAGCATGCGGATGGTGTTGACGCAAAGCTGGTCAAGGTCCATCGGTAATTCCTTTTTTAGTGAAAGTGAAAGTGTGAAAATCTATTCCTTTCACTTTCACATACACTTTCACTGTTTTCCTTCATTCAAACCTCGTGACCTTCACACCCACGAACGGCATGGCCGAGAGATAATCCACCAGCAGGACCTTTCTCACGGTTCCTCCGGAGTTCTTGGTTCCGCCGGCGTGAATCAGCGAAATTTCCTTTTCTGAATTCTTTCCCTCTACCTTCACGATTCCCATATGGCCGACCCCTTCGTCGACCACCCGTTTTCCCGGGGCCTTAAAAAAGAAGAGAAGATCCCCGCTCCGCAATCGTTCTTTCTTGCGGGCCATTTCATGGGGGGGAAGGACCTCGAAGGAATTGTAATCCCGGGACCCCCGGATTCGGGCCGTCCGTCCGATGCGGCTGGTGAT
>DASPRR010000156.1:0-5147 GCA_035624375.1 Thermodesulfobacteriota bacterium | reverse complement strand
CACCGCCTCTACCGGGTAGGCAGGTTTCTCAATCCAGCGGCCTTCGGCCAGGGCTACATAGCCCTTCGCTCCCAGGGTCACCCCGGCAACCTTGGGCCCCAGCTCGGCGATGCGCTGGCAGGCCTCGCGGGGGTCCTCTTTCTGCAGGAACGCAGAGGCAAAATTCTCCGAGGAGATAAAAAAATCACTCCACCGGGCAAGCTCCACCAATCCTTCGTGGAAGGAATCCGCGTCTGTTACCACCTGAACCCCCGCCTTCCTCGCAGTTTTGCAGCATGCCAGGCTGGCTTCCACGAAACGCCCATCGGTGTGCAGGATTCTGGCTTGCTCCACTCGACGAAGATCGATTTCTTCAGGGGACAAAGGAGGTCCCGTGGGCCTCCGCCAAAAAATGGTTCTCCTTCCCAGTCCCGGTTCGGCCACGATAAAGGCAAACTGGGAGCCTTTTCCCCTTCGAATCATGACTCCGGCGGTGTCGATTCCTTCGCCCTCCAGGGATTCCCTGATCATCCGGCCAAAGAGATCGTCCCCGAGAACCCCGGCAAAGGCGCAGGAAATTCCCCATCGTGCCAGGGCCACCAGAGCCGTGGCTACCGGCCCCCCGCTCTGGATGACCATATCGACGAATTCACACTTCCGATCTGGAGGCGGATAGGCCTCGATCTTCCCGATGTAATCCAAGGAGCACTGGCCGATTCCGAAGACTTGGGCCCCCTGAGTTTGATTTCCCATTTCTTTTTCTCCGACCCTTCCCGCCAAAAGAAAAAATCCTCTTCTCTCGTACGATTCAGGGTACTCCATTCGCCCAATGGCTTGCAAGACGAGGGAGGGGGGGGTTGGTCAATAGCTCCTTCGGATGGGTTTTAAGGCTTGCCCACCCCCGATTTCTCGTGCTCGTTGGTGTTCCCCCTCCCGCTTCGCGCACTCCATTGGGCGAAGGACTTTTTTCTCAAAAACTGGGCGTGGGCAAGGTTTTCAAAAGGATTGACCGGCCCTCCGGGGGTGCTATAAACTGGATAAAAGGATGAAAACCCTGATGGGGGAGGAAAGGATGGAGCGGATCGAATTCCAGCTGAATGGGCAGACTATGAAGCTGGAGGTGGAGGGGGACCGAAAGCTCCTCTGGGTTTTGCGCTCGGACCTAAACCTCCCGGGGACCAAATACGCCTGCGGGAAGGGCCTCTGCGGGGCGTGTACGGTTCTCATCGATGAGGAAGCCCAGCGGTCCTGCCAGGTCCCGATGCGGGAGATTGCCGGGAAGAAAGTGGTTACCATCGAAGGCCTGGCCAAGGGAGAAAGGCTTCATCCCCTGCAGAAAGCATTCCTCGAACAAAACGCTTTTCAGTGCGGTTTCTGCACCCCGGGAATGATCCTGAGTGCCTACAGCCTATTAAAAAGGAATTCGTACCCTTCCGAGGCGGAGGTCCTTCAGGCCATGGATGGCAACCTCTGCCGATGCGGTGCCCATCCGCGAATCGTCAAGGCCATCCAGACTGCCGCCCGGGAGATGAAGGAGAAAAAGGGATGAGCTCTCTGGACCGGCGCCAGTTCTTGAAGGCCATGGGCGGAGGGCTCTTCGTCTTCTTCTCCGCCGAAACCCTGACCGAAGCCCAATACCGACAGAGCCCATCACGGGCCTCCCTCCCCTCCTCCGATTTCAACGCTTATCTCCAGGTCAAGGAAGACGGCCGGGTGGCCTGCTTCACCGGAAAAGTGGAGTTGGGACAGGGAATCATTACTTCATTGGCCCAGATGCTGGCCGAGGAGCTTGATCTTCCCCTGGATTCCGTCGACATGGTCATGGGGGATACCGACCTTTGCCCTTATGATGCGGGGACCTTCGGCTCCCGCACCACAAAATATTTCGGCCCTCAGTTGCGGGAAGCTGCGGCGCAGGCCCGGGCCATCCTGTTGGAGCTGGCGGCTACCCGCCTGAATGTCCCTCAGGCCTTCCTAACGATCAGCCATGGCATAATCCACGATTCAAGAAATCCGGAGAAGAGAGTCGCCTATGCCGACTTGGTGAAAGGGACCCGGATTGAGAGAAAGGCGGAGGTCAAGGCCGAACCCAAACCCCCTTCCTCTTTTAAGGTTTCAGGCAGGCCCGCTGGACGGACCGATGGACTCCCCAAGGTAACCGGCCAGGCCCGGTTTGCCGGGGACATTCGCCTTCCGGACATGCTCTATGCCCGCATTCTGCGTCCTCCGGCTCATGGGGCAACCCTCAAGAAGGTGGATACTTCGGCCGCGGAAAAGATTCAAGGACTCAAGATCATCCGAAATGGAAATCTCCTGGCCGTCCTCCATCCCCTTCCGGACCAGGCGGAGATGGGCCTGGCCCTCATCAAAGCCCAGTTTGCCACCCCTTCTCCTGCGGTGAATGAGAATTCCATCTTTTCCCATCTGCTGAAGGTTGCCCCTGAGGGGAGTGTAATCTCTCAGGAAGGATCCCTGGAAAAGGGAGAAAAGAGTTCCTCCAGGAAATTCGACGAGAGTTATTTCCAGCATTATGTAGCCCACGCCCCCATGGAGACCCACACTGCCATGGCCCACGTGGAAGGGAAGAAGGCCACCGTATGGGCCTCCACCCAAACCCCTTTTGGCGTCAAGGAGGCTGTGGCCCAGGCTCTCTCGATTCCCTCTGAAGGTGTTAGGGTTATTACCCCTTTTGTCGGTGGAGGGTTCGGAGGAAAAACCTGGAACCAGCAGGCGGTCGAGGCGGCCCTCCTTTCTCATCGCGCCGGGAAACCCGTCCAAGTGTCCTGGACCCGGGAGGAGGAATTCTTTTACGATGCCTTTATGCCTGCTGCCGTGGTAAAGATTCGGTCCGGGCTCGATTCCCAGGGCAGAATCACTTTCTGGGACTATCGAGTTTATTTTGCCAGTGAGAGGGGCGCGGCCACCTTCTATGATATCCCCTCTCATAGGGCAGCAGTCCACGGCAGCTTGTGGGGAGGGGCCGGGGCTCATCCTTTCAACACCGGCGCCTGGCGGGCTCCGGGGACGAATACCAATACCTTTGCCCGGGAATCCCATATGGACCTCATGGCCTCTGCGGCCAAGGCAGACCCTCTGGCATTTCGGCTGGCCCACCTGAAAAACTCGCGCATGCGCAGGGTGCTGGAGGAAGCCGCACGTTCCTTTGGATGGCGTGACTTTCCGCGTAAGCCGGGCCGGGGAAAAGGAATCGCCTGCGTCGATTACCTGGGTACGTATGTGGCCGTAGCGGCGGAAGTCGAAGTAGACCCCCAAAAAGGAGACGTTCAGGTCCGCAGACTCGTATGCGCTCAGGACATGGGCCAGGTAATCAATCCCGAAGGGGCGCGGATGCAAATCGAAGGCTGCCTGATGATGGGGCTGGGGTATGCCCTCTCGGAAGAGGTCCATTTTCGGGGAGGGGAAATCCAAGATAAGAATTTCGATACCTATCGGATTCCACGTTTCTCTTGGATGCCCAAAATCGAGACCGTGCTCATCGAGAACCAGGACCTGCCTCCCCAGGGAGGGGGAGAACCGGCCATTACCTCCATGGGTGCCGTCCTCGCCAACGCGGTGTATGATGCGACTCGGGCCAGGCTGTTTGAACTGCCCATGACTCCTGAGAGGATTCAGAAAGCCATGGCCCGGGCTCCCCATAAAAAGGCTTAGCGACGGTCCACCCCAGGGATTGGGGGCGATTCAGGAACCGCCCACTGAAGGAAAGCAATTTAAAAAGGACAGACCCCTATGGAAACCTTCATCGCCCGCCAGCCGATTTTCGACGCCCAACGCAGGGTGTATGGATATGAGCTCTTTTTCCGCTCCGGTCTGGAAAACGTCTTTAAACACTCGGACCCCAGCCAGGCTACTTCCAAAGTAATGGTGGACAGCTTTTTTCTCTTTAACCTGGATGACCTCACCGGCGGAACGAGAGCCTTCATCAACGTTCCCCGGGACATCTTATTAAAAGAATATATGTTCTTCCTCCCCAAGGACCAGGTTGTGGTGGAACTGCTGGAAACGGTAGAACCCGATCCGGAAGTCCTGCAGGCCTGTCAAAAACTGAAACGGGCCGGGTATCTGATCGCCGTGGACGACTTTGTGTATGAAGACCGCTACGAGCCCCTGCTGGAGTTCACCGATTTCGTAAAAGTGGATTTCTTGTCCACCCCGGAGCTAGCCCGGAAGGCGCTCTTCGAGAAGGTCTCTCCCTACAAGGTCCGCCTCGTGGCCGAAAAAGTGGAGACGCACCAGATGTTCGAGGAGGGAATTGAGAGTAGGTACTCCTTTTTCCAGGGTTACTTTTTCAGCAAGCCCGCGATCATCGTGGGAAAGGACATCCCCGGATTCAAGGCCCATTATTTTCAGCTGCTGAAGGAGATCCACCAGGCCGAGATCGACCTCAATAGGCTGGAAGAGATCATTAAACAAGAAGTTGCCTTCACCTATAAGCTTCTGCGCTACATCAATTCAGCCTTCTTTGGCCTCCGGAGCAAAATCACGTCGGTGAAGCAGGCCATGATCCTCCTGGGAGAGAGAACCATCAAAAACTGGATCACTTTTGTGGCCCTGGCAAGCATGGGGGCGGACAAGGCGGAGGAGCTTTTGATTATGACCATCGTTCGAGCCAGGTTCTGTGAGATGCTGGCCCCTTATTTTGACCTTTCGGACCGGAAAGAGGATTCTTTCCTGATGGGTCTTTTTTCCCTGATCGACGCTTTCCTGGACCGGCCGCTTTCCGCCATCCTGGCCGAGATCCCCATCGATGAACCCATCAAGCTGGCCCTTCTGGGCGAGCCCAACCGCTTGCGGGATATTTATCAATACACCCTCTCCTACGAAAAAGCCGCCTGGGGGCATCTGGAAAAACCGATGATTCCCCCGGGGGAAGAAACAACCCCCTTCTCCCTCTATCTCGAGGCCCTGAAGTGGGGGCAGGCCTTTTACTCGGAAACCAAAGGGATGCCCTGAAGAGGGTGTTCTCCGGGGCGACTCGTGAATCGCCAAAATTTCTCTCGCAGAGCCCTCAGGGACCACAGTGTCAAAAAGGATTTGGGTCCCAGGTCTCAGGATTCAGGTTCCTGATTCCTGACTCCTGTTTTCTGCTTTGTCTTCTCTGCGTTCTCTGCGGCCTCCAGCGGAGCGGGCGAGAGAAAAATCTTTGTCTT
>DASPRR010000065.1:0-6584 GCA_035624375.1 Thermodesulfobacteriota bacterium | reverse complement strand
GAAGCATGGTGTGGATTTCTCGGTTCATTCCACGACAAAATACATCGGCGGCCACGGGGATGTGCTGGGTGGAGCGATCATCTGTTCTAAAGAGAACAGGTCCAAGCTGCACGAGATCATCAAGATGACCGGCGGTAACCTAGGCCCTTTCGAAGCCTGGCTAACGCACCGGGGAATCAAAACCCTGCCGTTAAGAATGCGCCAGCACTGTTTCAACGCCGGGGAAGTGGCCCGGTGGCTGGAGAGCAATCCTCGAATCGCTAAGGTGAATTATCCCGGACTCGCCTCGCATCCTCAACACGAATTAGCGAAGAAACTCTTTCCGCCGGGACTTTTCGGGGGGATGATTTCTTTTGAGATCAAAGGGGCAGCGAAAGAGCAGGTCTTTCGTTTCATGGAAGCGCTGGAGATGATCATTCCGGCGACAACTCTCGGGGATGTGTACAGCCTGGTCCTCTATCCGCCCATGTCCTCCCACCGGGCCCTATCCCCTGAGGAGAGGGCCAAGGTGGGCATCAGCGAGCGTCTGGTCCGCCTCTCGGTGGGGATCGAAGAGGCTTCGGAGATCATCGAAGACCTTCAAAAGGCCCTGGAGAAGAGCGGCAGAGGTAAGTCCAGGAGAAAGAGTTGAGGCGTAGGGGCGGGTCGCGAAACACCCCTACGGATTTGACCGAAAGGTAAAGAAAAAATAATCGGAGGGAATGAAAAAGCCGGTCCGCTTATGGGCAGACCGGCTTT
Source organism: Thermodesulfobacteriota bacterium (assembly GCA_035624375.1). GTDB lineage: Bacteria > Desulfobacterota > SM23-61 > SM23-61 > SM23-61 > SM23-61. The sequence continues at coordinate 5,846 of DASPRR010000065.1, read as the reverse complement.
TTGCATGAGAAAGGGTCTTCTTATTTCATCAGGTCCCCCGGCCGCATGGCCATCAACCGGGCGACCCGCTCCTCGATGGGCGGGTGGGTGCTGAAGAGGCGCATGAGGCTTTGACCCGAAAGGGGATTGACAATGTACATCTGCGCCTGAGCCGGGTTTACCTGCATGGGAATCTGCTTGTTGTATTCCTCCAGCTTGAGGAGAGCATTAGCCAAGGGCCGTCCGGCATGGACGAATCTGGCCCCCGTGGCATCGGCGGCATACTCCCGGCTTCGGGAAATGGCCATTTGAATGAGCATGGCAGCCATGGGGGCGACGATCGCCATGAGCAGAGTCCCAATCATGTTCCCGCCTCCCCCTCCTTCGTCATCATCACCCCGACCCATGCCGAACATGGCCCCCCACTGGGCCATTGTGGCTAGGTAGCTGATGGCCCCGGCGATCACCGCGGCGACGCTGCTGATGAGGATATCCCGGTTTTTGATGTGGGCCATCTCGTGGGCAAGGACTCCTTCCAACTCCTCAGGCTTCAGGATTCTGAGAATCCCCTCGGTCACGGCCACAGCAGCATGCTCCGGGTTGCGGCCGGTAGCAAAGGCGTTGGGGGTATCCTGGGGAATGATGTAGACCCGGGGTTTGGGCAGGCCGGCCTGTACGGAGAGACGCTCCACCATCTGATGGAGGTCAGGGGCCTGATTCTGAGAGACTTCCTGGGCTCTACTCATGGCCAGGGCAATTTTGTCGCTGAACCAGTAGCCCACGAAGTTCATGATCAGAGCCATAAAGAGGGCGAAGTAAAGGCCTTGCCGTCCCGCCAGAGCCTGGCCGATCAGTAACAATAAGGCCGTAAGTCCAGCCAGAAGAATAAAAGTTTTAAAGGTATTGCTCATTTTTTCCTCCTTTTCGCGGCCGCCTAGAAAGGCGGCATATCATTCAATAGAGTCACCACAACCGAGCATAAGGCGGTTGCTCTTTGCAGGGCCTCTGTGGCAACAGCCCGGACAGCAGGCTGATCCAGAATCGAAGCAGATGACCGGATTTCTTCAATGGCGGCCTGGAGCCTTTCCAGCTCCACAGTGACCTGTTCCCTAACCTCTGCGGAGGAGACCGTTTTCTCTTTTCCGCTTATCTCCAGGGCCTGCCGAATCTCCTGCAGGGAAAACTTCTTGGACTGCAGCTGCTTGATCAGCGAAACGCGCCGGCGGTCCTCTTCGGTATAGTGACGGTACCCATGGCCGCGTCCGGACTGTTCGGGGTGGAGAAGCCCCTGGCGGGTGTAAAAATCAATGGTCCGGGGGCTTAACCCTAACATTTTTGCGAATTCTCCTATGGTATAGTTGTCCCCGTCCATTCCTTTGTTGGAAGTGAATCACAATGAAGCTTTGCGAATTCTGCGGCTTAATTTATTAAAAATATACATCTCTACTGTATGTTTGTCAAGGATTATAGCCTGCGCTTTTCTGAGCAAAAAAACTATATAAAAGCAAATGGTTTAGGGACCGTGATGAAAAAATACAGAAACCCCGGAGACTCGGAAAAACAAGAGTGAATTTGACAAGTTTCGACTCAACCCCTATAATACGAAAATCCATGAAGGCAAATCTATTTTGGGAAGGAACCGGGATGGAATCAGGGGCGGAACTGGAAAAGAGAGCTTACGACCTCATGGCCAGCGGGCTGAATTGAGCGGAGTCAGTGATCACGATCCTCGGGGAGGACCTAGATTACGACAAGTCTCTAGCGATGAAGATGGCCACCGGCATGGGAGGGGGAATGGGCCGGTGGGGAACCGTGTGCGGGGTGGTTACCGGGGGGGCGATGGCTCTGGGTTTCTGCTACGGCCGCACGAAAGCGGAGGAGAAGGAGGCTCGGGACAAAACCTATGCCAAAGTCCAGGAGATGGTCCGGCAGTTTGACAAGGACTTCGGCGCCGTCCAGTGCCGGGACCTCATCCATCTGAACCTCATGGACCCGGCGGACCGGAAGAAGTTCGACGAAATGGGCCTGCGCAAGAAATGCTCCGGGTTCGTGGCCCGCAACGTGGAGAATATTCGCAAGATCCTAAAGGAGAAATAAAGCGAAATATCGAAATTCCGGCATTTCAAATTCTCCCAACCGGTTGTTTGGGTATTAACAGGATGCTGAAAAACTCTTTGGCGTGTCATTGCGAGCGAAGCCCTGCACCTAGTATGGTACGGGGCGAAGCGAAGCAATCTCATTCATAATAAAATCAAACATTTTGAGATTGCCGCGTCGCTTAGGGCCCTCGCAATGATTGCCGGAATTCAGTTCTTCCTCATCCTGTTAAATTCTGAGGGTTATAATCCTTTCGGATTTCTTGTTTCGGGTTTTAGTCCTCTGAGAAGTGGGTCCGATGAAATTCATCGCCGATCTTCATCTCCATTCCAAGTACAGCCGGGCCACCAGTCAGGAGATGGAAGTGAAGACCCTTGCCCAATGGGCCAAGCGCAAGGGAATCAAGCTTTTAGGCACCGGCGACTTTACCCATCCCCTCTATTTCCTTGACCTCAAATCCAAATTGAATCCGCTGGGCAATGGGCTTTTCGTCCTGAAAGAAGAGCCGGACGGGACTCATTTCATGCTCACCGTGGAGGTGAGCAACATGTACAGCCAGGGCGGGAAATCACGTCGGATTCATACCCTGATTTTCGCCCCCTCCTTCGAAGTCGTTGAAAAAATTAACACCCGCTTGTCCAAATATGGCAAAATCGGCTCCGACGGCCGGCCCATCTTCGGTTTTTCGGCCAAGGACCTCCTGAAGATGATCCTGGACCTGTCGCCGGAGTGTCTCTTGATTCCCGCCCATGCATGGACTCCGTGGTTCTCCATCTTCGGCGCCAATTCGGGTTTTGACTCCATCCAGGAATGTTATGAGGAAGAATACAAGAACATCCGGGCCATCGAAACCGGACTCTCTTCAGACCCAGAAATGAATTGGCGTCTCTCCAGTCTGGACGATATCACCCTGATCTCGAATTCCGACGCCCATTCCCCAAGCAAAATCGGCCGGGAGGCCAATGTCTTTAACTGTGAGCTGAGTTACCGGGACATCACCGAGGCCATTCGTAAGAAAGACCCGCGGAGGATTCTTTACACCATCGAGTTCTTCCCGGAAGAAGGGAAGTATCACTATGATGGGCACCGAAACTGCAACATCCTTTTCTCGCCCCAAGAAACCCGAAAGCATAGAAGCATCTGCCCGGTCTGCGGGAAGCGGCTTACGGTGGGGGTGATGAATCGGGTGAATGAGCTGGCTGACCGGCCGGAGGGCTCTGTTTCCCCCAAGGCGATCCCTGCGCTTCACACTGTCCCTCTTGATGAAATCATTGCCGACATCCTTGGCGTGGGAACCAACGCTTCATCGGTGGAAAAAGAATACCTTCGGCTGGTGGAGAAAGGTGGTTCGGAATTCGATATCCTCCTGGAACTCTCCCCAGAGCAGCTTTCTTCCTTTACCCCGCCGAACATCCTGGAAGGAATTTTGCGGGTCCGGGAAGGACGATTGAAGATCACTCCGGGATACGACGGGGTATTCGGGAAGATTGAAATTTTATCCCCTGCCGAGAGGGGGAAGGAGGCGCTCCAGGCAGAACCCAAGCAGATGGGACTCTTCTAGCCCCTCCCATGAACTCCTCCAGAAAGAAATCCATCCTTCTCGTAAACCCCTGGATTCACGATTTTGCTGCCTATGACCTCTGGATGAAGCCCCTGGGGCTGCTCTACGTGGGAAGCGTTCTGCGATCCAAAGGATATGGGATTTCTCTCCTCGATTGTCTGGAATTATCCTCTTTCCCTGATGCGGGGTTGAGGAAACCGAAGAAAAAAGAGTCGGGCAAGGGCCACTTTTACAAAGAAGCCATCCCTAAACCCGGAGCCCTAAGCAGCGTTCCCCGCCGGTATCGCCGATACGGGATTCCTCCGGGAATCGTCAGGAAACTCGTTCTCCAGGTTCCCCGCCCGGATTTGATCCTGGTGACTTCCTCCATGACCTACTGGTATCCAGGGGTCATGGAAACGATTCAATTGGTACGGGAAAACTTCCCTGGAGTGCCCATTTTCCTGGGAGGGATTTATGCCACCCTCTGCCCAGACCATGCCCAAAGAGTCTCGGGGGCCGACCGGGTCCTTCCCGGTCCCTGGGACGAAGAGAAGTTGAGAGTCGTGGGTGAAATTCTGGGAGACCCGAGCCAAGAAGGGGAAAAAGGTTTTCTCTCCTGGCCTTATCCGGCATTTGACCTGTATCCCCACCTGCCCTATATTTGCCTCTTGACTCGAAGCGGGTGTCCTTTTTCTTGCTCCTACTGCGCTTCCCACAGGTTGGCCAGGGGGTTTGAGTCCCGAAACCCGGAAGAGGTGATCGGAGAGCTGGTGCACTGGCACAAGAAATTCGGGGTTAAGGACTTTGCCTTTTATGATGATGCGCTGCTCATCCAGCCCACCGCTCACATCCTTCCGATTCTGAAGGGGGTCATGGGGAAAAAGCTCCCTTGCCGCTTCCATTCCCCCAACGCCCTTCATGTGAAATTCATTGAACGGGAGGTTGCTGATTTTCTCTATCGAGGTGGTTTCAAAACCATCCGCCTGGGCTTTGAGACTTCAAATGAGGCGCTACAGTCCGAGACCGGGGGGAAAGTGAACAACCAGGATTTCCGCAGGGCCGTGGAAAATCTGAAAAAAGCGGGATATGCCGGGCAGGAGATTGGGGTTTATCTGCTGGCCGGGTTGCCGGGGCAGAGGTGGGAGGAGGTCGAAGATAGTATCGCTTTTGTAAAAGCGGCTGGAGCCAGGCCGATTCTGGTCGAATATTCCCCCATCCCGGGGACGGCTTTATTCGAAAAGGCCCGGCGGATGTCTCCTTTCGATCTTGAAAAGGAGCCCTTATTCCAGAACAATTCCCTCCTCCCCTGCCGGTGGGAGGGATTCACCTGGGAAGATTTTCATCGTCTGAAGAAGAATTTAAAGGAAGCGCCTTAGAGGCCAAAAATGATAAACAAATGACATGACTTCGTTTCTGGGTCAGATGAGTCTAGGAAAAAAGAATAAGGAATGATACGATATTCAAATGGATTGCTTTATTGGTCTACTGGAAGCAAAGTAGAGAAGCCGATTGAGTTTATGAACAATCTCGTTGCAAGAGAGCGGCTTGGCCCTAAGATATCCAACTTTTGTATGAACCTTACCGGCCTGATGAAGATTTTAAACCATCGCCGTCTCAAATAGATGCCTCCTATGGGAGATGTGCGAATCGCAGGGCCAGGCCTCTCTGGACGAATCGGCCAAAATGCCTTCAAGAATCTTTAATAGCGTGCATTAAGACAAACATCAAGGGAGCCAGCGCGTGAGGAAAATAGAAAAAGCGATAAGAAATCCTCTCTCCGCATTGAAGTTCCTTTGGTCCATTGGAAAAGGATATTGGTATAAGGCGAAATACAGTATCCTGCAAAAAGATGTGACTATCGGCCGGAACTTCAGGGTTGTAAAAGGTTTGAGGATAAAGGGCCCTGGAAAGGTAATGATTGGAGACAACGTGAATGTGGATGGCACAACCCGTGCTGTAACGCCTTACACGTATTCAAAGGAGGCTGTAATCCGTATTGGCAGCAACGTATTCCTTAACGGGACGAGGTTTGGCTGCGGCATTCTCATATCAATAGGAGATGACTGCATAATCGGTGATTCGAGCATATTGGATACTGACTTTCATCATGTAGACCCACAAAAAAGACATTCCCCGGAGCCGCCTGAGGCAAAGCCCATCATAGTGGAAAGGAATGTCTGGGTTGCCGGTGCAACAATTATTCTTAAAGGGGTAACTATTGGTGAAA
>DASPRR010000059.1:0-10190 GCA_035624375.1 Thermodesulfobacteriota bacterium | reverse complement strand
CAGGTTGAGTTCGTCGACTCCCTCCCTCGAAATCCTTCGGGGAAAGTCCTTAAAAACCTCTTAAGGGATCGGCAGGGGTGAGCGAACAAGAAAGGAACTGCAAGCCCGAAGCGAAACGGGGTGGGCACCGGACCGATCCGCCCGATCAAAAAGCGGGCTCCCTCCTTCTTATCCCATCTGATTGGGCAGATACATGCCGATGATGGGGAAGAACATGACCAATATCAAAACGATCGCCTCGCAGATGACCCAGGGCCAGACCGAGGTATAGATCTCCCCCATGGTGCAGTCCGCCGGGGCGATGGCCCGCATGTAGAAGAGGTTGAAGCCGAAGGGCGGGGTGATATAGGCCATGCCGCAGTTGAGGATGAACAAAATCCCGAACCAGGTAGGATCGAAGCCCAGGTTGGTGACGATGGGCAGAAAGACCGGCGAGCAGATCATGCACATCCCCACCGGGTCGATGAACATTCCCAGGATGAAGAAGATGAACTGCATGATCCCGATCATCATGAGGGGAGGGATGGCCAGGTTTTGGACCAGGGAGAGGATGAAGTCCGAAGCTCCTCCGGCGGTATAAATCGAAGAGAAGCTCTTGGCCGTGAAGACGATCCACAGGGCCATGCAGGTGATGTTCAGGGTGCGGATGGTGGCCGCCTTCAGGCTCTTCCAGGTGAGATTTCTTTTAATCAGACTGCAGATGAGGGCCCCAAAGGCGCCGATGGCCGAAGCTTCCGTGGGGGTGCAGATCCCGCTGTAGATCACTCCCAGGACCAGGAGGATCAGGAGAAGGGGAAAGATGATAAACTTCAGGGAAGCCATCTTGGCCCGGAAATTACCCCTTTCCTCCACCGGCACGGGGGGACCATACTTGGGGTTCCGGACACACTTGACGGTGGTGTAAAAGATCATCACCCCGGCGATCATGATCCCGGGGATAAACCCGCCCATGAAGAGCTTTCCCACCGAGGTCCCGGTGATCGACCCGTAGAGAATGGCGATGACACTGGGAGGGATGATGATCCCCAGGGCTCCGCCGCACATGATGCCCCCGATGCACATCTTCCGGTCGTATCCCCTTTTGAGCATGGCCGGCAGGGCGATGAGGCCCATGGTCACGGTGGCCACCCCGCTGATCCCGGACATGGCGGCAAAGATGGCGCAGATGATGATCGTCCCCGTGAGGAGCCCCCCCGGCAGCCCCCCGAACCAGAGGTACATGGTCTCGAAGAGGTCCTCGGCGATTCCGGAGCCTTCGAGGACCACGGCCATGAGAATAAAGAGCGGGGCGGAGACCAGGATAAAATTCATGGATTCGCCATAGGCGTGGGAGGCCAACATAAGCAGACCCCCGGGCCCCCAGAGCCAGAGAGTAAAGATCAGGGCCAGCCCTCCGAGCGTGAAGGCGATGGGCAAACCCAGGAGGAGGAAAAGCACGAGGGAGCCGAAGAGGAGCAGGGTCAGCCAGGCAGGATCCATCCGACTTCTCCTTTCATTCCAGAATGAAGGTTCCTAATTCCACCGACTACTCTTTTTTCTTTTCAAAAATACCACCCTCACCGGTAAATACCTTACTGGCCAAATCATTTTTTTCGCTCCAGGCGATGCGAAAATCCCGGATCCAATGAGCCAGCGCTTGAAGCCCCACCAGCAGCGCGCCGATGGGAACCATGATCTGGCTGGGCCAGAGCGGAGGAGCCCAGGCGCTGGTGCTCACCCTTGCCTCCTGGATCGCTTCCCAGGCCACCGCCCCTCCCTGCCAGACCAGGACGGAACAATAGGCAATGATCAGGGTGTAGGTGAGAAGGTCCACCGTGGCCTTGGTCCGGCCCGTCCATTTCTGGTAGAAGAAATCCACTTTCACGTGGCCCCCGTGGAGGAACGCATAGCCCCCTCCCATGAAGGTGAGGTAGGCCAGGAGGATGCAGCTCAGCTCCAGGCCCCAGATGGTGGGACGGGCGAAGAAATACCGAAGGACCACATCATAGACCACCACAAGGGTAAGAACGATGGCCAGAATGGAAAAGGTCTTTCCCAGCCATTCGTTGAGACGGTCGATTCCATCAAGCACTCTCGCCAGCGTTTCCATTTCCTCAACCTCCGGTCCATGGACAGGCAGGGGGATACCCTGAGTCTCATTGCTTTTAACCCGCACCTATTTGACGAACTCTTTGGCAATCTTGACCAGCTGAGCGCAATACGGGCTCTTCTTCTCCCACTCCTCCCACATGGGCATGACTGCCTGCTGGAACCTGGCAAACTCAGTATCGGACAGCCAGGTAGACTCCGCCCCGTACTGTTTCTTCCCTTCCTCCCTGGCAATCTTCTCCAGGGTCGGGCCGGATTCATGGTAGGCATACTTGGCCATATTAGCGACTTCTTCTTGAAGAATCACTTGGTATTCCTTCGGCAGCTGGTGCCAGGCGTTCATGCTGACCAGGTAGTTGATATTGGAGGCGGCAAAGATCGGCGGCCAGGATACCTGCTTGGCAACTTCGAACATTTTGTAGGAAAGGCCTGCATAGGGAGGGTAGATCGTTCCGTCAACGGTTCCTCTCTGCAGGGCCATATATTGTTCGGCTCCAGAGAGGCTTACGGGAATCGCACCGTGGGCGGTGGCGATCCTGGCCGAAGTGCCGGTGGCCCGGATTTTTTTGCCCTTCATGTCCTCCAGCTTCTGCACCGGGAACCGGGTGATGTAATTGTAGGAGCTGGCGCTGCACACTCCTAGCATATAAACGTTGTGCTTCTCGGCATAAGCTTTCCGGAGGATGGAGACAAATTCGGTCTCCAAAATGAGTTTGGCGATTTGTTCCGAGGTCTTGACTCCGTAAGGGAGTCCATACTCGACAAGAGCTTCCGGCAGGATGTTGATGTGGTAGGGTCCGCTGCTACAGATCATCTCGATCGCTCCCCGTTTGACCGCATCGGGGGCCTCGAGAACTTTGAATAATGCGTCCGGCGGGAATGCCTTGATGTCCAGACCTCCGTTGGTTCGCGCTTTGACTTGCCGGGCGATCTCCGACACCTGACCAAACCCGCCCCAGTAGCCCATGAACTTCTCCGGGGGAGGCCAGGCGGATTGAATCTTCCATTGAAAAACCTTGGAAGGCTTCGCCTGGGCGAAGGCCTGTGGATTCCCGGCCCATAAAAGGAAAAAAACGGAAACGATTAGGACAATGAACCCGGCGCAAATCTTTTTCCTGTTCATCTCTCCCTCCTTATTTTCTGTCAACCAATCATTTATGGGCAAAGTCTTTGGCGATCTTGACCAACTGGGCGCAATAATCGCTCTTCTTCTCCCACTCATCCCAGAGGGGCTTCACCGCCTCGCGGAATTTTAAAAATTCCGCATCGGAGATAAATACGGCTTCCGCCCCAAACTGCTTCCTTCCTTCCTCCTGGGCGATCTTCTCCAGGGCCGGGCCAGAAACGTCATAAGTATATTTAACCATTTTGGTCACTTCCTCCTGGAGAATATGCTGGTATTCCTTGGGGAGTTTGTTGAAGGCGCTCAGGTTGGCCACTAGGCTGGCCCCGATCAGGGCATAAATCGGGGGCCAGGAATGGTACTTGGCCACCTCAAACATCTTGTAGGTAATTCCCGCATAGGCGGGAAAGATCGTGCCGTCCACGGTCCCCCTTTGCAGGGCCATGTATTGCTCCGCTGGGCTCAGGTTGACAGGGGTGGCTCCATGGGCCAGGGCCACCTTGCCGTAGGCGCCCGAAGTTCTGATTTTCTTCCCTTTCATGTCCTCCATTTTATGGATGGGAAAACGGGTCAGATAATTGTAGGCGCTCGTGCTGGTCAGACCCAGCAGGAGGACCTGATGTTTCTCCAGGTAGGCTTTGCGAAGCACCCTAAAATATTCGCTTTCAAAGAGAAGCCTGGCGGCTTCCTGGGAGGTTTTGACCCCGTAGGGAAGCCCGTAATCCAGATTGGCCTCCGGAAGGATGCCCACGTGATAGGCCCCGTTGCTCAGGATCATCTCTACCGCTCCTCGCTTCACTGCGTCAGGAGCCTCCATGGCCTTGAACAGGGCATCGGGAGGATAGACTTTGATGTCGAACTTTCCCTGGGTCCTTTCCTTGACCTGCCGGGCGACCTCCGCAGCCTGCCCGTAGGCCCCCCAGTGACCCATGATCTTCTCCGGGGGCGGATACGCGGCTTGCAACTTCCAGGAAACGGTCTTGGCAGGTTGGGCTTGAGCTACCGAGAGGCTGCTTCCAGCAAGAAACAGAATCGGAACGAGGATCAGAGCAACCAGCAGGGAAAAGGGATTTCGACCATTTTTCATGAGTTCCCTCCTCAAATGATTTTTTTCTCCCGAAACTCTTTCACTTCCTCCGGCTTATATCCCAAAGAGTGAAGAATGGAATCGGTATCTTCCCCGAGGAGCGGCGCTGATCGCTCTTCCCTGGCCGGGGTTTGGCTGAAGGAAATGGGATTGCCCAGAGTGCGGACCTCATTCAGGCGGCTGTGGGGAAGCGTCTTGACCAACTGGTTGTGAAGGACCTGGGGATCGGAGAAGACGGCGTCATAGTCGTGAACCGGGCCGCAAGGGACGTCGGCTTCCTCCAGGATTTTGAGCCACTCCCGGGTCTTCCTTGTAGCCAACACTTTGGAGAGAAGGGACCCCAATTCCTCCCGGTTGGAGAGTCTCTTTTCTGGAGTGTTAAACCAAGGATCATCGGCCAGGGAATCCAGATTCAAGGCGCGGCATAAATTCCGCCAGAACTTGTCATTGAAAGCCCCGATGCTTACGTTGCCATCGGCGCTGGGAAAGATATCGACTGGATAAGCGAAAGGACTGGCATTTCCCGTCGGGGTGGGGCGGTGCCCGGTGATGAAGTACTCCGTAAAAAGGGGGCTCTGCACGCACATGGCGGCGTCGAGCAGGTTGACGCATATCTGCTGCCCCTGCCCGGTCCTCTGCCGGTGGAGAAGGGCGCTCACCACCCCGAGGCAGGAATAGAGGGAAGCGGTCATATCGACCACCGGCGTTCCCACGCGAATGGGGCCCTGACCCAGTTTTCCGGAGATGGTGGCCAGTCCGCTCAGGCCCTGGAAGATGTGATCCGTTCCCGGCTTGAGGCGGTAGGGCCCCTCCTCCCCGAAACCGGTGATGGAGAGATAAATGATGTCCGGGCGGATCGCCCGGACCTGTTCATAATCCAATTGATACTGCCGCCCTATATCAGGCCGGAAGTTCTCGATCAGCACGTCGGCGCGCGCGATCAGGCGCCTCAGAATTTCCTGCCCTGCGGGCTTATCCAGGGCCAGGGTTAGGTCTTTCTTGTTACGGTTGATGGCCAGAAAGAGGGCGCTCTCCCCCTCCAGGAAGGTGCTCCCCACCTGGCGACCCCCATCCCCTCCCCGGGGGTGCTCCACTTTGATAACTTCCCCTCCCAGGTCCCCCAGCAGGCTGGCGCAGTAGGGACCGGTTATTAAAGTAGAAAGGTCCAGGACTCGTATTCCTTCCAGAATGCGGCGGGAGGCCGTTTGTGTTCCTTTCATTCCTCGATCCTTTGAAATGTTGTCATTGCGGCTTCGGAGTATATTGGGCCCGCAACTCCCTCTTGAGAACCTTTCCCGAAGCATTGCGGGGCAACTCCTGCGTAAACTGGATTCCCCCCTTGGGCAGCTTATAATCCGCCAGCCGCTCCCGAAGAAAACCCATCAACGCTTCAAGCTCGGGGGCCGGCGCTCCCTTTTTAAGGACCACGAAGGCCAGCGGGGTCTCCCCCCAGCGGGGATGGGGGATTCCCACCACCGCGCTCTCCAGCACCGCCAGGTGGGCATCCAGGGCATTCTCGATCTCCTTGGGATAGACGTTGAAACCCCCGCTGATGATGAGGTCTTTTTTCCGGTCCACGATGTAGATGTACCCATCCGCGTCGATATATCCCAGGTCTCCCGTGTGGTACCATCCGCTCCGTAAAGCCTCGGCGGTCTCCCTGGGCTTTCCCCAGTATCCTTTCATGATGTTGGGCCCGCGCAGGACGATCTCCCCCACTTCTCCCGGGGGAAGCTCCCGGTCCTCGTCGTCAAAGATGCGTACTTCGTCGTTGATCCCTTCTTTGCCGATGGATTGAAGGCGTTTCTCCATCTGCGGTGATCCATCCAGGTAGTGGTTTTCCCGGTCCAAGAAGGCAATGTAGCCCGGCCCGGTCTCGGTGGCCCCGCAGGCGCCCATGAAGTCCCAACGGAAGCGTTCCATGGCCTGCTTGAGGGCCCCTACGGGCATGGGCGCCGCCCCGTAGACCACGGTTCGCATGCTCCTCAGGTCGTACCGGCCGCTGTCCGGAAATTCCAGGAGCTTGAGGATCATGGCCGGGACAAAAAGAGCGGTGGTGACTTTCTCCCGCTCGATGGTGGCCAGCACCTTGGGGGGGTCGAATCCATCCAGGATGACGATCGTGTTGCCCCGGAATACATTGGATATCATGCTTCCAAAAGCTCCGGCTTGATAGAGGGGGGCGGTTACCAGGGCAACATCGTCCGGTGCCAGGCGGCGGGAAACACAGGAAGCCCATACATCGGCTAGGAGGTTGCGGTGGGTCAGCATGACCCCTTTGGGTTTTCCCGTCGTGCCACTGGTATAGATGAGGATGGCCGGATCGTCGTCATCGGCCGCGGTTTCCACCCGCGAGGTGGGATAATTCCCGATGAGGGATTCGTAATCCGGAAGGGTTCCGCTTCCCCCAATGGCGTAGACCCGGCTCAAAGTCTGTCCCGGACCTTTCGGCGGGATTTTAGAGAGGTAGTTCTTTTGTACGAGAAGAAGGGAGGGGGCGGCATCCTGCAGAATTTCGGCGACTTCGGGAGGTGCCAAGCGGACATTGATGGGAACCGGAATCCCCCCGGCTTTCATGGCCCCGAAGTAGACTTCGAACAGCTCCACCGAATTATGGTTGAGCACCGCCACCCGGTCTCCAGGTTTTATTCCGGCATTCAGGAGCCCCCGGGCCAGGGCGTTGGTCCGGGAGTTAAACTTCCTGAAAGTACACCTGCGGTTTTCGTCAATCAGAAAAATTTTGTCCGGGTAATATTTGGCGTTCTTGTCGGCCAGGTATCCGAAGAGCATCTGATTGGAACGGACCATGTCAATCCTCTCTCTTCTTTCAACCCCCCATCCCCATTTGCTTGGCGATTATCTGTCGCTGGATTTCGGAAGTCCCTTCGCCCACCACGTAGACCAGGGCGTCCCGATGGAAGCGGCCCACCGGAAACTCGCGCATCTGTCCGTATCCTCCGTGGACCTGCATGGCCTCCTTGGAGACCCGCACCGCCACCTCGGAGGCAAAGAGCTTGGCCATGGAGGCCTCCTGGATGGGGTTCTTTCCCTGGTCCATCATCCAGGCCGCTCGAAGGACCAGGAGCCTGGCCGCGTCGATCTCCGTTGCCATGTCCGCCAGCTTAAAGGCGATGGCCTGAAATTGAGCGATGGGCCGACCGAATTGAACTCTTTCCCTGGCGTACTTGACCGCCGCTTCATAAGCTCCCTGGGCCATGCCCACGCAATTTCCGGCTACGCCGATGCGCCCCTCGTTGAGCGTTTCCATGACCCGGTAGAAGCTTCCTTCTTCGCCGATCAGGTTCCGGGCGGGAATGCGACAGTCTTCGAAAAGAAGCTCCGCGGTCTCAGAGGATCGAACCCCTTCTTTCTTCAGCTTGCGGGTCACGATGAAGCCGGGGGTCCCTTTTTCCACCAGAAAGATACTGATTCCCCGGTATCCCCGGCTCTTGTCGGTGTAAGCGATCAACGTGAGAAAGTCGCAGATGTTCCCATTGGTGATGAAGATTTTCCGACCGTTGATGACATAACCGTCTCCATCCCGCCTGGCCGTAGTTTCGATGGCCTTCACGTCGCTGCCGGCATTGGGCTCGGTGAGGCCAAAGGCGAAGATCTTCTCCCCCCGGATCGCGGGAAGCAGGTATTTTTGTTTCTGTTCTTCACTCCCCCAATGGTAAACGGGAAAGGTTCCCAGATGGGAGTGGGCCGACCAGGAGGAGGCAATTCCTTGGGACACGCGGGAGATCTCCTCCCGCATGAGAACCTCGGAGACCTTGTCGATCTCCGCTCCCCCGTAGTTCTCCGAGTACCGGGGACACAGGTATCCCAGTTTTCCCATCTGGGGAAAAAGGCGGAGGGGAAAGGTTTCCGTCTCCTCGGCCTCTTCCACGAGGGGGCCGATCTCCGCTTCCGCAAACCTGCGGAAGGTGTCTTTAAAGATTCGCTGGTCTTCGCGGAGTGAAAAATCCATAAATGAACCTCTGTTCCCTGAAACCACAACCTCACCCCCTCCCATCCCTCCCCCCTCGAGGGGGAGGGCAGGGGTGGGGGGGACCTACAACCCAAAACTAGCTTTTCAGCATCTCCCGCAATTCTCTCTTCAGCACCTTCCGGTTCGGGTTGCGGGGAAACTCTTCCACAAACTTCACCGCCTTGATGACCTTGTAATTAGCCAGATTCTCTTTGCAGAAATGGATCAACTCTTCTTCAGTGACCTTCTTCCCGGGCCGGGGGATGATGAAGGCCATGGGACTCTCCCCCCGTTTGGGGTCGGGTATGCCGATCACCGCGGCCTCCATCACCGCCGGGTGCGTGTGGAGAAGCTCTTCGACCTCCCGGGGATACACGTTGTAGCCGCTGCAGATGATCATGTCCTTCTTCCGGTCGAGAATGTACACATATCCATCTTCGTCCTTCTTCCCCAGGTCTCCCGTATGCAACCAGCCACCCTTAAGAGTCTCCGTGGTCGCCTCCGGGTTGTTGTAATACCCCTTCATCACTGCCGAGCCCCGGATAACCACTTCCCCGACCTCGCCCGCGGGAACCTCCCGCTCCAGTTCATCGAAGACCTTCACTTCCAGATCGGTAAAGGGAAGGCCCACCGAGCCCGGCTTGCGCACCCCGAAGACGGGATTAGATGTGGCAGCTGTGGTGACTTCGGTCAATCCATAGGCCTCCACCATGGGGATCTTGAACTTCTCTTCAAACTTTTTCAGCACATCCACAGGAAGCGGCGCGCTTCCCGACATGCCCACTTTCCAGGTGGAAAGATTGTAATGGGCCGTCCGGGGATCGTTCACCAGCATATAATGAAGAGTCGGCGCCCCGCTGATCATGGTGGCACCATACCTTTCATTGGCTTTGAGGAATTCCTCAAAGTCCAGCTTGGCCTGGATGACCGCCGTGGCTCCCAGCATGACCACCGCCAGCATGTTCACGGTCAATCCCATGGCATGGAAGAGAGGGGTCACGGACACGCGGACCATCCCTTCGTCCAGGTTCAAGGCCACAATGATCCCTTTTACGTTGGAATCGAAGTTCCCATGGGTGATCATGGCTCCCTTGGGAAAGCCAGTTGTGCCCGAGGTGTAGATCATGGTGGCCGTGTCATCTGGAACGCAATCGATGATCATATCCCTCCCGGGCTTTTCCGCCAGGAGGGCTGAAAAGAGGAGGGAGCCCGGCAGGGGCTGGTTTCCGATGACGATCAGGTTCTTCAGGAACTTCAGGCCCGGGCGAATGGATTGGATTATCTCCCCCTGGGTTTGGTGGACGATCAGGGTATTTACCTCTGCGTTTTCCAGGATGTACTTGGACTCCCGTGCTTTCAGCATGATGTTTACCGGGACGAAGACTGCTCCTAACTTGACCACGGAGAACCAGGAGACGACGAACTCCAGGCTGCTGGGCGCGAAGACCGCCACGCGATCTCCTTTCTTCACCCCCAGCTTCTGTAATCCATGGGCGAAGGCTTCGGTCAGGTCCTGGAGCGTTTTATATTTCGTAGGCCGATCGTTGAAAACGAAAGCGGTTTTATCCGGCAGACGCTTGGCGGTATTGGGAAGAATTTCGGCAATATTCATCTCTTTTCTCCTCCCGAAATAAAGAAACGCCATGCCCTAGGCGCTATGCGTATAGCGTTTTCAAATATTCACCGGTTCCTTGAACTCCCCAAAGACCTTCTTCAAAGCCTCGGTAATCTCTCCCACAGAGGCGTAAGCCTTGACAGCCTGGATGAAACAGGGCATCAGGTTTTCCTTCGTCTCTGCAATCCGGCACAGCTCATCCAGCGCTTTTTGGGCCTTAAGATTGTCGCGTGCAGCCTTTACCGCTCTCGTCCTCTGAATCTGCCTTTCCACGGATGTCGGGTCTGCCCGGTGAATGATTAGCTGG
>DASPRR010000049.1:0-4492 GCA_035624375.1 Thermodesulfobacteriota bacterium | reverse complement strand
AGAGGAGATTCCTCCAAGCAGAAAAGAGAGCCAAAGCATTTTTCCGTTTCAATCCCCCCCAGGACAGGCCCGATCCAATGGAAGAACCACCGCCTCAGGATGATGATCCAAATTTCTCCGCCCTGAACCCCATGAGATCCCCCTCCTTTCCAGAGATCTTATTTTCGAAGGACTCTTTTTTAAGAACTGGGGGTGGGCAAGACCCAAAATACCCTTGACTTTTCCTGTGCCGCAACTTACCATTTCCCCCGAGTTCCATTATAAAAAGAGGCAACGGAGGAGGAAATCCATGTCCGCCGGTCAAAAGGGTTTTTTGGTTATTGTCTTCATCGTTCTGATGATCGGAATATCCACCCCATTCCAGAATGTCTCCGCCCCCATTTACCTGGGGTTCCTGCCCGCCCCCATCTTTTATCTTTTGATCGTCCATATCCTCTTCGTCGCCTTCATCGGGTACATGGCCTTCTTCACTCGGCTCCACGGCCGTGCGGAGGACGAAGAAGAGTTTCTCGCTGAGGTGCGCAGGGAAAAGGAGGGCGGGAAATGAGTCCAACTCTGGTGATCGTGGGGGTCGGCCTTTATACCATCCTGATGTTCGCCATCGGCTTCTGGGGGTACGGAAAGTCCCGTCCCAGCATGGAGGATTTCTTCCTGGGAGGCCGCACCCTGGGGCTCTTCGTGGTGCTCTGCACCGTCTGGTCCACCCTGTTCAGCGCCTATTCCTACATCGGGCTGCCCGGGGCCTATTACCGTACAGGGATTTCCTTTTTTGGGGTTGCGGGGAACATCCTGCTCAACTCTTTGTGCATGTACCTCCTGGGCAGCCGCATGTGGGTCTTGGGCAAGAAGCACGGGTTCATCAATATGACCGACCTCTTTGCCGAAAGGTACGGCAGCAACCTCGTGTGTGTGATCGCGATGATCATCAGCATCGGGTCCCTGCTTCCCTATATCGGGCTGCAGATCAAGGGCGCCGGGTTGACCCTCCAGGGAGTCACCAACAATGTAATCTCTTTCAACATGGGTCTCCTCTATATCACCCTAGTCGTTCTGTTTTACGTGCTGCTGGGCGGGTTCCGGTCGGTTGTCTGGACGGACGTGGTGCAATCTATCATCATGCTCGTGGGCATGCTGGGGGCCATGTTCCTCATCGCCGACAAAGTAGCCGGGGGATTAGGCGGGGTGATCGAGAAGGCTTCGGCTATCAGTCCGAAGCTGGTTTCCTTCCCGGGGCCGGCTGGAGTTTGGACCCCCTCCATGGTCCTCACCACGGCCATGGTGGTAGGGCTTGGGGGCTTTGCCTGGCCGCAGATCTCTCAGCGGATGTACGCCACCAAGCGGCTGCGAACCATCAAGATGCTGGCCTTCATCTTTCCCCTGGCTGCCTTGTTTGTCAATCTGCCGCCGATTTTTATCGGCCTCGCCGGCCGGGTTCAATACCCCGACCTCAAGAATCCCGACCTGGTCTTCCCCCTGATGCTGAACGAACTGGTTCCCCCGGTCTTCGGAATCATCATCGTTCTGGCGATTCTCGCGGCCATCATGTCCACGGTCTCCGGCCAAATCCTCAGCCTCACCTCCATCATCGTGCGGGATTTTTACGTCCGTTTCTTCGATCCCGCGGCGGCCACGGAAGCCCGCATCACCAAGCTGAGCCGCTTCATTCTTCTCCTGGTCGTCGCTGGAGCCCTGGCCTTCGTATTTTGGGGGCCGACTACGCTGGTGGGCCTGCTCATCGATGCCTCTGGTCCCATCATGCTGCAAGTCCTGGTCGTCCTGATCGGGGCGCTTTATTGGGAACGGGCCACTAAGGAAGGAGCGATCATCTCCATGATCGCTTCGGAGTTTTTCCTCATCCTGTTATGGACGAAGGTCATCAAAATGCCCATCGGCGGGATTCACAATGGCGTCTGGGCCATGATCCTAGGAGTGATTCTCTTTTTCGTGATCAGCCTCATGACCAAGCCGGTGGACCGGAAAATCCTTGACAAGTTCTTCAGCACCTTTAGGGAATGAGGAATTGAGAATTGCCAGTTGGGAGGTGAGAGTTGTAAAAACCGGGCCGTTGCATCTCCCAATTCTCACTTCTCAACTCTCAAGCCTTCACCCCTCACCTCTTTAGAAGGTGATGGGCCGCCATCTCCCCCGCAAAATCTCTCATCACCTTTGATCCGATTTTCTCCAGGGGAACCGAAGTCACTCTCTCGCGGAAGAGAACGACTTCCACCCCCGGGAGCAGGGTCTTCAAAGCATAGGCCAGGGGGATTCCGTTTTCCAGGATTTCCAGGGCGTGGGAATTTCCCGCCAGCATGGTCAACCCCAAGGCACGTGCGGTATTCACCAGGGGATGGTCTTTCTTCACCCGGCTGATGGAAACGATCGCGGTGGTAATCTCGGGGTGTTCTCGTTTCGCCGACCGCAGATGATCGGGGGTAAAACCCGTGTGGGGGAAGAAGTGGAGCACCGTTCCCACCGGGTCATTTTCGGAGCCGTTTAAGACCTCGGGGGCCACGGCGATGCTGGTCTCCATCAGCTCCGGGCATTCCCGCTGGTCCTGCTCGAGACGGAGAAAGCCTTTTTCCCCGGCCAGGTCGGAGAATAACTCCAGCCGGTTCAAGATATCCCCGGCCTTCTTGATCTCCGGAAGGGGCCGGCCCACGAACAAGACGTTGCCGCTCAGACCTCCGTAGGCAATCTCCACCCGGAAAGGCTTATGTCCATGAATCAAAGCGATACCCGGGTGAAGCCCGTGGAAAGCCTCATGGACCTCGAAGACCGCCAGGTTGTAGAGGTTCAGATAGCCCCGGAGAGGAACGCCGCCGCAGCTGGCGGCATCTGCGACCGGGTGGTGGGCCACGATAGCGTCCACTCCCGTCCCCCCGGCCAGTTCGATCTGGCTCTCCGTGAGAGTCATGGATACAGCCAGTCTGCGGACTTCCTTTTGCGGATCTCCGCAGACCAGGCCTGGAGTCTCCATCACCGCTTTTCCGGGAATATGGGAAGTTTTAAGGACGACAAACGGGCTCCCTGCGGCAAAAGCGTTTTCCGCCGTGATGATGACCCGGCCACCGGTAATCTGCTGCAACGCCGCCAATACATCCTTCACCTGAATAGTTTTCTCTGGCATTCCCCTCTTTTCCTTTAATGATTTTGGCCGGTCACGCCGTAAGCCCTAATGGAACCTCTTGAAGCCGGGGCGAAGTTCCATCCATCCACGACAAGGTCCAAAACGCCTCTGGCTACATTTTAAGGTCCAAGGTCTTTACTGTTTGGGTCCAGTAATCATCCTGGGACTTCAGAAATTGAGCAAACCCCTCGGGCCCCGCGTAAAGGATTTGCATGCCGGCTTTGCTCAGCGAGGCCTCAATGGCCCCGCGATGTTCCTCCGCCGCCTTTTTTGCGGCCAAAGCAATCTTATCCACCACTTCCTTCGGAGTTCCCTTGGGGGCCAGCAGGCCATAAAGGGAGGGTACGCTTACTTTGTAGCCCAGCTCCACGGCAGTGGGTGTGTCGGGAAGCGCGGGAACCCGCTTCTCCGTGGACACCACCAGGGCTCGGAGTGTACCGGCCTGGATATGGGGGAAAGCCGGGGTGATCTGGGAGGAAACCGCATCGGTGTGCCCTCCGAGGATGGCCGTCACCGCTGGCCCGCTACCCTGAGCCGGGATTAAATTCAGCTTGACCCCCGCTTCCTTGAAGAAAGCCTCGGCAATCAGTGTGGTGATACCCAAAGCCCCGGACCCGGAAACGTAGGAAATCTTTCCGGGATTCTGCTTGGCCTCGGCAATCAACTCCTGAATATTTTTCCAGCGGGCTCCTGTCTGCACGCCAATGATGTTGTACCCCCCCGCCAGGCCGCAGACCGGAGAAAAATTCTTCAGCGAATAGGTCAACCCTTTCTGGGTGAGGGGCACCAGGACGAGGCTGGACTGTTGGGAACCCACCAGGGTGTACCCGTCCGGTTCGGCGGTGGCCACAAATCCCGCTCCCACCGCTCCCGACGCCCCCGGTTTATATACAAAATTCACCGGCTGCCCCAGGTATTGGACCATCTTGTCGGTAAAGGGGCGCAGGTTATTGTCGGTGTCCCCGGGTTGAAAGGGGATGATGACGTTGATCGGCTTGGTGGGGAATTTCTTTTCAGCCGCAAAATGTTCCCCCGGAACCGCGAGACCTGCGCTGCAGAATATTACTAGAATCCATAGAGCCTTCTTCCCGCTCATAATGCACCTCCTGATGGAATGTAAGCTTCTTGTGATGATATAGCGGATGATGGGGGGGGTCAAGGTCTTGATGGCCCCGAAGCTAAACTCTTCCTGGACGGCAGGCAAATCCCTACCGTTCGCTGTGCTACCTGCCCCAAGGCGTCTCCGCCGCCGCCTTTCTCCCGGCGATTTGGCCGAAGGCCCAGGCCTCCGGGTAATTGTTTCCCCCTTGATAGAGGAAACCGAAGAAGGAACCCACTTCTCCCGCTGCATACAATCGCGGGATC
>DASPRR010000019.1:0-5482 GCA_035624375.1 Thermodesulfobacteriota bacterium | reverse complement strand
TCGGTCCTGGCCGGGCTCGGTGATGACCTTGCCATCCATCCGGGCTACCCCTGAGGTGGGCTTGGTCAATCCGGCCACGATCCGGAGAAGGGTGGATTTCCCGCATCCCGAAGGGCCCAGGATGGTGGCGAATTCCTTATTGCGGATCTGCAGGTCCACCCCGTCGATGGCAAGTACCTCCTGCTCGCCGGAGCAGTAGACCTTGGTCACGTTGTGGATGTGAAGTTTTACTTCTTCGCCCACTTTCCTAATCCATCCAGGGGAATAAACGACGATATAGCCATTTGAAAAAATAATCCGTGATCAGCCCCAGCATCCCGATGGTCAGAATGCCAAAGATGATATTGGCCGTCCGGAGCATTCTCTGGGAGCTGATGATCATGTATCCGATCCCGGAAGCCGAGGCGACGAGCTCGGCCACGATGATATAGGTCCAGGCCCAGCCGACGATAATTCTCAGGGTGTCCACGATCCCCGGCATGCTGGCCGGAAGGAGCACTTTGCGGATGACTTGGAAACGCTTGGCGCCGAGGGTGTAGGCGGTTTCCAGCATGTCTTTATGCACATTCTTGGCCACCACGGCCACCATGAGCACTAGCTGGAAAAAGCTACCCACGAAGATGATGGCGACCTTTTCCACATCCCCGATTCCCAGCCACAGGATGAAGAGGGGGATGAATGCAGAAGCCGGCATGTAGCGGATGAAGCCGACGACCGGCTCGGTGAATGCCTCAGCAGCCTTGAAAGTCCCCATGATCAGCCCCAGGGGGACCCCGATCAAGGCAGCCAGCAAAAAGCCGGCCATTACCCGGTATACGCTGTTGAGGATATCGGTGCTGAAGCTCAGTTCCGAGAAGAGGTCGTAGCCCGCCTCGAAGACTCTTCCCGGGGAAGGAAGGAAAAGGGGATCGATAACCCCCCCGTAAGTCAGAATCGCCCAGGCGACCAGGAAGAAGCCAAAGCTGCCGAAGGTCAAAAAGACATAAAGACTATTCGGGATGGGCTCCCGCGGATGGAAGAAGTCCTTGAGCCTCCGGGGAGCCCTTTCAGTTGGTTTTCCTGATCTTCCGGCCGACATCCAAAACCCGGCGATGCCTATAGGAACGACCCGTCGATGAGGTCGGCAGCCTTGGGTTTCTTTTTAATCAGCTTCAATTCCGACCAGAGGTCGGCGGCCCGCTGGGTCACTTTGTAGAGGAGCCCCGGGTTCTTTGCGGTCCCAAAATATTCTTTGTTCTCCTTCTCTCCATAAAACCGGACTCCGGTCTTCTCCTTGGTGAACTCCTCGGGTTTCTGTCCGGTGAACTTGGCCATGATGGCATCGGCTTCCTGGGGGCTATCGGCCGCAAACTTAACCGCTTCGTTCCAGGCAGCGATAATTTTCTTTACATCCTCTCCCCGCTTCTTTAGGAAATCGGGTTTGAAGGCCAGAGAGTCCACGATGATCCCCGGGGTCTTGTCGCTGGACAAAAGGACATGGCCAAAAGGGGTCTCCTTCGCTTTGGAAAGCCACGGCTCCCAGGTTACCGCCGCATCCACTTTCCCGGCGACGAAGGCCGACCCCGCATCCCCGGCCTTCATATCGATCGTCTTGAGGTCGCTGAGCTTCATTCCGTTCTGGGAGAGGACATAGTTCAGCCAGAAATAGCTCGCGCCGGCACCCAGCTGGGCAGCCACGGTCTTTCCTTTCAGGTCTTTGATGGTCTTGATCTCCTTCTTGGAGACCATCCCGTCTCCCCCGTGAGAATCATCCAGGGCCAGGACCTGTTTCAAGGGGATGGGATTCTCCGCCGCGGCGGTCATGACATGGGTATCCACGGTGGTGCAAAACCCCTGGATCTTATCAGCGGCGAAGGCCACCCTTCGGTCAGCCGGGCTCTCGATGACCACTACCTCCACTTCAATCCCCCGCTTCTGGAAAAAGCCCTTCTCTTTGGCCAGGTACAGGGGGGCATACCCTAGCCAGGTGGACATCGCCAACTTGATCGGCTCAGCTGAAAAGGCAGAGCCGGAGAACAAAAATAATAAAGCTACGGTTCCGATGATCCAACTCCTTTTCATTCCTCCATCTCCCTTCTTAATTTTATTTTTTCCGGTCTAAGGCCCTATCTCACTGGTGGATTTTTTCATAAAGGGAAAAGAAAATCAATGGATTTGTAAGCATACCTCTTGGCCCGATAGTCCGAAGAGGGACGAAATTCCGGCCGGACATTCTAGGATGGAATTGGTCAAGAATATCCCGAAATAATTTGACAACGGGAGGCAATTGAGCTATTAAATGGTCTTAAAGCGAATCTCATTTTTCCCAGGAATTGATTCCCTCCGGAACTATGGGTATGAGCATCAACCCGAGAATGCTTTTATACTCGGCGGTGGAAATCCCTGGAATCCTGAGGGAGCAAAGAAGGAGGAAAAAATGAAATTGGCATTGCCCGAATGGTTCAAGGGGGTGATTCTGCCTCTGGCTTTCGGCTTAATCCTTTTTGGCCCGGGATGGAGCGCGGCCAAGACGCCGGACAACGAGTTGGTCGTCGGTTCCCCCAGCGCCATTGAAACCATGGACCCGGCCCAGCACATGTCCATCGGTTCTTTCAAAGGGGAAAACTTCGTATTCAACAACATCGTGGGCTATGCCAAAGAATCGGCCAAGGTGGTTCCTGAGCTGGCCGAGTCCTGGACCATGTCGCCCGACGGCAAAGTCATCACCTTCAAACTGCGCCGGGGAGTCAAATTCCAGGACGGGACCCCTTTCAACGCCGCCGCGGTGAAATTCAACTGGGACCGGATGCTGAAGGCGAACCTATCTCCCGCCGGGAAGTACAAAACCTACGCGGATGAGAACAGTGTAGAAGTCGTGGACGACTATACCGTTCGCTTCAAGCAAACCGACCCGACCCCCGTGGTATTGGATTATTTCGCCGGGGGTGCCAAGTTCTATTTCAACAGCCCTACATACGTTCAAAAATACATGAAATCAGATGATTCCCTGGCCCTTAAATGGATGGCAACCCATGCCTGCGGGACGGGCCCTTACGAGCTGGCCGAATGGGAGCCGGATTCCAAGTATGTCTTTAAAAAGTTCGCCGGGTACTGGGGAGGGACACCCGAGGTCAAGCCCGCGCCCAAGTTTGAAAGGATCACCTATAAGATCGTAAAAGATCCTTCGGCCTTGCGGATGATGCTGGAAAAGGGAGACATCGATGTGGCCGAGAAACTGCCCGCGGATGCCATCGATCAGCTTTCCAAGACCCCCGGGGTCAAAGTTAAAATGGCCGATATCTGGAAGATGGTCTTCCTGATCATGAACTGCCAGAAAGCGCCCTTTGACAACGTGAAGGTGCGTCAGGCCGTATCTTACGCCATCAACTACGATGAATTGATCAAACACGTGGAAAAGGGAAGAGCCAAGAGACTCTCCGGCACCATGATGGAGGGATTCCCGGGGTACGATCCCAACCTCTTCAAATACAACCTGGACCTGGATAAGGCCAAGCAGTTGATGAAAGAGGCCGGGTTGGAGAACGGGTTCAAGACCACCCTTCTCTATTCGGCCGACCGCTACATGGGATTTGAATTGATGAGCGTCATGATCCAGTCGTACCTGAAGAAAATCGGGATCGATGCGAGCCTGCAGAAGATGGCCTGGCCGACCCAGGTGGAAACCATGAAGAAGGGGGCTTTTGAAATGGCTCTCCAGACCTGGACGGCCAATTATCCCGACCCAGTGGAGCAGACCTTCTTCTTCTTCCACCCCGAGACCTTCGGCCTGCGCTGGAACTGGTCTTACTGGAAGAACGACCGGGCCACGACGCTCATCGACGGCCTCATGAAGGAATTCGATAACGGCAAACGAGTCGCCATGATCAAGGAGATTCAGAAGCTGGGAGTGGACAACGCGGTGTACGGCTATTTCTACCAGGTTCCCCACGCCATCGCCATGCGGGACAATGTGGAGGATGTGTGGTTCCACCCGGGGGTCGATTGGATCCCTTCTCCTGCATATAAAAAGAAGTAGACCCCAGCCGAAGAAGAGGGTTGAATCTCTTTAGGGGGTTCAACCCTCTTTTTTTAAGGGCTTCCCGTGCCTGCTTTCCTCCTAAAACGAATCCTGCTCTTGATCCCTAGCCTGATCGGGGTGACTGTCATGGTCTTTGTGATCTCCCATGTGGTCCCCGCCGATCCCGTGGGAATCGCCCTCGGTCCGGAGGCCACCCAGGAGCAGATCAATGCCATGCGGGAAGCCTGGGGCCTGAATCAGCCTCTCTATGTTCAGTACGGAATCTTCCTGAGAAATTTGGTCCAGGGGAACCTGGGGTATTCGCTGGTCAGCAAGCGGGCCGTGACTGAGGAACTCGGTTACTATTTTCCCGCTACCTTCGAGCTGACCACCGCCAGCATGATTCTTTCCATCCTCCTGGGAATTTTTATCGGCATCGTTTCCGCGGTCTATCGGAATCGCCTCTTCGATCATCTCACCCGGACCTACTGTGTGTTCGGTATCTCCATGCCGGTCTTCTGGCTGGGTCTCCTTCTTCTCCTTCTCTTCTATGTCAAGCTGGGCTGGCTTCCGGGCGGCGGCCGAATTGCCGACGGGATCCAGGTAGAGCGTATCTCCGGCTTTTTGATCCTGGATAGTCTCTTGACCGGAAACTGGGAGGCTCTGGGTTCCGCGCTGCTCCACCTGGTTTTGCCGGCCTTCTGCCTCTCCAGTTCCTTCCTGGCAACCATTTCCCGCATTGCCCGCTCCTCGGTCCTGCAGGTGATCCGGGAAGATTATGTCCGGACCGCCCGGGCCAAGGGGGTCCCTGAATTCCTGGTCATGTCCAAACATGTTCTCCGTAATTCCATTCTGCCGGTGATAACCATTTCCGGGATCCTCTACGGTCAGCTCCTGGGAGGGGCGGTCTTGACCGAAACCATTTTTTCCTGGCCGGGGATGGGTCGCTATGTAGTGCGCTCCATCTTGCACCTTGATTTTGAGCCCATCCTGGGCTTCACGGTCCTGGTGGCAATCCTTTATGCTCTGGCCAATCTGATGGTTGATCTCTTGTACTCAGTGGTGAATCCCCAGATCCGATTGGAATGACACCTTATGAAGCGAGCGGTCCGTCATTTTGTCTTTAATCCTCTATCTCTTCTAGGGGTCCTGTTTATTGTCCTCCTCATTTTAACTGGGGTTTTGGCTCCTGTTTTGGCTCCTTATGATCCAATAGAAATTTCTCCGGACCGACGCCTGGCGCCTCCCAATTCGGCCAACTGGCTGGGAACCGACGAAGTGGGCCGCGACATCCTGAGCCGGGTCATTCACGGGGCCCGCATCTCTCTTGAGATCGGAGTAACGATTGTGTTCTTCGCCGCGGTCATTGGGTTGGTGATCGGCCTGATCAGTGGATTTTTCGGGGGAGTCCTGGATCAGACTCTCATGCGCTTCACGGATATGTTCATGTCGTTCCCCACGTTGATTCTGGCCATCGCCATGACC
>DASPRR010000010.1:0-3878 GCA_035624375.1 Thermodesulfobacteriota bacterium | reverse complement strand
GTTCAATACCCAAAATTCTAAATACAAAACTTTCTTCGTTTAGAGCATTGCTTTTTTAGACTTTTGGATTTGTTTCGGATTTCGTGCTTCGGATTTCGAATTTTCATTGACCTCCGTACATTCTTCCCACATTTCCATGAACGGCAATAAAGGGTTAGGTGAGGTCAGAGGTGGGTTTTTTACCCAATATCGGCCCGGCTGAGGTCCTTTCGCAACTGCTGGTCGGCCTTAGCAGGGCCATGATTTTGTTCACCGTCTGCTCGGGACTGAGCTTCGTCCTCGGCGTCCTCCGGGTCCCCAACATTGCTCACGGTTCCCTGTACATGATCGGGGCCTTCGCCACCTTCAGCCTCTCGAAGTGGATCGGAGGGCCCGCTGGTTTCTGGCTGGCCCTTCTCCTGGCCCCTCTGGTGGTTGCCCTCATCAGCCTGATCGCGGAGAGAGCCCTCTTCCGCCACCTGTATCAGCGCGAGCACCTGATGCTCCTCCTCTTTACCTTCGCCCTGGCTCTCATCCTGGGGGACCTGACCAAAATTGTGTGGGGGGCGGAATACCGGTCGGTTTCCGCCCCGGACCTGCTCAAGGGCTCGGTCTCCCTCCTGGGGGCCTCCTTCCCCCGCTACAACCTCTTCTTGATCTTCGTCGGACTCGCCGTGGCCGTCGCTCTCTGGCTTTTCGTGAACCGGACGAAGATCGGCAAGGTCTCCCGGGCGGCGGCGGTGGACCGGGATATGGTGGGGCTTATGGGAATTAATGTGAGCTGGGTTTTCGCCATCGCTTTCGTGATCGGGTGCTGTCTGGCAGGGCTGGGAGGGGCGCTGGTGGCCCCCACGGTGAGCATCACCCTGGGCATGGACCACACCCTCATCATTGAAGCCTTCCTCATCGTGACCATCGGCGGACTGGGCAACATGTGGGGGGCGCTGGTGGGATCGCTAATCTTCGGCGTGACCCAGTCTCTCGGAGTCCTGGTGTTTCCCCAGTTCGCCATTGTTTTCCCTTACGCCGCGGTGGTGATCGTATTACTCTTGCGCCCCAAAGGCCTGCTGAAATCCGTCTGGTAGAAAGAGCAGAGGGCATAGCGTAAATGGGAATCATCACCGTCCTGATAAACGGGTTCAAAAAAATAGGCCATTCAAATTGGGGTTGGCTCCTCATCGGGATGTTCATCCTTCTCTTTCTGATGCCGCCCTTTGTCCCCCGCTTTTTCGTTTACATTCTGGGTTTGATCTATGTCACCTCTCTCCTGGCCATGAGTTTGAACTTCCTGGTGGGGTTTGGCGGCATGTTCCAGTTTCACCATGCCGTCTTCTACGGCGTGGGGGCCTACACGGTCGCCCTGATCCTGACCAGAACTTCCCTGCCTCTTTGGGTGGGATTTGTGGCCGGGCCTGTCGCCGCTGGACTGGTAGGCCTCCTCATCGGTTGGTTCTGCGTCCGGCTCACCCAGCTGTACTTCGGCATGCTCCAAATCTCCCTGGGCTCGCTCATCTGGGCCATTGTCTACCGCTGGTACAAATTTACCGGGGGCGATGACGGCATTCACGGCATCCCCATGCCGCAGGCTCTTTCCTCCCTAAACCAGGCCTACTACTTCATATTGATTCTCCTGGTCGTCTCCCTGGTGTTGCTCTATTCGATCCTGAAATCCCCCTTCGGAAGTACCCTGCAGGCCATCCGCGACAACCCCCAGCGCTGCGCAGCCGTGGGGGTGAACGTTCGCCGCCATCAGCTCCGAGCCATCGGAATCGGCACTTTCTTCGCCGGTATCGCCGGCGTACTCTTTGTCGTCCTGGAGAAATCCGTCTTTCCCGACCTCCTCTTCTGGACCCTCTCCCTGGAGGTCTTCATCATGTGCCTTTTGGGGGGCTGGTTCACCTTCGGCGGACCCATTTTGGGGGCAGCCATCACCGTGGCCCTGCGGACCTTTGTGGGGAAATACACCGAGTACTGGACCTTGATCCTGGGAGTCATCCTCATCCTCCTGATTTTCTTCCTGCCCGAGGGAGTCATGGGGTATTTCGTGGAAAAATTCAAATCCCGGGAAAATCAGGGAAGCGAAAGGGGTATCTCTTAGATGCTCCAGGTGGAAAGGGTGGTTAAATCTTTCGATGACTTTCTGGCGGTGAACGAAGCCAATCTCCTGGTTCAGAAAGGGGAGATCGTGGCAGTCATCGGCCCTAACGGCGCGGGGAAGACCACCCTCTTCAACCTCATTACCGGTCAGCTCCGGCGGGACCGGGGCCGAATCCTTTTCCAGGGAGAAGACATCAGTGAGCTTCCCCCCTATGAGGTCTGCCGCAGGGGGCTGGGGCGGTCCTTTCAAATCGTGAACGTGTTTCACCGTCTCACGGTCTTCGACAATGTGCAGGTAGCCGTTTTGTCCCATCAGAAGAAGAGCAACACCCTTTTTCATCCGGCCGGCAGCCTGGCGGTCGTGGAAACGAGGAGCCTTCTGGAAAGCGTGGGTCTGGCGGACAAGGGCCGCCGCATCGTAGGTTCTCTTTCCCACGGAGACCAAAAAATCTTGGAAATAGCCGTTGCCCTCGGAAACAACCCCGAGATGTTGATCCTTGACGAGCCCACGGCCGGCATGTCCCCGGAAGAGACCGCCGCCACCATCGACCTGATCCGTCACCTGGCCAAGACCCGGGGATTGACCATTCTTTTTTGTGAACACGACATGGAGATCGTCTTTTCCATTTCGCACAAAATCATGGTCATGCATCAGGGACGGACCCTCCTTCAGGGGACTCCGGAAGAAGTGCGCAACGACCCGCAGGTCCAGTCCGCTTACCTCGGGGGAACCGATGCTTGAAGTCAGGGGAATCCACACCTATTACGGGTTGAGTCACATCCTTTTCGGGATCTCCCTCAAGGTCGAGGCCGGCGAGGTGGTTTGTCTTCTGGGAAGGAATGGAGCGGGTAAGACCACCACCCTCAAGAGCATCATCGGGTTGACTCCGCCCAAACAGGGAAGCGTCTGGTTCAATCAGGAGGAGATCACCGGCAGCCCCCCCTATCTCTTGGTTCGCAGGGGAATCAGCTACGTTCCGGATGACCGTCGGATCTTCGCCGACCTCACCGTGGCAGAAAACCTGGAGATCGCCAGGCGGGAGCCTAAGAGCGGCGAAGGGTGGACGCCGGACCGGGTGTACCAGATGTTTCCTGCGCTGCGCAGCATCGAAAGCCGGAAAGGGGGATGCCTGAGCGGGGGCGAGCAGAAGATGCTGGCCATCGCCCGGGCGCTCCTGGGCAATCCCACCATCCTCCTTCTCGATGAACCCACCGAAGGCCTGGCGCCGGTCATGGTCCGCGCGCTGGAAGGCCGGATCCTGAGCCTAAGAGCCTCCGGGCTGACGGTCTTGCTCGCGGAGCAGAACGTCCGTTCGACCCTCAAATTGAGCGACCGGGGGTACATCATCGACAACGGTCAGATCCGCTACCAGGGAAGCATCCAAGAGCTGCGGGGGAATGAGGAAGTTAGGAAAAAATACCTGCTCATCTAAAAAAGGCAGAGAGAATAGCAAATGGGGCCTGGTGTCGCGTCCCCTAAGTTCAGTGAATAAATTTACCAGGAGGGGGGCGGAGAAACGATGCGCGCCGCCAAAATCGCCCGGGAAATGGCCCGTCTCCGAGCGGTGGCCTGGTATCCGCAAAGCGACGCTGCCAGCCTCCGGGAATTAGGCTAAGAGCGCAAAAATAGGCAACTTCCGAAACCTTTAGTAAGAATCAACTTTTCCAAAGAGGAACGAGCTTCTTATTTTGGCAAGCGCAGCGGTTCTTCGCCCCGCTCCCTGCTCGGGGGCAAAATTATGCAGCTTATTTCTGAGACGCGACACTAGCGCTAATAACCTTTTTGCTATACGTTAGGCTCA
>DASPRR010000007.1:0-2361 GCA_035624375.1 Thermodesulfobacteriota bacterium | reverse complement strand
CTCACCCGGGAAGTGGTCAAAGCCGCGCTCGTCCCGGTTGGAGTCAATGCCCTGCGCAACGACGCCCAGTCCGCGCTGGCGATCGCCACCGCGGCAGAGGCCCACTTCATCCGGGTCAACGTCCACATGAATGCCGTGGTGTCGGAACAGGGAATCATCCAGGGGGAAAGCCATAACACGCTCCGACTTCGGGCGGCCCTCCGGTCGGAGGTGCTGATTTTTGCCGACGTGGGGGTCAAGCATGCGGCCCCGCTTGCCGACCGGGGTCTGGCTGTGGAGACGAAAGACCTGGCGGACCGAGGCCTGGCGGACGCGATCATCGTTTCGGGCGAGCTGACCGGCTCGGAAACAAAGATAGAAGACGTTGACATCGTCCGCCGCAACACGGACCTCCCCATTCTGATCGGCAGCGGAGCGACCCCCGAGAACCTTCACAAGGTGTATTCGAAAGTGGACGGCTTCATTGTGGGAAGCTATTTCAAAAAGGACGGAAAAGCCGACAACCTCGTCGATGAGAAGCGGGTGAAGGCGTTCACCGATGCGTTGGCCAAACAAAGAAAGGGAAGAAGAAGCCCTTAGGTTTATTCGGATTCATGGTTTGTGTTTGAGAATTTCGGCCTTTATTTCATCCCCACGATCTCCTTGGCAACCTGTATCCTTTTCTCCAAATCATAGAGATTCCGCACCACAATCTGATTGGTCACCGGCGAGCCCGCGGCGTTGATGGTGAACCCCATCAGGGTGCCGGTGAGACGGGAAGCGGCCAGGTCCTGGGCCAGGTTCATGACCTTGAGCCTCTCCTCCGTGGAGTACTTCGGGCTTCCCCGCAGGCCCTCCTCAATGTACTTTCGAAGGTCCGGATGATTCCAGTCCGCTTCCGTAGGCATGGTGCTCAAAAGCCCGCCGGCGATGTCATGAAGATAACTCAGGTGAGTCCCCATGCGGGAGCGGATGAAGTTCAGGCCGGAATTGGCGATCACCGGGTCAGGGAGAAAGACCCCGCTGGGATGTTTCTTTCCTTCCAGGGCTGCTCCCAGGGAACAACCGAAGGCGGTCTCAGCGGCCATCATCATCTCCGTGATCTTGTCCCGGATGTGAGAGACTTTCATGCCGAGGCCGTTGACCTCCGCGGCCAGAGCCGAGGTTCCGATGAAGAGGTCCGTGTGCCCTGCGCTGCAGGCGCACTTAGACTGCCGGTGGAGGGATGCAAAGTAGAGAGGAAGCTTGAACGCCTGATCCCATTCCCGGCACATGAAGATTTTATCTTCGGGAACGAAGACATCGTCGAAGAGGGTCATGGCTTCGACCCCAAGGTAGCGGGAGCTTAGAGGACTTTCCATTTTCGTTTCTGCCGCCGGCCCCGGAGAAGGGCGCGCGATCATCTTCAGGCCTTTGGCGTCGATGGGCAGGGCAAAGGAGACAGCGTATTCCTTGTCTTCCGGGCCGAGGGCACGGCAGGGGACCACCACGATGTGATGGGCGGCTGGGCCGAATGTGGTGTGGACTTTGGTCCCCCGGACCAGGATTCCGTCCGAGCGTTGCTTCACAATCCTCAGGTCCGGGGAATGTTTCTGCTGGGAGGGGGGGAGGGACCGGTCTCCCTTCGGGTCCATCATGCCCCAGGCGATGATCTGGTCTTTCTTCTGGAGGCTTTTGACGAATTCCCGGAAACGGGGAAAGTACTTGGTGCTGTGGGCCTGATCGATGTCATAGATCAAGGCCCAGGTCACAGAGAGCATGTTGGACATGCACCCGGCGCAGACCCTTCGGCCGGTGATTTCCCGGGTCAATTTGGCCTTGGCGACCACATCCTCCAGGCTTTCCTGGATGTGAAGTTGAATCCTCGGTACTTCCTCTCCGGTAAGCGGGGATTGAACGGCAGCGGATGCGCGGTATCTCGGGTCCAGGGCGAAGTCGTATCCAGCGGCGATGTGATTCACGGTTTGCCGGAGAAGGGGATGGGACCAAATTTCCTGAACCTTTTCTCCCCGGACATACACCTCGGGGGAAAGTTCTTTCAGACTCTCCACGTATTCTTTGCCGGTCAAAAGCGCCATGGAAGCCTCCCCATTTGGATTTCGGATTGCAGATTTCGGATTGTGGACTTAAAAAAAAGGGCTCCATTTTCCACTGGAAAGAAAAGCTTTCAGGACGGCGAAGTCTTCGTTCATGTATTTCAAGCGCTGGGCAATGCCCATAGCCATGCGTCTGTAAAACTTGGCGGCTATGGAAGGATTCCTGTCCAACAACGAAATAAGGCCGGCGGTGCGTGGGTTAGGGTTTTAGCTTATTGGTTGGGTCTCCTTCGGCGACCATGGCCTTCATGACTTCCTTTTCCTGGGCTCCGGGGACGATTCCCTT
>DASPRR010000642.1:0-9853 GCA_035624375.1 Thermodesulfobacteriota bacterium | reverse complement strand
TCCCTGCGGAACATGGGGAGGAGTTTCATGGAAGGATAAGCACCCGCCGAGCCTGATGATCCAAATTCCTCCACCCTGAACCCCAACAAGCACGAAAAACTGGGGGTTGGCAAGTATCAATCACCCTGAATCCCATGAGCTTCCCCCCTCCCCTCAGTTTACCGGATGAAGGGCTGTTTTCTTAAAAACTGCGGATGGGCAAGTATTGATCCCTTCAGGTCCTGCCTGAGAGCCCCGACCTTGACGCCGGGCCTCGAAAAGCGATGTGGCCGAAGCGAGGGGCGTGGGGAAACAGAAAATGGTTTGACCCCAGAGAGGATTTGTGTATGATGGGGAGGCTATGAAAGAACGGGATGAAAATTTTAGGAGCGCCATTCTTTACTCTGATGAGCTGGCCAGTTTTGAATACAGCCCAACCCATCCCTTTAAGCCCATTCGCGCCAAACTGACCTTGGACCTCTGTCGACGGTATGATTTGCTCGAACGCTCCTGGATTCGCTTGGTGAAACCCGAACCTCTCGATTTTGAAACTCTGGCAGAATTTCACGACCGGGAATACTTGAAAACCCTCAGGGATGTGGATTCGGCCACCATGGCGGCTGAGATGTGGCCCGACTTGATCGCCAGCGGGGGGAGGAATTACCTTACGGTAGACCCGAAAATCCTGCGTTTCGGCCTGGGAACCGAGGACAATCCCGTTTTCGCCGGGGTCTATGAATATTCAGCCCTGTCGGCCGGGGCGACTCTCCAGGGCGCCAAAATGGTGGCTGCGGGAGAGGTTCGGGTAGCCTTCAATCTTCTGGGGGGATTTCATCACGCCGGCCGAGACCATGCCGAAGGGTTCTGCTACATTAACGACATTGCCATCGCCATCAACCGTCTCCTGAAAGAAGGACTGCAGGTAGCCTTTGTGGACATTGATGCCCACCATGCCAATGGAGTTCAAGACGCCTTTTACCGTGACCCCCGAGTCTTGGTGATCTCTTTTCACGAGAACGGGAAAGACCTCTATCCCTGGTCGGGATTCGAAAACGAGATCGGAGAAGGAAAGGGGAGGGGATATACGGTAAACGTGCCCCTCCCCCAAAATACCGACGATGAGGCATTCATGAGGGCCTTTTCGGCGGTCGTTCCCCCCCTCCTGGAATCCTATTCCCCCGACTTGGTGATCGCCGAACTGGGGGCGGATACCCACATCTCCGATCCTTTGACTCACTTGAGTATGACGAATGCGGGATACTGCCAGGCGGTGAAAAAATTGAAGGAGTACTCTTCCCGCCTTCTGGCCCTGGGGGGCGGAGGATACGATGTCTTCAAGACGGCCCGGAGTTGGACCCTGGCCTGGGGGATTCTAAACGACCTGGAGCCCCGGGATGAGTATGTAGGACTGGTGGGGGGGATGATGTTCGGACCGGAGATCGAAGTGGGCAGTTTGCAGGACAAAACGGTCTACATCAAAGGGTCGACGAGAGAAAAGGTCAACCAGGAAATTGACCGAATTCTAGCCTTCCTCAAGGAGAATGTCTTTCCCATCCATAAAATCAAGTAGCGGGTTCAGAACTCCGGACTTCATACATGAAGGGAGTTCACCTCTGATCCTCCCAGGACATGCTTTCCCTCCATATTCCCTGAGCCCCAGAAATAGCAAAAAGTTCAAAAGGGCACATTAGATTCTAAGGCTTTCTTACAGAAAAACAGGTCCTTAGCCGATTAATCTAATGGATAGGTCCGAAGACGGCTAATTTTATCTTTCATCGGTTGGCGATTTTAATATATAATTTCGGGAGGGGAGAATTCTGCTTTGTCGTTTGGGGGGGGAGAAATTTTTCTTTCGATGGGGGACATGGATCCTTGAGCAGGATCGCAGCCCAAAGGGAGTCCTTTTTTCCCCTGCCGGGGAGGAAATGAAGAATCCATAAGGGGTTGGGGATCATGGTGAATCGGCAATTTCTTGATTATTTGATGGATCAGGGGTTCATTCACAGAGCAGATTTTGAGGAGACCTTTCCCGGAGGGAGCCTTCCAGCCGATTTTTCAGTGGAGGAGAACTTGGTAAAAACGGGGCTCCTGACTCCGGAAAATTTTCCAGAAGCTGTCCAGGCTTTTTTTGGAGTTCCCCTTGCCAAAGATGAGGATTTCCCTAAAGAACCGACCCTTTATGACAACCTTCCCGTTCAATTCATGAAAGAGTCAAAATTCATCCCGGCCCAGATGAAGGACAACACCCTGACCGTAATCATGGCCGACCCGAACGACTTTTACACCCTTGACGCTATTCGGCTGGCCACCAGGAAGCAGGTCCAAGTGCTCATGGGCCAAGAGTCGGAGATCGTCGCGGCGATCGAACGCTCCTACGGGTCGGGAGGGTCCTCCATGGAGAAGATCATCGAGGACATCGACGGCATCCCGGAATACCAGGCCGGTGACGAAGAAAACGTGGATCAACTGAGAGATATGGCATCGGAAGGTCCGGTTATCCGTCTGGTCAACCTGATCATTACCCGGGCTATCGAGAGGAGGTCTTCCGACATCCATATGGAGCCCTTTGAGGACCACTTCCGGGTTCGCTACCGAATCGACGGCGTGCTCCATGACGTGGAATCTCCCCCCAAGCGCCTGCAGGCGGCGATTATTTCCCGTGTTAAGATTATGGCCAAGATGAACATCGCCGAGCGTCGCCTCCCCCAGGACGGGCGGATCATGCTCCGGGTGAAAGGCAAGGAAGTCGACTTCCGGGTATCCACTGTGCCAACGATTCACGGGGAGTCTATCGTGCTGCGGATTCTGGATAAGAGCAGCATCGTTCTGGACATCCTGAAATTGGGATTCAGCCGGGATACGCTGGAAGCTTTCCAGAGGCTCGTCGAACACCCCCACGGGATCATTCTGGTCACCGGTCCTACGGGAAGCGGAAAGACCACCACCCTTTACTGCGCCCTGGGAAAGATCAATTCGCCGGACAGGAAGATCATTACCGTGGAAGACCCCGTGGAGTATCAGTTGCAAGGGATCAACCAGATCCAGGTGAAGCCGGCCATCAACCTCACCTTCGCTAACGCCCTGCGGTCCATCGTTCGACAGGACCCCGATGTCATCCTGATCGGGGAGATCCGGGATGCAGAAACCGCGGATATCGCCATCCATTCAGCTCTCACCGGCCACCTAGTTCTTTCGACGCTGCATACCAACGATGCTCCCAGCGCCATCACCCGCCTGATCAACATGGGGATGGAGGATTATCTGCTCTCTTCCACGTTGATCGGCATCCTGGCCCAGCGACTGGTGCGCACGGCCTGTCCCTACTGTCAGGTTCCTTTTCCCCCCGACCCGGCGGTTGTTCAAGAGATGAAGATGGATGGCATGAATCCCGAGGAAATCCGGGCCTTCGATGTGAGGGGATGCTCTCAGTGCGCCAACACCGGATATTGGGGGCGGGTGGGGATCTTCGAACTTCTCCAGGTAACCGAAGACATCCAGAAGCTCATCCTGGAGAAAAAAGACTCCAACATCATCAAGGAGAGAGCCCGAAGGAATGGCATGCGAACCCTGCGGCAAGATGGCTGGCTGAAAGTAAGAGAGGGAATCACCACGGTTTCGGAAGTCCTTCGGGTCACCCAGGAAGAACAGCTTTTGTAAGGGCAGGGAGATGGCCGAGTTCGTCTACAAAGCAACCAAAACCAGCGGGGAGATTGTGGAAGGCTCCATGGAGGGCCGTGACGAAAAAGCGGTCGTCCATAGTCTTCATGAGCTGGGATACATTCCGGTCAGGGTGATCCTTGCCGGGGAATCAGGGGCTAGCCCCCGGTTCTCCTTCCTGCCTCAGAGGGTGGGATTGAAACACGTTCTGGCCCTTTCCCAGGAGCTTTCCACCCTGGTTACCGCCGGGCTTCCCATCGACCGGAGCCTTCAAATCCTGGGCTCCCTGGCCAAAAACCCCAAATTGAAGGGGGTCGTGCAGGATATTCTGAATCGAGTCCGGGAAGGAAGTTCCCTGGCCGATGCTCTGGGAAACCATCCCCGTATCTTCTCCAAGCTCTACGTCAACATGGTCAAAGCCGGCGAGTCAGGTGGTTTTCTGGAGGTCATCCTTTCCCGCCTGGTCAAATACCTGCAGAGCGCGAAGGAACTCCGGGATTTCCTGGTTTCGGTCATGATCTACCCCCTCATCCTGACCGCGGTGAGCGGGGCCTCCATCGTAATCCTGGTGACCTTTGTCATCCCCCGCTTTGCCAAAATCTTTTCCGATATGGGGCAGGCCATCCCCTTGCCGACCCAGGTCCTGCTCACCCTCTCCCAAGTTTTCCGGGACTACTGGTGGTTAGGTGCGGGGATGCTGGCCCTAATCTATTTTTTCTTGAGGGCCTACAACCAGGAGGAGGAGAGGAGATTCCGCTGGGACCGTTCCAAACTGCGCTGGCCGGCGGTAGGAAACATCATCAAGAAAATCGAAGTGGCCCGGTTTTCCCGGACCCTGGCCACCCTGCTGCAGAGCGGAGTCCCCATTCTTTCGGCGCTCAACCTGGTGAAAGAAATTTCCCAGAACTTGGCGGTGTCCCGGGCCATCGCAAACATCCATGACCGACTGAGGGAAGGAAAAGCCGTGGCCCGAACGCTTGAAGAAACGGGCGTTTTCCCCCCCCTGGCCGTGCACATGATCAGCGTGGGGGAGGAGACCGGGCGCATGGAAGAAATGTTGAGCAAAGTGGCGGAGACGTATGAAGCAGATGTTCAAACCACGGTGAAACGGTTTGTCTCCCTGCTGGAGCCGCTGATCATCCTGTTCATGGGGGCCGTGGTGGGATTCATCGTGATCTCCATGCTCCTGGCCATCTTCAGCATCAACGAAATTCCGTTTTAATTCTTGGCCGCAATAGAGGCAGAGAGATTCTTAACTTTTTGGAAAGGAAGAAAAAGGGGGGAACAGAGGAAGCCGCTTGGCGGTATTCATGCCGATTTGGAAATACCCCTCTTTTGGAATTGTCTCTTATTCAGAATCGGAAGCAAACAGAACTTCATTCATGAGGGAAATCGGTTCGCAGAATTTAAACATCCCTGCGCTTTATTAGGGCTAAAAGATTTCTATAACCCGGATTCCGCGGGTGGAAGGAGGAGCATGGCCGCAGGTCACAAACAAAGAGGATTCACCCTGGTGGAAATCCTGGTGGTCATCATTATCATCGGGCTTCTGGCCGCCTTGGTGGGACCCAGGCTTTTCGGGAAAGTGGGAATGGCCAAGCTAAAGGCGGCCAAGGCCCAGATTGAGCTCTTCGGCACGGCACTCGATGCGTTGCGCCTTGACGTGGGACGGTATCCGACCAGCGAAGAGGGCCTGAAGGCCCTCCGGGAAAAACCTTCCGCAATGGACCTTTGGAAAGGGCCGTACCTTCCCAAAGAGATTCCCTTGGACCCCTGGGGAAGACCCTATATCTACAAATGCCCGGGAGAGCAAGGAGATTACGACCTCATTTC
Organism: Thermodesulfobacteriota bacterium; assembly: GCA_035624375.1. Lineage (GTDB taxonomy): Bacteria > Desulfobacterota > SM23-61 > SM23-61 > SM23-61 > SM23-61. The sequence goes on along the minus strand of DASPRR010000642.1, from coordinate 4,384 downwards.
CTACGGGCTGGATGGGGTCCCGGGCGGAGAAGGGGAAAACGAAGACGTGGTCAGCTGGAAGGACGTCAAGGGATGAGAAACAGCGGCTTTTCCCTGATCGAGATGGTGATCGTGCTGGTACTGGTCAGCCTCTCGATCGCCCTGGTAACTCCCTCCCTGTCCCGGTTCTCCAAGGGAGTCGAGCTCAAGGCCACGGCGCAAAGAGTCTCGGGCATCCTCCGCTACTTCCGCAGCGAGTCCATCCAGAAGGGGAGGGTCTACCAGATTCTCTTTGATTCGGGTACCGGCGAAATCAGGATCCGGTCTCTGGAAGCGGAGGAGAAGGAAGGGGAGAGAAAGCAGGAAGAGGGGAAAAAGGGGACCGAGGAAGCACCGGCGCAGGAAAGGCGGTATCCCCTGCCGGGGGGGATCCTGATTAAAGAGGTCAGAATCCCTTCGCCTGAGTTTCCCTCCGATTTGCCGACCATCGAATTCTACCCGACCGGAGGATCGAACGGGGGGGCGGTCCTTCTGGAGATGCAGGACCAAAAAGGCTACTGGATCAAGGTCCATTTTCTGACCGGAATCGTGGGAATCGAGGGGACATGAGGAGCCGGAGGAAAAAAGCCCCGGGGTTTACACTGATCGAAGTCGTGGTGGCCATGGCCATCCTGAGTATCGGTCTTGTGGTCATCATCGAACTCTTCGGGGGGGGGTTGCGCCTGGGGAGGGTTTCCGAGGAATATACCAAGGCCGCCGGGTATGCACGGATAAAGATAGAAGAAATCTCCCTGGACAAGAGCCTGGCGGAGGGGGTTTACCAGGGAGAATTCGACAGCAACTATCGCTGGCAGGTGGAGGTGAAGAGGGTGGACCTCATCCCGCCGGGAAAAGACATCACCTACCGACCTTCGGTGGCGCTTTACCGGGTGCGGATCGATGTGCTCTGGAGGTCCGGTTTGAAAGACCGGGTCGCGAGCATTGAATCTTACCGGTTGTTGAAAGAGGAAGAGAGTGGGCAAAAGACCTAGGACAGGCCCCTGGCCCAGAGGCTGGACGGCAGCCTTCACCCTGGTCGAGGTGATGGTCACCATGACCATCCTCGGTTTTCTTCTGCTCATGATCTTCGGGACCTTCCGCCTGGGCCTATCGGCATGGGAGAAAGGGGAATCGACCAAGGAGGAGTACCAGCGTGCCCGGATCGTTTCCCAGCTGATCTTTCAGCAGACGAAATCGGCCATCGCTTACAAGGTAAAGACCCAGAAGGCGGAGGGAGATTTCCTGGCGTTCGAGGGAAGAGCCAGGTCTTTGAAATTCGTATCTACCGTTTCCCTCAAAGCAAGGAAACCTTCCGGTTTGGTGTATGCCTTCTATGAGTTCCGCGAAGGGGGGCGGGGAGGCGGTCAATTGATCCTTTACGAAGGGAGGGTCCTGAACAAGAACTTCCTCGACGAGCCCCCGGGCGAAGAAGCTGCCATCGCCCTCCTGGAGGGGCTGGGCGATGTTCGCTTCGAGTATTATCAGGAGGAGGATACAAATAAGAACAAAACTGAGGGATGGGTGGAGGAGTGGAGCGCCAAGGAGGAGAATGCACTCCCCACGGCCGTGCGGGTGACGGTCTTCCCCCTGAAGGGGGCCGGGTGGACCGAAGAGGCGCCCCTCAAGATTCTGGCTTCTCTTCCGGCTAACCGCTACGAGGACATCCGCAGCCAGGGCGTCAGCAGAGGACCCGTCAGCGCCAGCACCGGACCTCCGACCCGCGGCCGAGTGGGCCCATAAACGCGGCGTGACAGAATGAAAATTTTTTGTGGGTTTCAATCGTTGTCGCCAAAGCTTGCCGCATCGCGGGGGGTGGCCCTGGTGATGGTGCTCTGGATCATTACGATCCTCTCGGTCGTGGTCCTGGAGTTTTCTTTTGCCATGCGGACGGAAGTCAACATCACCCGCAATTACCATGAGCAGCTCAAGCTCTACGCAGCGGCGCAGGGAAGCCTGCAACGAGCCGTGGCGGAACTCATCCTCAAGCAGGACCCCAGGTTTCAGCAGTTGAAGAAAAACGTCAAACCAGGGGAAACCCCGATCGAATACAATGAATGGGTGACGGACGGGAGGGAATATCCGGTGGCCTTTGAAGGGGTTGAAGGGGCTGTCCGGGTGATGGGGGAAGCAGGCAAGGTGAATATCAACCGGGTATCCGACGGGATGCTGCGGAAGATCATGGCCAACCTGGGGCTGGAAATGGACGCGCGGGACATCGTGGTCGATTCCATCCTGGACTGGAGAGACCCGGACGATTTCGTTCGGGTCAACGGGGCGGAGAACGAATACTACCAATCCCTGAAAGAACCGTACGACTGCAAGAACGGAGATTTTGACTCCGCAGAGGAGCTGATGCTCGTCCGGGGGGTCACCCCCGAGCTTTTCTACGGCCAGAAGGCAAAGGGAAGAGAAGGGGAGGTGCCAAAGGAAGAACCCATCGGCCTAAAAGACATCTTTTCCCTCTATGCCCTAGGCGAACAGATTGACATCAACAGCGCCAGCCTTCCGGTCTTGAGGGTAGTCCTCAGCCTGCCCGTGGAGGTCTGCCGCCAAATCATAAAGGCCCGGGAGGACAAAGGTTTTGAAAACTTTCCCGACCTTCTCCAACGGGTTCCGGAGCTTTCGCCATTCAGCGTCGAGGTCCAAAAGTTGATTCTTTTCGCGGCGACGAACCCATACTATACCGTAGAAGCGAGAGGAAAGACCAAGGAGGGGGGTGCTGTCAGGGGGATCCGAGCGGTCGTCAAAATAGACTCCCGAGAACAGGATGGATATAAAATAATCCAATGGCTGGATTTTCTCTAATGAGAAAAAAATAATTCTTACAAATACTTGAATGAATCTGGTACACTTTTTGCTAACCCTTAAAAATATGTCCTATTTTCAATCTAGCTTGGGGATCGATTTTAAGGCCAACTACTTAATCCTCACCCTTATGAGGAGGTCATTCCGCAAGGTTCGCCTGGTGGACTACCGGGTCTTCCCTTTAGGGTGGGATGGACAAGGGGAGAACCAAGAAGCCAAATGGATTAGCTTCATCCGCACCTTCATCTTCAAGAATAGAGGCGGGCAGGAGAGGATCTCCGTTTCCATCCCCCGGGAAACGACCTTGGTACGTTTTCTGCGATTGCCCCTCGCCGCCAAAGAGAATCTTGCCAAGGTCCTGGAATACGAAGCCCCTAAGCTAACCCCCTTCGATAAAGATGAATTTTACTCGGATTTTCAGGTCTTGAAAGAAGATTCCCAATGGATTTACCTGATTGCGGTCTTTGCAAGAAAAGAAGACCTGGCTCCCTATTTGAACCTCTTGAAAAGGATGGGGATCCAACCCATTTCGATCCAGATTTCGGCCATATCCGCACTGAACCTCTTCTTCTACCACGAAGAGCAGAAGAAGAACGAGGTCTCTGTACTCCTCGACGTGAATGACCCAAATTTTGAGATGAATATTCTCGAAGGAGCGGATTGGAAAGACAGCTTCCACCTTCCCCTGCCCAAGGAGGAAAAGGAAGAGGGGGTCCTTCGCGCCTTCAAAAGATCCGAACTGAATGACCTTTCTCTGTCCAAGGGCATGTTTTTTGTTTACGGTCTGGATGCAATTGAAAATACCCTTCCCCAATTCCGTGAGGCCCATGGGATGAAAGGGGTCGCCTCTCCTCCCATGGGCCGTATTGAAGTGGGCCCCGATGAGACCCTTCCCGATTATATCTACCCTTCCCTCGGACTTCCCCTGACTGGCCTGATGCAAACCCCCTTCCGTTTGAATCTTCTCCCCCCAGAGATGAGGAAGAAAATCCCCCAATACGGAAAGAAGGCCTTCTTGATCCTCTTGTGCATGGCGATCATTCTTGGCCTAACCTGGGGAGGGGGGATTTACAGCCGTTACCGGAACGAGCTGGAGGTTCTCCGAGCGGAAGTGAAAAAGAAAAAGCCGGAAGCAGATGCGGTGGAAAAACTTCAGAAGCAAAGAACCAAGGAGGCCGCCGAGATCGCCGAGTTCGATAAAATCATACGGGGGGCAATCAGCGAGGTCGAGATTTTGCGAGAGTTAAGCCAAATTCTTCCCTCTTCGGTTTGGGTCTGGCAATATAAGTTCGCGGGGAAGGAGATCGAAATTAGCGGCTTTGCCGATTCGGCCTCCGAGCTCATTCCGCTGCTGGATAAATCCCCGATCTTCGAAAAGGTGGAATTCATGGCTCCGGTCACGAAAGAACGGGAAAGAAGGCTCGGAGCGGACAAGGAAAGGGAACGTTTCAAGATCAAAATGAGGATCGAAGGCCTGGGGGGGACACCGTGAAATGGTCCCTTTTAAAGAAGGCCGCCTTATCCCAGAAGAAATTCCTCTGGGTCCTCATCGGCATTGCCG
>DASPRR010000638.1:0-4986 GCA_035624375.1 Thermodesulfobacteriota bacterium | reverse complement strand
AGCGCGTTCTGCTCGGACAGGAGCACGGTGATTCCGTCCCGGGGGAAGGTCTTGATCGCCTCATAAATCTGGCCCATGATGATCGGGCTCAGGCCCAGGGACGGCTCGTCGATGAGCAGCAGGCGGGGGCGGGCCATGAGTCCCCGGGCGATGACCAGCATCTGTTGCTCCCCGCCGCTCATGAGGCTGGCCCGCTGGCCGGACCGTTCTTTCAGGATGGGGAAGAGCGCGGTGACCTTCTCCAGCATGATCTGTCTTTCCCTCCAAGCCTGGAGAATGCAGGCTCCCATGAGGAGGTTTTCTTTCACCGTCAGGTAGGGGAAGATCTTCCTTCCCTCGGGAATCTGGGCGATCCCGGTTTCCACAATCTTGTTGGGGGGAAGGTTTCCGATCCCTTTATCGAAAAAAGATATGGTTCCCGATCGCCCCTTCACGATTCCGGAAATGGAATTGAGAAGGGTGGTCTTGCCCGCGCCGTTCGATCCCAGAAGAGCCACGATCTCCCCCGGCTTCACTTCCAGGGACACGTTATGGAGAACCGGGATGACCCCGTAGGAGGCGTTCCAATCAATGACCTTTAGCATGTCGACTCCCGAGGTAGGCCTCGATGATCTTCGGGTCCGAAGAGATTTCCCGGGGCGGCCCTTCGGCGATCTTCCTTCCATACTGGAGGACGACAACCCGCTGGGCCGCGCTCATGATAATCTTCATGACGTGTTCGATCCAGAGGATGGTGAACCCGAACTGCTCCTGGGCGCTCCAGATCATCTCCAGAGCCCGGGAAGCCTCGGCCGGGTTCAGGCCGGCCATGACTTCGTCGATCAGCAGGAGTTTGGGAGTGGTGGCCAGGGCCCGGGCCAGCTCGAGCATGCGCAGTTCGTAAAGGGTAAGGTCCCGCGCCAGGGCGTCCCGCTTGGAGAAGAGGCCCACGAATTCCAGGTAGTAGGAGGCCTCCAATGCCGCGTCGGAGAGGCACATATTGGGCCGCCGTTTTCCGTTGATGACTGACACGGCCACCCCGGCCAGGGCAGTCATGGCGCTGAAGGGCTGGGGGATCTGGTAGGTCCGGGAAATCCCCAGGCGGCAGATCTTGTTCGAGGGCATCCCGCTGATCTCCTGTCCCAAAAATTCGATGGACCCGCCGTCGGCCTTATACACCCCGCAGATCAGGTTGAGGAGGGTGGTCTTGCCGGCCCCGTTCGGCCCGATCAGGCCGATGACCTCCCCTTGGTCCAGGGAAAAGCTGACCTCATTCACCGCGTAAAGCCCGCCGAATCTCTTGCTGACCCGGTTGATCCTCAGCACCTTCTAGTCTCTCCTCACGTGCAGGACCGGATAATAGTCCCGATGGTGACGTTTATGGTAAAGGCCCCAGAGGCCTTCTCCCCGGGGAAGAAAGACGATCAGGGCGATCAAAACCAGGGGGAAGAGGACATAGTTGATCGGCCCGAACTCCCGCAGGGAGTCCTCCACCACGGCAATGAGGTAGGCCCCGGGAATGGCGCCATAGAGGAACGCCCGCCCCCCCACGATGACGATGATCAGGATCTTGGTCATGAATTCAAGGGGCAGATAGGTCACCCCGGCGAAGGTCCGGAAGGTGTGCACGATGTACCAGCCCACGATGCCGGTGAGAATGGAGGGGAAGACGTAGAAAAAAACCTTGTACCGGTCCACCGGCACCCCCATCATCCGGGCCACATCCTCGTTTTCATTGATGGCCGCCATGCTTACCCCGAAGCGGGAGCGGCCGATCTTGTCGCACACCAGGAGATAGAAGAGCATGAGGCCGAGGGAAAGGTAAAAATAGGCGATGTAATTCCAGTTCACCTTCCGGAGGCTGAGGAGGGGGCTCATTCCCACGAGACCTACTTCTCCGCGGAAGATATCCCCGAAAATAAAGGTGATATCCAGAAAGGTCAGGGGAAGGATGAGACTGATGAGGGAAAAATAGAGCCCTTTGGCGATCCAGGTGGTGGGGCTCAGCAGGAAGGCGATCCCTCCGCAGACCAGAATGGTTCCCAGCAGGGTCACTGCCGGGCTGGCCCCGAGGTGGAGGTTCATCAGAGCCGCGGCGTATCCCCCGATCCCCAGGTAGAGCTGGGGGCCGAAATTGACCCGCGCAGTCCCGGTAATCTGCAGGCCGAGGGGAATAGTGACTGCGGCATACAGGTTGGCCGTGGTGATCATGGTCAAAATGTGGGGAAAGGGCGAGACGAATAGGGGCAGGGAGGCCAGGAGGGCCACTCCGATGGCCGGGTTCCGCCAGTACCGGGGCTCGATCACCCACTCGTATTTTTGATCCTTCCAGCGGAAAAGAACCCGGTCCCTCCGGAGTTCGAGGTTTACCATAGAGTCTCTCCCGCGAAGATTCCCCCCCTCCGGTAGATCATGACCGCCAAGGTGACCACTAGGGCGGCGAGTCCCATGAAACGGGAGATGTAGATGAAGCTTACCGAGGCATGGATGAACCCGATGAGGTAGGAAGCCACGATCGAACCTTTGAGGTTCCCCAGACCCCCCAGGATGGCGATGAGCATGGCAGTCATCAGCAGCGGGGAGCCCATGAAGGGATCGACCCCCCAGAAGGGCGCGATCATCATCATGCAGATGGTGGGGGGGATCACCGACAGGACCATGGCCAGATAGTACATCCGGTTGACTCCGGCTCCCATAAGAAGGGCGGCGGGAAGGTTCTGGCTGATGGCCCTAATGATCAGGCCCGTGCGGGTCTTGAGGAACCAGAGGACATAGAGGGCGGTAACCAGGATTCCAGCCAGGGCTGCCAGGAGCATCTGGTAGGCGATCCTCACTTTTCCGATGACCAACGTGTCGTCGATGATCGTTGTGGGAATGCTAACTCCGGCCGTAACCGGGAAGAGGAAGTTGGCCAGGTGGGTCAGGGTCACGAAGATCAGGATCGAAAGAGTGAGGAGGATTTCTTCCTGGTCCAGGTACCTCTGGAAGACCCCCCGGTAGAAGACCACCAGGGAAAAGCCGATCTGCACCAGGGCCATAAGAAGGATGCTGGGGATCAGACCGAGGTTCGCCTCCTCCATGAAGGTCCAGACAGCGTAGGCCGCCAGCACGAAGGTGGCCCCGTACCCCATGTGGAAGATCCGCAGAACGCCGCAGATCAACGAGAACCCGAGAGAAATAAGGAGATAGATCGATCCCCAGATGAAGGTATAGATGAGGATGGAATGGAGGGTTTCGATCATAGAAGGCGCTGGCGTTGGTTACCTATAAAATTTCGACGGGCTGTAGGGGCGACCCGCCGGGTCGCCCCTACACGGGTTACTTCCTCGCCTCTGCCGGGGGCAGGTATTCGCCGGTCTTGTACTGGGCCGGAAAGATGACCTTCATGTCGCCCTTCTGCCATTGCACGACGGGGGTGATGTATTTCGGGTAGGGGAGGTTGTAATGGTACTTGGGCTCCCATCCGATGGTCCCGAAAACCGCCACCTCCTCGACCTGTTCTAGCTGCTTAATGAGATTTTCCACATTGCTCGCGCCCCCGGCCTTCTCAATGGCCTTCTTGAACCCGAACAGGGTGTCATAGGTCGTGTGGGAGCCGAAGATGGGGCCGACCTTGTATTTGGCCACCAGATTCTCCATGAAGGGGATCGTCTTGGGGGTGATCGGGACCTTGACCATAGAGGATCCCACCATGCCGCCAGCCACTTTCCCCTCGGTCATTTTCCATGCTTGGGGCATGCCGGCGAGCCCTCCCCAGATGTAAAAGGGGATATTCCGGGCACTGGACTGGGCCCACTGTTTCACGAAGGCCGCCTCGTCGATGTAACCTACCACGCAGTCCATGATTCCCGCCCCGGATTTGGCCACTTCCTCAAAGATCGGATTGAACATTTTCTGATCGAGGGAGAGGGTGGTTTCGTACACCACCTCCAGCCCCTTATTCTTGTACACTTCCGCCAGTCGGGGGGAGACGTCTTTCAGCCCCCGGCGCAGGGGCTTGGTCCATTCCATATCTTCATAGATCAGGGCCGCCTTCTTGGTTTTGACCAGGTCCTTGAAGACCTGACTATTCAGCTCTCCCCAGATTTTCAGGTAGTTGGTGGAGATGGAATAATAAGTCTGAAAGCCGAACTTGTATTTGTTGTAGTTATCCCGCACGTGGTGCCAGATATCGTCGCCGGAACCGATGGTGCTGAAGAAGATGTGGGGGTACTCCCGGAATAGCTCCGCACCGATTTCCATCCCGGCCACGCCCATCTCCACCTTTTCCGCAATGACCACGGCGAGGACTTTATCCACCATGACCAGCTTCTTGTAAATTTCCACGCACTTGGGGATTTCTCCCTTCGTGTCTTCGATGATGAGCTTGATCTGCTTTCCCTGGATTCCGCCGGCCGCGTTCATTTCGTCCACAGCCATCTGGGCTGCGGCCTTGGAGCTCAGGGAAGAGGGGGCTGACAGGTTCCCCATGAAGCCGATTTTAATGTCCTGGGCGGAGGCCGTTGCCAGGCCCAGTAAGGCGGTAAAAATAGCCAGTAAAAATAACGTCTTTTTCATGATTTCCCTCCTGAAGAAGAAGTTGATAACTGAATTGCCTACGGGGGAAATTCCCGTTTTAACGAACGACAAAAGTTCCCTTTCCCAGGGGGTCGAAACCCCCTGGTTCCGGGGAAGGAAAAGAGTCTCTCCGGGCAATCCATGGAGGAGCAGGGAAGAGGAATGGCTTTATTTTTTCTGAGTGTAATCGTACCAGCCTTTGCCGGTCTTTTCCCCGTACTGGCCTTTCAGGTACCTTTCTATAACGCTGGGGGAGGGAAGGTCGGACCGGTCGCCGGTCTTTTTGAAACGCTCCAGGGACATGATGTAATTAAGATCGATCCCGGTCAGGTCCATCAGCCGGAACGGGCCCATGGGGTGCCCGGCGCCGTAGACGCAGGCTTTGTCGATATCCTCGAAGCTAGCCACCCCCATCTCCAGCATCCAGAGGGCCTCGCGGCCGATCACCCG
>DASPRR010000633.1:0-7140 GCA_035624375.1 Thermodesulfobacteriota bacterium | reverse complement strand
TGGCCATGGAGTAAGGTCCGCCTCCCGGATGACCCGTGTATCCTCCCGGCATTACGCTCTTGGATGGGGGATGCTGATTCTGGAGGGGGGCCTTCCGTCCTGTGGGAAATCGCAGATACTTCTTCCCTACCTGAAAAGCCTCCTGAAATGTCATAGCAAGGAATGCCTCCTCATCACCGTTGTTGGTTTCTTAAATATACATCGGCCATAAATCTCAGAAGTATAAAAGTCCCCCGGAATATCGGTCCTTGCTTTGGGAAGGCCTCCTCCCCACTCTCTTTCACTCCCTTCCAAGGGTAAAAGCCAAACGGCCGAGGGGCTGACCGGATGTTTTCTTCACCCTTCCCCATTCTTCTATAAAAAGAAGAAGCAAAAGATATGCCGGGAGAATTCCTTCTCCGCTTATCGAAATTGGTCGATAATTTTTGCATCTTCGGGAATGCCTGGAGATAGCCATCCGCATAAAGAGTCAAGGAGAGGACAGGAAAACAGGTCAGGAAATAAACTCTTTGAAGTCGCCCTCCATAAATTTTATTTGACCTGCTTGCACCGTGTCCTATATATTACCTGAACGAAGGAGAGCTAAGAGAATGCCAAAGAAAAAGACCGAATAAAAACCTACTTTCTTTCCATCTTCCCGGAAATAAAGCAGATTCAGTCACCTGGCCTGCGCCAAGGAGTGCCGAAGGTCTGGAACTTGGCCGTCTCAGAGAGCGAAGAAAGATACCTTGATTCCGTTCCTTTCAGCCCGGAAGTCAGCGGGGTCTCCCTCGTCGAGCATATCCGATTTGTGCTGAAGGCCGCTCTTTTCATCTTCGGCCAATTGGAGAAGGCCCATGGGTACAAGATCGACCGAGACCTTCTGATCGCCGCCGCTCTTCTCCATGATTTGGGCAAAATCTTCGAATACCGCCGGAAGAGGGAATTTCAGGAAAACAGACATCGGTAAATTCTTCCCCCATGGATTCTGGGGAACCTTTCTGACCTTACGGGAGGGGTTGCCCCTGGACTTGGCCCACTTGGTCTCCAGTCATGCTCACATCTCTCCCGTCGCTCCTCAGTTCCTGGAAGGGATCATCCTCCACTATGCTGATTTTACCCCTGCCGACGCCCTGCGGTTCAGCCAGGGTTTGGAGCTTTTCTGGGAGAAAGCAAAGGTTAGGGGTCAACTGTTGTAGGTAATAGGTAAAGGGTCATGGGCTATGAGGGATAGCGGCCAGATTAGGGGATGGGGTAATGGTTAGGGCGGATCGAATCCCGGGGATTACCTGCCCCCACTTATTGGACCCGACTTTTTTCCCCGGTACGGATCGCGAGGAGATTTAATGATGACCTTCTTAGTTCAGATAATCGAAATTTTCCTCACCATCTACATCTGGATGATTATCATCCGAGCCATTCTATCGTGGGTTCCCTCCTTTTCCCGAATTCCCATCTCCGGTATCCTCTTTCGTCTAACCGACCCTTTCCTGAGGAAGGTCCGGCAATTCCTGCCCCTCCCGAGGATGGCCGTCGACATATCTCCGGTCGTAGCCATCCTGGTTCTTATCCTCATCCGCTACCTGGTGGTGGTTATTTTAACCTAGTGTCCGGAGCCGATTCGACAAATTCAAGTCTTGAATTATTGGGTCACAAATGCAAAGCGGAAACCCGGAGAATGGGCTGAATCGGGATTTTCTTCCGCTTTTACCTGCCCTTCTTGCCCAGGCTTAAATCTCCCGCCCCGTGGGCAAAGATCATCAGGAATCCCCCGGCGATGGCAAGGTTCTTCATGAACATGATGGTTTGAACCTGGTTCGAGAAATCCATATGAAAAAACAGCGCGGCCAGGATGCAAAAGCCAGCCATGAGGAAAGAGAACAGGCGGGCCTGCCAGCCAACGATGACCGCGATGGCGCCGGCGATCTCCACGAAGATGACCAGGGGCAGCAGCGTCCCCGGCACCCCCTTCGATTCCATGTAGCCCAGGGTCGCCTTGTACCCCCCGATCTTGTTGATGCCTGATTGCAGGAACATGAAAGAGATCAAGATTCGTCCCAGTAATCCGCTCATTCCGTAGATTCGTGACATGGTCCCTCCTTTCATTCCGCCCGGGCGGTTAAATCATCGATATGCCCGGTGTTTAGCACCCCGAACGCCGAATTTCTCAAGTCCGTTGACAGGTTCGGCAATCCTATATATATTAACCCAGTTTTATACCCTTTGAGGAGGGCAAAATGGCTGACCAATCTCCGTCTCTGGTAATCGCTATGGGAAAGAGCGAAATTGGGATCCTTCCCAAAATGGCCAACCGCCATGGCCTCATTGCTGGGGCCACGGGCACGGGGAAGACCGTGACCCTGCGAGTCATGGCCGAGCGGTTCAGCAGCGTCGGCGTTCCGGTCTTCATGGCCGACGTGAAAGGGGACCTTTCCGGCTTGCCCTTTCCGGGAGGGGATAATCCCAAAGTAGCGGACCGGGCCAAGAAGCTTGGGCTCGCCGATTTTTCCCCCCAGGGCTACCCGGTGGTATTCTGGGACGTCTTCGGAGAACAGGGCCATCCCGTCCGCACGACCGTATCGGAGATGGGCCCTCTGCTTCTCAGCCGCATCCTCAATCTCAACGACGTCCAGAGCGGGGTTCTCACCATTGCCTTCAAGATCGCCGACGACACCGGCCTCCTCCTCCTCGACTTCAAGGACCTTCGGGCCATGATCCAGTTCGTGGGGGACAACGCCGATCAATTCAAGACCCAGTACGGGAACATCTCCACCGCCAGTATCGGCGCCATCCAGCGAAGCCTGCTGGCCCTCGAGCAGCAAGGGGGGGAGAAATTCTTCGGTGAACCCGCCCTCAACTTGCAGGATCTCAGGCAGACCGACGCCCGGGGAAAGGGGATCATCAACATCGTAACGGCGGATAAGCTGCTTCAGTCTCCCAGGATCTATGCCACCTTCCTCCTCTGGATGCTCTCCGAACTCTTCGAGACCCTTCCCGAGGTTGGAGACCCACCCAAACCCAAACTCGTCTTCTTCTTTGACGAAGCCCACCTCCTGTTTAATGAACTCCCCAAGGTATTGGAGGAGAAGATCGAGCAGGTCGTCCGCCTCATCCGGTCCAAAGGAATTGGGGTCTATTTCATCACCCAGAACCCCCTGGATATACCGGAAACTGTCCTGGGCCAGCTCGGAAACCGGGTCCAGCATGCCCTGCGGGCTTTCACTCCAAAGGACCAGAAGACGGTGAAGGCCGCTGCCGATACCTTCCGGGCCAATCCCAAGCTCAATGTGGCGACGGTGATTACCGAACTCGAGGTCGGCGAGGCTTTGGTCTCTGTGCTGGATGAAAAAGGATCTCCTACAGTTGTGGAGCGAGCCCTGGTCTATCCTCCCCAGAGCCGTCTGACCCCCCTCACCCCGGACGAACGCATTAAGATCATCCAGGGGTCCACTCTTTACGGCCATTATGAGAAGGTTGTGGACCGGGAGTCGGCCTTTGAAAAGCTCAGAGCCCGGGCGGAGGAGAAACATGCCGGGGCGGAATCCTCTCTTCCCTCCAAGGGGCGTGGTGCAGCCCCCAAATCAGATGTGGAAGTGATTGTCGGAGCCATGGCCAAGAGTGCCGCCCATGCCATCGGAAGCCAGATCGGAAGGCAGATTATTCGGGGGGTCCTGGGGTCGATTTTTGGCGGGGGACGAAAGCGCTAGAGGGCCAAAAACGGGCGAAAATACGTATTTACTTTTTTCTCCGATTCTTTTATCATTTTACAAATTCCAAAAAAGGAGGGCATTTATGAAACGGATCATGATGATGGTTGGACTTGTTCTGCTGATTGCTACCTTTGCCCTGGCGGGCGCCCCCAAGAGCTACCAGGTGACGGGCCCGGTGCTGGAGTTTGACGGCGATCACATCACCGTTCAGAAGGGAAACGAAAAGTGGGAAATCGCCTTTGACAAAGATGTCAAGGTAACTGGCGGAGAAGTGAAGAAGGGAGCCAAGGTCACCGTCCATTACACCATGAAGGCCTCGGCGGTAGAGATCAAAGAAGCGGCCAAAGAAAAACCCGCCGCCAAGGAAGCCCCCAAAAAGAAATAGCCACAAAATACCCGGGGAATAAACGAAGGGTGGCTTCGGATTTCATTCGGAGCCACCCTTTTTCTTCAGGGGAGATTTCATAGTCTTCTTGCTCCGAAGGGCACTGGAAGGGGGGACGCCATGGGATTGTTCGAAGCTCTTGCCAAGGAGTTACTTCCGAAACTTCTTGCCGGCGGAGGAAGGGGCCAAAGTCCGCTTGTGGATATTATCACAAGCTTGCTGACCAATCCCCAAACCGGCGGCCTCAGAGGGCTGGCGGAATCCTTCAAGAACCAGGGAATGGAGGATATCATCAACTCCTGGATCGGTACGGGAAAGAATATGCCCATTTCCCCGGATGAGATTCTGAAGGCCCTGGGCAAAGATCGGCTCCGGGGATATTCGGAAAGGGCGGGAATGCCTCAGGAGGAAATCTCTGGAGGGCTGGCCAGCATTTTGCCGGAGATCATCGACAAGCTAACCCCGCAGGGCAGGATTCCGGACAGCAGCTTACTGGAAGAAGAACTGAAAGAGATGAAGAAAAAGATCGCCGAATTCTGATTCAGGAGGTGAAAGGGGTTAAGATCAAACGACGGGGCGATTAAAGAAGGAATCTATGGAAAGATTAAAGACGATATCACGGTGAAGTAAGTATTGGCCCTATCCGACACAAGGAAAGAAAAAGGGGGACCTGGGATAAAATCTCGGTCCCCCTTTTGATTGAACGGTTGGTTTGTTTTGCCTTCTGTGCCCTGTGTATTTGCCTTAGGGCTCAGCACATATTCCTCAAACCTCGAACCTCGTTCCTCGATCCTTTTTTCCTATGCCCTATGCTTTCAATTCCGAAGTGCAGCTGGGGCAGCGGGTCGCTTTGATCGGAATGCTGGAAAGGCAGAACGGGCAGTCCTTATTCGTGGGGGCTGCTTCTTCCTCCTTCCGGAATCGGTTGACGTTCTTGACCAGAATAAAGACGGCAAAGGAGATGATGATGAAATTGATGATCGTGTTGACAAAGAGGCCAAAATTCATGGTCACGGCCCCGGCTGCTTTCGCGGCGGCCAGGGAGGCGTAGGGGCCCGCCGCTTTTCCCTCCTTCAGAACGGCAAAGATGTTGGAGAAATCCACGTTCCCCAGGAGCAGGCCGATGGGGGGCATGATCACATCGTTCACCAGGGAATTCACGATGGGCCCGAAGGCCGCCCCGATGATGATACCCACGGCCATGTCCAGGACGTTTCCCTTCATGGCGAATTCCTTAAATTCCTTTAACATAATACCCTCCTTTCATGGATGGATGTTGTGGGGTTATCGCCCCGTCTCATTATAAAGCCCGACTAGACTCGGCTCCCCTCCCGGAGAATCCCACCGCCGATAAACGAAACTGCGAAAAAATTCAGAGGAAGGGAGAGAAAATCCACTCTCGTTGCCCGGGGGAGGGGCAAATACACGCCGCCAAAACCCAGCGGGAGATAAAGGCCCGTGAAGCACTTCCCCGACTTCCTCTGAGCGACGTCGGCCACTTGGCAATATTTCCGTAAAAACAAGGTGATTCTCGCTTCAGCTTCAGTGGGTTAAATACCACGCCGGCCACGGAGAAACAAGCGCCTGTTTTGGCGGCGTGTATTTGCCCCTCCCCCGGGCATGCCTGGCCCTCCCTATTTCCGGCTGCCTAAATTTTTTCACAGCTTCAGGGAGATGAGAGGGTTAAAAATTATACTGCAGGGCCAGGATCCACATAAAATCATCCTTCAGGACTCCGGGCGCCGGGTCGCTGTTCCGGTCCCAGATGTTGGAGAGCTTTAGACTCCAGCCCGCTCCCAATGGGGAGAGAATGTACGCTTCGTTCCGCAAGGTATACTGCCCCCCGTAAGTCAGGCTGGGATAAATCGTAAAGTTATCTCCCACCGAAAGATATTTTCCAATTTTGTACCGGATATCCGCGGCCATCCTGGCGGACACATAGTCCTTGTTCGATCCGGTGTATCGATCCTCGTAACCATAGGCCACGCCGCCTTCCACCAGGAGGAATTTCACCTCATCATCCCATATCTGGTAGCCGACGCCAGGACCGATGTTGTACTTGAGTCTCCAGTTTTTAAAATGGTCGTTCCAACCTTCACCTGCCACATAGCCGTAGAATTCTTTGGTGAAGAAATGGTCGTACTTCAGGAGGCCGTAGGTATTCTCCGCGGTGACATCATCCTTGTCCCGGGCATAGTTCCACAAGAACCGGCCCGTGAACCGCTCAGACTCGACCTTATAAATGGCCTCCGCCGCCACCGAGGCGGATTTTCGCTGGGTATTCCCGGTCTGCTGAGTACCCCCCAGGGCGATGCTCCCCCGCCACTTGGGGGGCGCGGTGTTGATACCGGCCACATTCTGTAAATCGACGGTCGTGGGGGGCTGCCCGGATTCAGGCTCGACCGTTATTTTTCCATCCGGTGCGGTTTGAATCCTTCCCTTGACCAATTCTCCGCTGGTCAGGTACAGGTCCACGGGCTTGTCGGTGGTGATTTTTTTGATCTTCGAAACCTGGACCTCGACCGGCTGGGAATAGTCGGTTTTAAGGAATAATTTCCCTCCTTCTACCTTTTCGATCGTCCCGGTCAGGACGTTCCCATTCTCCAGGACGATTTCGTCGGCCCAGACAGGGCCCGCCCCCATGAAAACCAAGAGGCTGAATACAATGGTCCCAAGCTTTTTCGCCATTCCCCCCTCCTTTCGCAAAGGAATTTAGTCCCGCAGATATCTCAAAATCAAGCTATGCTATCCGATTCGGTGAACCAAAGAAAATAGGGTACATTATGTATCTGTGGGGGAAAAATGCTGTATTTTGTGAGCATTTGAAGATACATTTTGGATCCAAGCGGCTTGCCTTTCCCCTGTCTTTAGGTTATTTTATGCCCGATGGCTATGGCAACAAAAATTATTTCATCATGATTTGAGGTGACCCATGCGGGAGATTTTCTATCCCCAGAGCGTGGCGGTGATCGGGGTCTCCAATTCCCCGGACAACATGGGCCGGGGAATCATCTTCAACCTCACCGAATTCGGCTACCAGGGAATCATCCATGAGGTGGGGCCGAA
>DASPRR010000620.1:0-2582 GCA_035624375.1 Thermodesulfobacteriota bacterium | reverse complement strand
TGGCCATCTTCTTCTGCCTGATCATGGGCTGGGAAGGTTTGAAGATGGCCGCCGTCGCCCTGCGGAACTGGGAAGTCTCTCCCTCGCTGCTGCGAACGCCGGTTTTCATTCCCCAGATTTTCATCCCCCTGGGAAGCGTCCTGCTGACCCTGGAATTTATCCGGCTTCTGAAAAATCTATTCCGGGAGTTGCCCGTCGCCCGAAAGCCCGGGAAAGGGTCCCTCCTCCTGCAATTTTGGATTACTGCCCTTTTCGCCGCCGGGCTGGCCATCAGCTTTGTCCTCCTCAAGACCTCCATGCACCTTGGCCTCTTGGTGCTTTTCTTTGTCGTCCTCCTTTGCGGGATTCCGGTGGCCATCGCCCTGGCGCTGTTCGGGGTCTTCGGATTCTATTTCCTCTTCGGCGGCTCCTCCATGCTGGTTCAGATCCCGGTCATGGCCTATTCCACCTTGGACAGCTTTGTCATGGTGGCCCTGCCTCTCTTCATCCTGACCAGCTGTGTTCTCCGGCTGGGAGGGGTGGGGGGCAGAATCTACAAATTTGCCAACGTGCTGGTACGGCACCTCCCCGGCGGTCTGGGTATCGCCTCGATCATCTTCTGCGGGCTGTTCGCGGCCATGACCGGCTCCAGCGTAGCGGTCGCGGCGGCCGTTTCGATGATTGCCTTGCCGGAGATGCTGGCCAGGGGATACAATCGAAAATTTACCATCGGCCTTCTGGCCGCCGGGGGAACCCTGGGCATCCTCTTTCCCCCCAGTATCCCCATGATGCTCTACGCTTCAATGACCAATGAGTCCCTGGGCGCCCTGTTTATGGGTGGGGTCATCCCCGGGCTGATCCTGTCCGGGATGTTCTGCCTGTACGTGGCCCTGGTTGCCGGCCGGGATAAGAACGTTCAAAGACAGCCCAAAGCGAGCCTCTCCGAAATTTTAAGCGGGACCAAAGAAGCGGCCGGGGGGCTGATCACCATCATCATCATCATGGGCGGGATCTATTCCGGGATCATCACCCCCACTGAATCAGGGGGGGTGGCCGGGGTCTACAGCATTATCCTTTGCCTTTTCCTGTACCGCACCCTTTCCCTTCAGAATATGAGAAAAGCCCTCCTGGATGCCGCCCGGATTTCAGCTATGATCATGCTGATCGTGATCGGGGCTAACATTTCCGGGCAAGTCATCCTCATGGCCCAGATCTCTCAGAATATCCTTCTCTGGGTAAAATCCATGGAACTCCCGGCGTGGGTGATCATCCTTTGCATCAATATCTTTTTGATCATCATGGGCGGGCCCTTAGAGGCCATCTCCATCCTGGTCATCACCCTGCCCATTCTTTATCCCCTCATGACCGGCCTCGGGTTCAGCGGGGTTTGGTTTGCCATCGTCATGGTGATCAACATGGAGCTGGCCCTGATCTCGCCCCCGGAGGGGTTGAATCTATTTATTCTCCAGGATATGGCCAAATCCACCGCAGGAGAAGTCTCACGCGGGGTGGTTCCCTTCCTTATCATTATTGGCCTCTTCCTGGCCTTGATTTCTGCCTTCCCCGGCCTTTCCACCTGGCTGCCATCCTTGATGCAATGAAAGCTTGCCTCGTGAAAGGAAAACTATGTAGTTAGGACATCAATTGACTTTCTCTTGAAAGTGAGACGCTCCAGGAGAAGACGGCGAAAAAGCTCCGAATGCAGCGCTCAAAAGAGAACCAAAGAGGAGAATCAAAATATGCCGGGACCGCTGGAAGGAGTGAAAGTTCTGAGTTTCGCCCGCAATCTGGCCGGGCCTTATTGCACCATGATCCTGTGTGATTTGGGAGCGGAAGTAATCAAAATCGAGGAACCGGGGAAAGGAGACACGGCTCGCTTCGTTGGACCCCATATTCAAGGAATTAGCTCTTACTTTTTGAGCATCAATCGGGGGAGCAGAAGCATCACCTTGAATCTCCGGGAGGAAAGGGCCAAGGAGGTGGTGTTCAGGCTCGTCGATCGGGTGGATATCGTGGTAGAAAACTTCCGGCCCGGGGTCATGAAGCGCCTGGGATTCAGCTATGAGACAATATCCGCCCGGAATCCCAAGATCGTATATGCCTCCATCTCCGGCTTCGGCCAGAAAGGCCCGTATTCTGCAAAACCGGCCTATGACATGATTGCCCAAGGAGTCGGGGGAACGGTGAGCATCACTGGCGAACCCGGCCGGCCGCCGGTCCGGGTGGGTTTCTCCACCGGCGACATCGGCGCTGGCCTGTTCGCGGCCACCGCCATTCTGGCCGCTCTTCACGAAAGGGAGAAGAGCGGAAAAGGCCAATGGATCGACGTGGCCATGGTGGACTGTCAGGTCGCCTTCTGCGAGAACGCCTGCGCCCGCTACTTTGCCACCGGAGAAATCCCCAAGCCTCTGGGAACTCGGCATCCCCTGTTAACTCCCTTTCAGGTTTTTCCCACCAAAGACGGCTATATGGTACTCATAACTGTCTCGGAAGAGGATTGGCAAAAATTCTGCAAATTGACCGGAAGGGACGACCTGGCCTCCGATCCCCGTTTTCAGGGACATCCGGCGAGGATTCAAAACTACTCGGTTTACGAACCTCTC
>DASPRR010000619.1:0-6272 GCA_035624375.1 Thermodesulfobacteriota bacterium | reverse complement strand
GCTTTCCATGCCGCCTTGGCCAAAGCCAGTCACAACAGTATCTTAGCCCGCTACCTGGCGGAACTTCGCCATCCCATGAAAAGCATGATGGAGCAGAAAGCCTCGGTTTTCATTGATTATGACCGCGTCGCCGAACAGCATGAGACCATCGTCCAAGCCATCGAAGCACACAATCCCAGAAAAGCCCAATCCGCTCTCAGGAATCATCTGGAATGGGCCGGAGAAAGACTCAAGGCCGTGGTCCTGAAAAAGGAATCGAAGTAATCTCGTAAATTGAATCGCGGAAAGCCGCTTCTCTTTCAAATTCAAGGTCTAGGTCTTCAATTTAAGTCGGTACCCTACGCCGAGCTCCGTTAGGACATACCGGGGGCGGGTAGGTTCGGGCTCGATCTTGCGGCGGAGGTTGCTGATGTTGACCCGGAGCAAATGGGGCTGTTCCACATAGGCGGGGCCCCAGATCTGCCGGAGGATCTGGTTGTGAGTCAGTACTTTGCCTGCATGGGTGACCAGCAGACGCAATAGGTCATACTCCGTGGGGGTCAGCTGCACCTCTTCCCCTTCGGCCACCACCCGGCGGTGTTCCAGGTCCACCTCCAGGCTGTCGACCTTATAAACGGGAAGGGGCGACTCCTGAATGGATTTTCTAAGGGCTGCCCGCATCCTCGCCAGAAGCTCTCCAGTTCCGAAAGGCTTGGTCACATAATCATCGGCCCCGGAATCCAAAGCGGCGATCTTGTCATCCTCCCGGTCCCGGACCGACAGAACGATCACCGGCACCTTCGTCCACTGGCGCAACCGATGGAGGACTTCCAGTCCATCCAGGTCCGGCAAACCTAGGTCCAGTATAATGAGGTCGGGGCGGATGGCGACCGCCGCAGTCAGGGCTTCTTTCCCGCTTCCCACGATATGAACGGAAAATTCCGCCTGGCTTAGGGCATTTTTCAGGAAACGCTGGATGGCTCTTTCATCATCGACCACCAGCACCCGCGGCAAATTTCTTTCACTGCTCCCTGGAGTCATCTTTGAGGCTCCCCAGTTGGAAATCTATATTCCCCCTCCCGGAGGAGCAATAGGAAGAGCAAAAACGATTTTGAACCCTCCTTGGGGAAGGTTTTCAGCCCAGATTTTTCCCTGATGGGCCTCCACGATCCCTTTGCTGATGGCCAGACCCAAGCCGGTCCCACCGACTTCTTCCGTACGCCTGAACCGGAAAAACTTATTGAATATTTGGTTCTGGAACTCCTGGGGAATTCCGGGCCCCTGATCTGCCACTTCGATTTCCACCCGGGTTTCCCGGACCCGGCCGCTCACCTCGATGATCCCATCGGGCGGAGAATATTTCAGGGCGTTTTCCAAGAGGTTTATCAAGACCTGGGCCATGAGAACGGAGTCCATGGGGATGAGGGGAAGGTCGGGGGGAACCTGAATCTTGACTTTTCTTCCTTTCAGCCGGGATTCCAGGGAAGCCAGGCAGGAACCAAGAAGGTCCTGCAAATCGTAGGGTTCCTTTTTGATTTTCAGAACCCCGGCTTCCAGACGGGTGATATCCAGCAGGTTTCCCACAAAACGGTTCATCCGCTCCGCCTCTTCCCAAGCCAGGTCGAGCAGCTCCCTCCTGGACTCGTCCCCGGGAGCATTCCCTTCTTCCCGCAGGCTGCTCAAAGTGCCCATGATGGAAGATAGGGGCGTTCGCAGATCGTGGGAGATCGAGTTGAGCAGAGACCGTTCTAATCTCTCCGTGGCCTGGTGAAGTTGGGCCTGTTCTGCTTCCCGGGCAAGGACTGCTCTTTCGATGGCCAGTGCCGCCTGGTTGGAAAAGGCTTCCAGGAGCCGACGGCGTTCCGGCGCCAGCTCCTCACCCGCGAGGTCCATTTTGATCCCCATGACCCCAACGGCCCGGGCCCCGGTCTTCAAGGGAAGGTACAGAAATTCCGAAGAGGAAAGGGTCTCGGTTCCCCTCCCGGCCATCTGCCCGTTGCGATAAGCCCAGAGAGCCACCGATTTTTCTTTTTCCCCTGGGGAAATCCTTGGCGAGCCGGCCGCCAGGGTCAACGATTCTCCCTCTGGGGTAAAGATCGCCACCTGCCCTGGTAAGGTCTCGCTCACATGACGAATCAAAGTATTCAAAATATCCTGCAGACCGACGGCCGAGGCCAGCCCGCGGCTCAAGGCATACAGGTGTGCAGTCTGCATTTCCCGGGTCCGGATCGTCTCGGTCTGTTTTCGGGCTCGAGCAACCAGAGTGCTGATCACCGCCCCCACGATTAGAAGACCCGCAAAAGTGATGAAATACTCCGTGTCGGCCACGGCAAAACTGTAATAGGGGGGGATGAAAAAGAAGTCAAAGGACAATACGCCCAGGAAGGCAGTTAGCAAGGCCGGTTTGAATCCCAAGCGGAGTGCAGCCACGACCACTGCCAGGAGGTATAATATCATCAGGTTGATAGGCGTGAGGAAGGGGAAGGCGACCCCGCTGGCCAAGCTTGCGGCGGCTACCAGCAGCAAACTGGTGAAGTAACTCTGCCAGGGAACCGGAGCCGATCGCGGGGAATAGGCTTTTCCATTTTCTCCGGTTCCCGCATCGCTTACGACGTAGACATCCATTTTGGGGCTTTTCCTCAGGATCTGGTCCACTACGGACCCTCTCATCCATCCTCGCCACGAGGATCGGGTAGGACGCCCAACGATGATCTTAGAGATTTGATGCTTTCGGGCATAATCAATCACCGCCTCCAGGACGGAATCCCCCTTCACCGTGGATACCTCTTTGGCCCCGAGGGATTCGGCCAGACGCAAATCGCTCCAGACCCGCTCCCGATTTTCCCGGGTCAGCTTGTCGTCCTCTGCTGTTTCTACGTAAAGGACCGACCATTCGGCCTTTAATTCTTCCCCCAGGCGGCGCGCGGTACGGATGAGTCGTTGACTGGTGGGACTGCCGCTGATACACACCAAGAGGCGCTCGGTGACCGGCCAAAGCCCTTCCATCGGGTAAGCCTGGAGGTATTCGCGCATCTGCTCATCGACGCGGTTGGCAGCCCTTCTCAGAGTGATTTCACGCAGGGCGATCAGATTGCCTGGCTCAAAAAAATTCTCTATTGCCCGAGCGGCTTGTTCCGGGATGTAGACTTTCCCTTCGCGAAGACGGAGCAAAAGTTCTTCCGGCGGCAGGTCAACCACCTCGATTTCCGAGGCCTCGTCCAACACCCGGTCAGGGATAGTTTCCCGCTGAACAACCTCGGTAATCTGGGCGATGATGTCCCGGAAACTCTCCAGATGTTGAATGTTCAGGGTGGTGTAGACATCGATGCCGGCCTTCAGAAGCTCCTCAATATCCTGCCATCGCTTGGGGTGCCGGGAACCGGGGGCATTGCTATGGGCCAGTTCATCCACCAGGGCCAATTGAGGCTTGCGGGCCAGAACCCCATCCAGGTCCATCTCGGAAAGTTTCACCCCCCGATACTCGACCGGTTTTCGGGGGATAATTTCCAGCCCTTGCAGCAGGGCTTCGGTTTCTCCCCGTCCGTGGGTTTCCACAAGGGCCGCCACCAAATCCACCCCTTCTGCCCTGCGGCTGTGCGCGGCTTCTAGCATGGAGTAGGTCTTGCCCACCCCAGCTGCATACCCGAGAAAAATCTTTAGCTTTCCAAGGGCTTTTTGCCGCTCTTCGGCCTCAACCCGGGCTAAGAGGGAATCGGGATCGGGTCGATTCTCGCCGTTCATCCTTTACTCCCGCGGGAAAGCAGAAGTGGACCCGTGCTCCAAGGTCATGCTTGGCAATTCCCTGAAATTTTGCCGAAATCAACGGCCCCGCTTCTACCGCCTGAAATCATTTTACTCCTATTCCACCAGCGGAAAAAGGGGGAGAAGATGATTTGCTTTGGCCCTGCATTCCGTCTAGGGCCAGGTTCAACCTTAAAACGTTCACCCTCGGTTCCCCCAGGAAACCCCATTGGCGGGGCTCGGTGAACTGGTCCACCAGGGTTCGAACCCGTTCTTCCGACAGGCCTCTGAATCGTGCCACCCTGGATGCCTGATACAGAGCCGCGGCTGGGCTGATGTGCGGGTCCAGCCCGCTGCCCGAAGAAGTGACCAGGTCGATGGGGATGGATGATTTATTGCCAAGATCGGCTTTTTGAAGAGCCTCCACCCTTGCTTTTACCTCTTCCACTAGCGCCGGGTTTGAAGGCCCTAGGTTGGACCCGGAAGACGAGGCTGAATTGTAGGGGAAATCCGGGGTAGCCGATAGGCGCCCCCAGAAATATTTCGGGTCATCGAATGGCTGGCCGATGAGCTCTGACCCGATCGGCTTGCCCACCCTCTCCATCAGGCTTCCATTGGCCTGAACCGGGAAAATCAATTGGGCCACGCCGGTGACGAAGAGCGGGTAAAGGGCTCCCGTCAGAATGCTGAGGGTGATGAAAACCATGAGCGCTGGTCTGAGAATGGCAAACATGTTGGATTCCTTTCTCTAAATCCCTCCGGGAGAGGCTAGGCCAATCCCGCCGCCACCAGGAGCAGGTCGATCAGTTTAATCCCGATGAAAGGGGCGATCAGCCCCCCGATTCCATAAATCAAAAGGTGGTCCCGCAGAAGCCGGGCCGCGCCCACCGCCCGGTAGGGCACGCCCTTCAGGGCAAGGGGGATGAGCGCCACGATGATCAGGGCGTTGAAGATAACCGCCGACAGGATGGCGCTCTGGAGGTGCATGAAGTTGAGCGCCGCGAGGGCCGGGTAGGTCGAGGCGAAGGCCGCAGGGATGATGGCGAAGTATTTGGCCACGTCGTTGGAGATGCTGAAGGTGGTGAGCGCCCCCCGGGTCATCAAGAGCTGCTTGCCAATTTCCACGATTTCAATCAGTTTGGTCGGGTTGCTGTCCAGGTCGACCATATTGGCCGCTTCCCGGGCCGGCTGGGTTCCGGTGTTCATGGCCACGGCAACATCGGCCTGGGCCAGGGCTGGAGCGTCGTTGGTTCCGTCCCCGGTCATGGCCACCAGACGTCCACCGGCCTGGTGCTGGCGGATTAGCTTCAGCTTGGCCTCAGGGGTGGCCTGGGCGAGGAAGTCATCCACCCCCGCCTCGGCGGCGATGGCCGCAGCGGTCACCGGGTTGTCTCCGGTGATCATGACCGTGCGGATCCCCATTCGTTTCAGCTGAGAAAAGCGTTCCCGGATCCCCCCTTTCACTACATCTTTGAGATGGACGACCCCGGCCGCTTCTCCGTTCCGGGCGACCACCAGCGGAGTTCCCCCGGAAAGGGAGATCCGTTCGACGGCGTCTCGAATTTCTCGCGAAACCTGGTTCCCGCTGCCCTCGATGTATTGAGCGATTACGTCGAAAGCTCCCTTGCGAATTTTCACCCCGTCCATATCGACCCCGCTCATCCGCGTCTGCGCGCTGAAGGGGATGAAACGCATCTCCGGGCCCTCACCGGGTCTCACCGTCCGCCCCCGCAGCCCGTATTTCTCCTTCACCAGAGTCATGATGCTCCGTCCTTCCGGAGTCTCGTCCGCCAGGGAGGCGAGCTGGGTCCATTCCGCCAGTTCCCGTATGTCCAGGGTACTGATGGGGATCAATTCCACCGCTTGGCGATTCCCCAGGGTAATGGTTCCGGTTTTGTCCAGAAGGAGCACATCCACGTCGCCCGCCGCCTCCACCGCCCTTCCCGACATGGCGATGACGTTGCGCCGGATCAGGCGGTCCATGCCGGCAATACCAATGGCGCTCAAGAGCCCGCCGATCGTGGTGGGAATGAGGCAGACGAGCAAAGCGACCAGAACGGTTATGGTCACTGGGATTCCCTGGCCCGCGACTTTCACGCTGTAAAGGGAAAAAGGCAGGAGGGTGGCGCACACCACCAGAAAAATGATAGTAAACCCGGCCAGCAGAATGTCCAGGGCGATTTCGTTGGGGGTCTTCTGCCGCTTCGCTCCTTCCACCAGGCTGATCATCCGGTCGAGAAAACCTTCGCCGGGGTCCATGGTAACCCGCACGATCAGCCAATCGGAGAGAATCCGGGTGCCGCCGGTGACTGCGCTCCGATCTCCTCCCGATTCCCGAATGACCGGAGCGCTCTCCCCGGTTACCGCGCTCTCGTCGACCGAGGCGACCCCTTCCACAATCTCCCCATCCGCCGGAATCGTATCTCCCGCTTCCACGAAATACAGGTCCCCTTTTCTTAATTCGGTGGAGGAGACCGGGGAATAAGACCGGCTCTCCGGTTTCAGATTTGCTTCGACAGAATACCCCCTGGATAACTTCTTAGCCTGCGTTT
>DASPRR010000607.1:0-5152 GCA_035624375.1 Thermodesulfobacteriota bacterium | reverse complement strand
GCCCTGGTTACTTCGTTCATTGGTAGTCACTTAGTCCCATGGTCGCATAGTCGCTTGGTCGCTCAGGCGGAAAGTCGAATAGTCTCAGTTGAGAAGACAACTGATTATCCGACTATGCAACTATCCGACGAATTGACTAATTCCCCGTAAAGCTCGGGTCGCCGGTCCCTCAGAAAAGTCCAAAGCCGCCGGGTCCGCTCGATCTCCGAAAGGTCGATAGCCGCCAAGACCACTCCCTCGATCGCTCCGCTGGGCTGGTCCACCAGGTCCCCTTCCGGAGTGGCGCAGAAGCTTTTCCCATAAAAATTCTGCTTGGCTTCCTTACCCACCCGGTTGACCCGGAAGACGAAAACTCCGCTGGCAGCCGCGTTGGCGCAGATGACCTTCTCCCATTTCTGGTGGGAATCCAGAGCTGCGGCCGTAGGAGAGAAAATCAACTGGGCCCCCTTCAACGCCAGGATCCGGGTTCCCTCGGGGAAGAAATTATCCCAACAGATTTGAATCCCGATCTTCCCGTACCGAGTGGCAAAAACCGGAAACCCTAGGTCGCCGGGCTGGAAGTACGCCTTCTCCTCCCAGAGGGGCAGCTGGGGAACATGGATTTTGCGGTATTTCCCCAGGAGGCTGCCGTCGGCGTCGATCACCACCGCCGTATTAAAGTGGGCCCCGCGTGGGTCTTTTTCAAAGAGGGGAAGAACCAGGACGATTCCATTCTTTCGGGCAACTTCCTGCATGACCTCGGTTGTCGGGCCCGGGAGTTCTTCGGCCAGCCGAAAATTCTCCGGGTTGATTTCCGCGGGAAACCAGGAATACAGGAAGAGGTTCTGGAAGCAAACCATTTGGGCTCCATTCTCCGCCGCCAGCCCTGCCAGCAGCTGAGCCTTTTCCAGGTTTTTCTTGAGGTCCAGAGAACCATTCATCTGGATGCCGGCAATTTTCACAAGAGGGCCTCGATTCCTGCTTTTTTTGTAAAAAAGTTTAGCCCCTTTCGACCCAAGGGTCAAGGAGGAAAAGACCCATGCGGAATGAAAAACCTGCGCTGGAAGGGGACAGCATCGAGAAAAATAGAATCGAGAGAACTTAGAGCGACCTCCAATTCCCTCGGATGCGATAAAATGGGTCTCAATGAAAAAAACGGCCATCCCGATAAAGGATGGTTGAATTCCACATTCCAAATTCGGCATTCCGCATTAAAAAAAACCCCGGAAGGGGCTCTTCCGGGGCTGAATGCGGGTCTGAAAATGAAAGCCGAATTACATTTTCACAACTTTTGTGGCCTGCGGCCCTTTGGCGCCTTCGATGATCTCGAATTCTACCTTCTGCCCTTCCGTTAGTGACTTGAACCCTTCTCCCACAATGGCCGTATAATGCACGAAAATGTCTCGACCACCCTCCTGTTCGATAAACCCATACCCTTTTGCGTCATTGAACCACTTCACCCGACCCGTCAACTTCATTCAAATCCTCCTTTTCCGCACCCGGGCCGACGACCCGCGGTATCGGCCCCTTGCCCGCCGACATCCCTTCGGCTTTTCGACGTTGGCATTACCACAAATGGCTGAACCCTGTCAAGCGATATTTAAGGGCAATTTCGTATTTCCCCTTCCCCCCAGCTGCCCGCACGCCGCCAGGATATCCGAGCCCTTGCTCTGCCGGAGCATGGCGGTAAAGCCCTTGGCCATGAGGATTTCCCTGAAATTCTGGACCACTTCCTCCGAGGGGCGGCGGAACGGACTTCCCGGGTACTCGTTGAAGGCGATCAGGTTTACTTTGGCCTTGATTCCCTTGAGCAGATGGGTCAATCTCCTGGCGTCTTCCGGGGAATCGTTCACTCCATGGATAAGAACATATTCAAAGGTGATCCTTTCTCGGTTTGGCAGGGGAATCTCCCGGCATGCGGAAAGAAGGCTCTTCAAGGGATACTTGCGGTTTATGGGCATGAGACTGCTGCGCTGTTCATCCGTAGTGGCACTAAGCGAAATGGCCAGCTTGACGAAGTTCCGGCGGGAAAGAAGTTCCACCATCTCCGGGATGATCCCTGCGGTGGAAAGGGTGATCCGCCGGTTGGAGAATTGGAACCCTAAAGGAGAACGCAGGACCTCCAAGGCCTGGAGGACATTCTGGTAATTGAGCAGCGGCTCTCCCATTCCCATGAGGACCAGGTTGGTCAGCTTTTCCCCCGGAGAGAGGGTGGATCGAACCCCAACGACCTGATCGATGATCTCGGAAGCTATTAGATTTCGCACCCATCCCCGCTTCCCCGTCAGACAGAACCGGCAGCCTAAGGGGCAGCCGACCTGGCTGGAAAGGCAAAGGGTCAAATGGTCCCTTTCCGGAAGAAGGACGCTCTCCACCGCTTCTCCGTCGGCTAGGATAAACCGGAATTTGCGGGTGCCATCCTCCGACGAATGGACTTCCGCGGAGCCTAGGCGGCTGATCCAGGCCGCCTCTTCCAGTTTCTGGCGGAAAGACCTTGACAGGTTGGTCATTTCCTCAAAGGTTCCGACTCCCTTTCCATAGAGCCACCGGGCCACCTGGATCGCCCGGAAAGGCTTCTCTCCCAGGGAGACGATGAAAGCCTCCAGCTCTCTCAGGGATAAATCCTTGAGGGCCACCCGCCCGTTTCTTGTCCTCATCTCGCCTTGGCCGCCGCCTCTCCTGCCGCCCACCCGGTGCTGAAGGCCGCCTGCAGGTTATACCCGCCGGTCTTTCCGTCGATGTCAATCACCTCTCCGCAAAAATGGAGGCCTCGAACGATCCTAGATTCCATGGTGGAAGGATGGATTTCCTTCGTTGCCACGCCGCCAGCCGTGACGATGGCCTCCTCCAGGGGCCTGGCCCTCCGCAGGGTGAGCCGCCAATCCTTCAGCAGGTCCACCATTCTTCTGCGCGTCCCGGCATGGATTTCCCCCCCTTTCAACTCCGGCGAAATTTCCCCCCGCCGCAGAAGAACAGGGACCAGCCTTTGGGGCAGGAGGTTGGGCATGATATTTATAATTTTTCTTCTCCCTCCCGCCCGAAATTCCCGGAGCAGACGCTGATTTACCTGTTCATGGGTAAGACCCGGTTTGAAGTCGATGGAGAGCTCCACCCTTCCTCGGGGGAATTCCTCCACGGCCGGGCCGCTTAGGGTGAGCACGATGGGGCCGGAAACCCCGAAATGGGTAAAGAGCATCTCCCCGAATTCTTCTCCTGCTTTGCGGCCGGAGGAGAAGAGGGTGGCCCGGACATTCTTGAGGCTGAGGCCCTGTAGTTCGCGGATGTACCCTTCCTCCGCTTCCAGCGGAACCAGGGCAGGCCGAATGGCCATAAGGGTATGGCCCAGCTCCTGTGCCATCCGGTATCCATCGCCGGTCGATCCGGTTCGGGAGTAAGAGGCTCCTCCCGGGGCCAGGATTACCCGGGATGCGGCCCGGACCCCTGAATCGGTCCGGACTCCGACGACCCGGTCGTTTTCCTGAAGAATGGCTCTCGCGGGGGTATGGAGGAAGGTCTGGACCCCGCAGGAGGCCACATGCTCCCTTAGGACTCGGACCACGTCCTGGGCCCGGTTGGAAGCGGGAAATACTCTTTTTCCTCTTTCCTCCACCGTGGGAAGACCCTTTTGATGAAAGAAGGAGATCAGGTCCTGGTTGAAGAAGCGGGAGAAGACGTTGTGGAGGAATTTTCCGTTGTGCCGGTAGTTTTCGATGAAGGACTGGCGATCGCCGCCATTGGTCAGGTTGCACCGGCCCTTTCCTGTGAGAGCCAGTTTGATCCCCACTCGTCCCATTTTCTCCAGGAGGAGGACCTTGGCTCCGAGTTCCGCGGCCCTTCCCGCCGCCATCAGCCCCGAAGCCCCTCCTCCGATGACAATAATATCTGGATTAAAATTCAAAGGCATTCACCACCGAGGCACAGAGGATACAGAGAAATCATTACCCTTAAGAAAACTAAAATTATTTTGATTTTTCCGATTATTTTTATATTCAAATTCTCTGTGAACTCTGTGTCTCGGTGTTGAATATTTTTCCTACGCGCAGATTTCCAGGGCGTTGAAAAAATAACCCATTTCGAAAGCGGCTGTCTCCGGAGCATCCGACCCGTGGACAATATTCTGTTCCACGTTAGCAGCGTATTCCTTGCGGATCGTCCCGGCCGCCGCGTCCTTCGGGTTGGTCGCTCCCATGAGCTCCCGGTTCCGGCCAATGGCCTTTTCTCCTTCCAGAATTAGAACCACGCAGGGACCGGAGGACATGAAATCGGTCAGACTGTTGTAGAAGGGCTTCCCCCGGTGAACGGCGTAGAACCCCTCCGCTGCCTTCTTGGTCATATGAATCATCTTCATGGCCACCACTTTTAGGCCCGCCTTTTCAAACCTTTTGACAACTTCACCGATCAGGCCTTTTTTGACCCCATCGGGCTTGATAATCGACAAAGTCCGCTCCATGGAACCTCCCAAAGACGGCGGTCAGCCGTAGGGGGGGGCTAAAAACCACCCCTACAGGATCTAGCCGATTGTTATTGGATCAATTTATGTCCTTCCTCGAACCCTTTCAGATTGGCATCTTTGAACCGGGTAGGGGAATTGGCGGCCACTAGCAGCTTCATCTCGTTGTATTCGAAGAAGGGCGCCACCTTGACGAGAGCGCCCAGCATGACCACGTTGGTCATCTGGATGTTCCCCAGTTTTTTGGCCGCGGCCGACGCTTCCACCACGTACCCATGGGGGCAGTACTTCCGGATGGCCTTTAGGATATCCTCGGTGGCTGGGTATTCATCCAGGGCCATGTTGTTCAGCACTGTGGGGATCTTCATGGCGTTCAGGAGGTACATTCCCTTGGGGTTCAGTAAACGCATGTGTCGCAGCAGCTCCACGTATTCCATCCCGATGAGCAGGTCGGCCTGCCCGCGGGAGATGATGGGGGAAAAAATCTCCCCATCCGAGATGCGGATGTGAGAAACCACGGCCCCGCCCCGCTGGGCCGCGCCGATGGTCTCCGCCCCGATTACCGTCAGGTTCTTTTTCATGGCGTACTCAGAGATGACCAGAGAGGCAAAGATGTTCCCCTGGCCTCCCACGCCCGAAATAACCACGTCCATTTTCATGCGATGGCTCCCTTCTGGCAGACATCTATGCAGAGCGCGCAGCCCACGCAGAGCATGGGATCGA
>DASPRR010000600.1:0-10626 GCA_035624375.1 Thermodesulfobacteriota bacterium | reverse complement strand
CCAACCTGATCCTGCTGGGCGGACTGCTCAAAAAGACGGCGGTCCTTTCGGTCGGGGCCATGGAAAAAGCCATCGAGGCCAACGTCCCGCCCAAGGCCAAGGAGATGAACCTCAAAGCTTTCCGAAGAGGACTGGAATTTTGAAGGAATTATAGGACGCAGATACACGCAGATTTTCAGGATTCAGAAGGAAAATAAAAAGGCGCAAAAATTGATGTACTCCTAAAGCCGAATTTCCACAAAATCTGTCATTCCGGCGAAAGTCGGAATCCAGTTATTTCAATAAATTCTGGACCCCGGCTTGCGCCGGGGTGACGATTCTTGGGACATTTTACGGGATCATCAAAATTGTTTTCTATCTGCATTTGGCAAGAGAATTATCTGCGTTTATCCGCGTTCATCTGCGTCCCAATGTTTTCTATATCGAAAGGAGGAGGGTTATGGCAGTTAAAACAGTAGAGGAGTACGTGGAGAGTCT
Organism: Thermodesulfobacteriota bacterium; assembly: GCA_035624375.1. Lineage (GTDB taxonomy): Bacteria > Desulfobacterota > SM23-61 > SM23-61 > SM23-61 > SM23-61. Next base: position 10,149 of record DASPRR010000600.1, on the reverse strand, counting down.
TCGGAAGTTGAAGCCGACGGCCTACATGTTTGGGGAGAAGCTGGAGAATGTGGTCGACAATCCCCGGATCCGGGGAGGCATCAACGCTACCGGGGCAACCTACGAACTGGCGAATTCGGAAAAACACCGGGACCTCTTCACCACCGTTTCTCCCTTCACCGGAGAGCGGATCAATCGTTTCACCCTGCCCCCTCAGTCCATCGAGGACCTGGTTTGCAGGGTGAAGATCAACCGCACCCTGGGAAATCATGTGGGAACCTGTCATCAGCGCTGCACGGGGCTGGATTGCATGAGCGCTCTTTCCATCGTCACCTATGACATCGATAAGAAATTCGGCACTTCCTATTACAGCCGCTTCTTGGAATTTTTAAAGCACATGCAACGCAACGATTTCACCGCCAATGCGAGCGTGACCGACGTCAAAGGAGACCGCAGCCTCAGCCCTCATGAGCAGGCGGACAAAGACCTCTACCTGAGGATCGTGGAGAAGCAGAAAGACGGAATCATCGTCCGGGGGGCAAAGGTGCACCAGACCGGGTCGTTGAGCTCTCATGAACTGATCGTCCTGCCCACGCGGGCCATGGGGAAGGGAGACGAGGACTATGCCGTGGGTTTCGCCGTCCCTGCGGATACCAAGGGGGTCATTCACGTGGTGGGAAGGAACACGCTCGACACCCGGGAGATCGAGGGCGTGGATTGCGGCAATTCCCGCTACAGCAAGTACTGTCCGACGGTAATCTATGATGACGTGTTCGTGCCCTGGGAGCGGGTCTTCATGTGCGGGGAGATCGATTTCTCCGGGGAAATGGTGAACCGTTTTTCCGCCTTCCACCGTCAGTCCCACGGGGGGTGCAAATCGGGGAAGATCGATGTCATGACCGGGGCCGCCCTGGCGATGATGGATTACAACGGCTCGGCCAAGGTCAGCCATCTCCGGGAGAAGATCGTGGATATGATTTACCGGGCGGAGACCCTCTACGGGTGCAGCCTGGCCGCTTCCTACGAGGGGAAGAAAGAGCCTTCCGGGACCTATTTCATCAACTCGGTCCTGGCCAATGCCTCCAAGATTCATGAGGGCAGAGAGATGGCGGAAGTCATCCGTCTCATGGTGGATATCGCCGGAGGATATGTGGCCGACCTGCCCTCGGACCGGGATTTCCAAAACCCGGAGATCTCTGGGTTGCTGAAAAAATACCTGAAGGGAACGGCAGAAGCTCCCGTGGAACACCGGGTGCAGATGCTCCGGCTGGTGGAGAAACTGGCCTTGGAGAGCGCCGACACGGTCTCCGACCTCCACGGCGGAGGCTCCCCCCAGGCCCACCGCCTGACCATCCTGCGCGAGTCGGACCTCAACAAGAGGAAGAATATCGCCAAGCGGCTGGCGGGGATTGAATAAGGTTCGCCGGCTGCTCCCCGGTATGCGGTTTTCATCTCATCCATAACCAAATGCTGTTTTTCGGAGATAAACAGAAAGGAAAGAAAATAGCTCGAAAGGATGAAAAAGAAAGGAGGAGAACCGTGAGAATTACCCGCAGAAATTTCCTGAAATCCGTAGGAGCCCTCGGAGGAGCAACGGCCTTGGGCGGCCTTCTTCCCCCAACATCCTTCGCTCAGGCCAAGGAGCCGATCAAGCTCGGTTTCATCCAGCCCCTGACCGGGCCCTTTGGGACCGAGGGCGCCGACCAGGTGGCAGCGGCAACTCTAGCCGTAGATGAATTCAACGCTAAAGGCGGGGTTCTGGGGCGGAAGATTGAACTGCTGGTCCGGGACGACAAATTGCAGCCGGAAGAAAGCGCTCGACGAGCGAAGGAACTCTTGGAAAAGGACAAGATTCACATGATGGCCGGGTCCATCGGCGCCCACACTCAGCTGGCCATTAATGAACAGTGTAAACGGGCTCAAACCATTTTCATGTCCACCAGCGCCTCCAATGAAATCACCATGGCCAAGGATGTGAGCCCATACACGTTTTCCGAGGCGACCAACCTCCACATCATCACCCAGGCCGTGGGAAAATGGACGGCGCAGAACCTGGGAAAGAAATGGTTCATTCTGGCGGCCAATTATGGATTCGGGTGGCAGACCACCGAAGGTTTCCGCCGGATTGGCAAGGAGATGGGATGTACTGAGGCAGGCCTGATCAATCACCCCACGGGAGCTACAGATTATACCACCTATTTTCCCAAGATCCTGGCCGCTGAACCGGAAGTATTGCTCCTCTGCAATTTCGGCAAGGATCAGCTCAATTCGGTTAAGCAGGTTCATGAATTCGGCTTGAAGAAGAAGATGAAAATCATTGCTCCGCTCATCGTGATTACCTCGAGGATGGCGGCGGGCGATGAGCCGTATGAAGGAATGATTGGGGGAGCCACCTTCTATTGGGGGGCAGAGAAGACCATTCCCACCGCCAAAACCTTTGTGACCAATTACCGCAATCGATGGGGAAGACCCCCCACGGATATGTCGGGATATGGGTACAGTGGGGTTAGAGGGCTGCTCAGTGCCGTAGAGAGGGCCGGGGCCATGGACACGAAGAAAGTCATCCTGGCCCTCGAAGGTTATACCTACGACCATTACAAAGGCAAACAGTGGATGAGGGCCTGGGATCACCGGTCGATCCAGGACATGCTAGTGCTCCAATCCAAGAGCGGTAAAGAAAAAACCGAAGAATGGGACGTTTTCAAAGTTGTGGATACGGTGAAGGCGGATGATAAGATGGAACGCTCGGCTCAGGAACTTGGCCTGCAGGAGGGTGTTCCTCTCAGCAAACAGCTCCCCTAACCATCCGTGCCTGGGGTCTTGTAGGGGCGGCCCACCGGGTCGCCCCTACTGTTAAGCGGGGTGCGCCCATTATGTTTGGTATTCCCGGGAATATTCTTATCTTTCAAATTTTTACTGGCCTGGTCCTGGGGATGATCTTTGTTCTGTTGGCCATCGGGCTCTCTTTGATCTTCGGTTTGCTCACCGTCGTCAATTTTGCTCATGGCGCCTTCTACATGTGGGGGGCCTATGTCGCTCTTTTATCTGCGGGATATTTTAACAACTTCTGGTTGGGGTTAATCGTCGTCCCCCTGGTCACCGGGGCGATTGGCATGGCCGTAGAATATCTATTCGTTCGTCGCCTCTATGGCTTAAACCCGGATTACCCCCTGCTCCTGACTTTCGGGTTGTCTTTGATCATGATTGAAGCCATTCGGATCCTATTTGGAACAACTGGGTATCCCTTCAATGCCCCCATTTCTTTACAGCAAAGCATAAATTTTTTTAATTTATTTTCTTTCCCCCTTTATAGAATTTTCGTTATCTTCGTCACCGCCGCGGTCATCTTTCTAATATGGCTATTCTTGGAGAAGACCAATGTGGGATTGATCATCCGTGGAGGTACCCGGGATAGCGAAATGGTCCGAGTTTTGGGAATCGATATCTCCAAGGTTTGGCTTGTAGTCTTTGGAATCGGGACCGGCTTGGCGGGTCTGGCGGGCATCCTGGCCGCACCCATGCGCGGAGTCTATCCGGAAATGGGAATCGCCATGCTCGTAGAGTGTTTCGTGGTGACCGTCGTGGGTGGGATGGGGAGTCTGAAGGGCGCAGTGGTGAGCGGGCTGCTTCTCGGGCAGGTGGTCAGTTTAACTTCTTTACTCATGCCCGAGATGTCCAATATCGTTATTTTTATTGCCATGGCAGTGGTGCTTTTGATCAGGCCCAGCGGCCTGTTTGGGATATCCGGTCTGCTTGAATAAAGCCAGTTTCATCCTGTAAGGGCAATTCATGAATGGCTCCTACGGTCTCCATTTGAACGGAATTTGGTAGCATCCCATATCGATCATGACTCCAGACCCATCATGGAAAAAATGTTTACGGTGGATAACCGATCACTCGGTTTTGATGATCATCCTTGTCCTCGTAGGGATCCCTTTCCTTTTGCCCTATGAAGCTCTAGCGACTCAAATCGTAATCTGGGGGCTTCTGGCATTGGGATATAACATTCTATACGGCTACACCGGCTTGCTTTCCTTCGGCCATGCCGCCTATTTCGGATTGGGCGCCTACGCCACCGGGATTGTCTTAATCCGGACGAATTGTTCTCTTCTGGCAGGGATCGGTGCGGGAGTTGGGGTGGCCTGCCTCGGGGCCATGGTCATCGGTTTTTTCTGTCTGCGCCGGCGGGGAATCTATTTTGCCCTCCTCACCATGGCCTTTGCCCAAATGCTCTACTTTATAGCCAGTATCTGGGAATCATTAACCGGGGGAGAACCGGGTCTGCGAAACATTCCGCACCCGCCCCTGGAAATTCCGGGACTGTTCTTCCTCAATATTTACACGCCGGTTCGCTTTTATTTCTTTGTCTTCGCCTTGGTGGTGATCTCCCTTCTGCTGTTAAACCGGATCCTCGAATCCCCTTTCGGAAAAGTGCTGCAGGGGATCAGGGAAAATGAAAAAAGAGCCAGGGCCCTGGGGTACAACACCAATCGGATCAAGTGGCTTTCCTTTATTCTATCCGGAACCTTCTCCGGACTGGCTGGAGCGCTGCACACTCTCTACATAAATTTTGTGGGGCTGGAGCAGCTTTACTGGGAAACATCGGGAAAAATTCTGTTGATGAATTTATTAGGGGGGCCGGGGACATTTTTCGGTCCCTTCATCGGCGCAGGGGTTTTTCTCTACCTGGAAGATATCATCAGTGGATTCACCAAGTACTGGATGATCGTCCTAGGCCCAATTTTTGTCCTCTGTGTTTTGTTCTTTCCTCAGGGAATCTGGGGAACGGTTCGGGACCTTGCCGATCGATTCAAAGCCACTTCCCCGAAGAGAGGATAGAGCCGTTGGAAATCCTGAAGACGGAAAAGCTGACTAAATATTTTGGGGGGCTGGCCGCTGTCTTGAATGTAGATTTTACCCTCCAAAAAGACGAGGTCCAATCTATTATCGGTCCGAACGGCGCCGGGAAAAGCACCCTTTTCAAGCTGATTACTGGTGAATTAGAACCTACCCAAGGAAGAATCTGGTTTAACGATGAAGATATTACCGGGTTGGATCAGCACCTCATATCGCACAAGGGTGTGGCGACCTCTTATCAAATCACCAATATTTTCCCCAAACTGACCGCTTTCGAGAATGTGCGTTTAGCGGTCCAATCCCGCAAGACCTCCTACAACCTATGGTCGTTGGCGAAAAGCCATCGCGAAATCAATGAAAAGGCGGAAAGAATTTTAAAGAAGATTGGCTTGGGGGATAAAGAGAATGTCCTGGCCGCGAACCTTCCCTATGGAAATCAGAGACACCTGGAGATCGGGGTCGCTTTGGGGACGGACCCAGTCCTTCTCCTCCTGGATGAGCCTACTTCGGGTTTGAGCCCGGGCGAGACCCGAGAGACCGTCGATCTGATCAAGGAAATCGCCCAGGGTCTCTCGGTAATATTGGTGGAACATAAAATGAAGGTGGTCATGGACCTTTCGGATAAGATTACCGTCCTCCATGAAGGAGAGGTCATCGCCCGGGGCAACCCCCAAGAGATTCGGGCCAACGAAACGGTAAAGAAGGTATACCTCGGAGGGGTCAAGGAATCATGATGCTGGAGGTCCAGGATATCCACACCTATTACGGGCAGAGTCACATCCTGCAGGGCGTTTCGCTCCGGGTGAAGGAAGGGGAGATTGTTCTTCTTTCCGGGCGAAATGGTGCGGGAAAGACTACGACCATTCGGAGCATCATGGGATTGGTCCCCCCGAAATCCGGGGAGATCAATTTCTTAGGGGAGAGAATCGCCAGCCTTCCGGTCCACCTGGTTTCCCAGAAAGGAATCAGCTTGGTTCCAGAAGGACGTAAGATTATCCCCGGGTTAACTGTTTATGAAAATCTCAAACTGGCCACGCTTAAGAATAAAGATAAAGCCAGAGTTGCAGTCCTCTTGGAACAGATTTCTCAGGTCTTTCCCCGCCTCAGGGAACGATGGAGCCAGGAAGGAACCAGCCTGAGCGGAGGGGAGCAACAGATGCTGGCCATTGCCAGGGCTCTGGTCTCCGATCCGGTCTTAATGCTCATCGATGAGCCTTCCGAGGGGCTGAGTCCAATCATGGTGGAAAAAATCGCCGAGGTGTTAAAAGAGATTAAAAAGCATGGAAAGACCATCCTGCTGGTGGAACAGAATACCGACATGGCCCTGGAAATATCCAACCGGTGCTATTTAATGGATGAGGGGGTCATCAAATTTGAAGGTTCCCCGGCGGAGATCAAGGGGAACGAAGAAATCCAGAGGGAATACCTGGCCATTTGAAATAAGTATCAGTGTTCGTGTGAGTGGAATACTAAAAAAGGAGGTTTGAACATGGAACTGGCAGGGAAACGGGTGGGCATCTTTGTGGAGAAGATGTATCAGGAGTTTGAATTTTGGTATCCCTACTTTCGCATGAAGGAGGCGGGAGCCAAGGTTTCCATCATCGGCACGGGGGCCAAAGAATACCCCAGCCTGAATGGAATCCCAGCTCCCGGGGGTCTGGCCTTCAAAAGTGTGAACGACCTGGTGAATGCCGACGCCGTCAGCGCCGCCGATTTTGATGCCATCATCATCCCCGGCGGGTTTGCCCCGGATTATATGCGGCGCAGCCCGGCGGTGCTAAAGTTGGTAAAGGACTGTTTCGAACAGGGCAAGATTGTAGCCACCATCTGCCATGCCGGATGGGTACTGGCTTCGGCGGAAATCCTGAAAGGGAAAACAATGACCTGCCTCTTCTCGATTAAGGACGACGTGATCCATGCGGGCGCCAAGTATGTGGATCAGGAAGTTGTCCGGGACGGCAATCTGATCACCTCCCGCCTTCCCGACGATCTTCCCGCGTTCCTGCGGGAGATCATTGCCGCCTTGAAGAGCAAATAAAACCTTTCATGGCCCTGCCGTCCGGCCGTAGGGGCGGGTTTTAAACCCGCTCCTACTCGGAATCCACAATAACGTTCGTGACCTTTCCCGTATTTAATTAAGACTGGAGGAAGGAATGGGACGAAATTACGGACGCGTTTTGATCGTCAACTTAGATGACCGAAGTTCGCGGACATTGGAGATTGAACCCGAGATATTGAAGAAATATGTCGGCGGGGCGGGGCTGGCCGCATATCTCTATTCCCAATTCGTTAAAGACGATGTTCCTCCCTTGGACCCGCGGAGCCCGTTTTTCATCATGACCGGACCACTCACCGGGACCCCGGTCGTGCTTTCAGGGAGGCACGGAGTTGCTGGGAGGTCTCCGTTGACCGGATTCTGGGGAGAGTCGTCCGTGGGGGGCCACTGGGGGCGAGAGCTTCGTCGGACCGGCTATGATGGGATGATCCTCCTGGGGAAAGCGGATCGGCCCATCTATTTGTCAGTCCAGGATGACCGACTGGAAATCAAGGATGCGGCCCACCTCTGGGGCAAGGACTGCTTTGAAACTGACCGGATCCTGAAAAAGGAATGGGGGGACAGGGCCCAGGTCACTTCCATCGGGCTAGCCGGGGAGAAACTGGTCCGGTTCGCCGCCGTAAACACCGACGGGCCCCACGCCCGAGTCTCAGGCCGGTGCGGGTTGGGGGCTCTGATGGGGTCGAAGAAGGTGAAGGCGATCCTGGTTCAGGGAACGGAAGAAATTCCCGTCGCCGATGTCCAATCCCTGCGGGCCAGTCTGAAAGAACTCGTGCCCATCCTCACGGGGAAACTTAAGGGGCTGAGCACTTTTGGAACGCCAGGGCTGGTGGTCCCCTGCGAAGCCATCGGCGACCTGCCGGTGCGGAACTGGGGGCAGGGCAGATGGAGCGAAGGGGCCCAAAAACTCTCCGGCCAGGAACTGAGCCAGAAATTCTTGAAGAAGCAATTTTACTGCGCCGGCTGCACGGTAGGCTGCGGCCGGACCGTCGGGGGAGTGATCGATCCGGCTCTGGAAGAAACGGGCGGGCCCGAGTATGAAACGCTGGCCATGCTGGGGTCCAACTGTCTCACCGATGACCTGGCAGGGGTGGTCCGGCTCAACGAACTGGTGAATCGCCTGGGGATGGACACCATTGAAACCGGGGCGGTGGTGGCCTTTTGCATGGAACTGGCGGAGAAAGGCCTGATCGGTCGGGCGGAGTTGGGGCCCCTGGACCTGAAATGGGGGAATGTCCAGGCCGCCGAAGGCCTGATCCGAATGATCGCCAGCCGGCAAGGGTTCGGAGACCTTCTGGCGGACGGAATCAAAGTAGCTATGGAAAAGATCGGAGGAACGGCCTTGGAGTACGGCATCCAGTCGAACAACATGGCCTTGCCAGCCCATGACCCGCGGGCCTATGCCAGCCTGGCCCTGACTTATGCGACGTCAGACCACGGCCCTTCCCACACGGAAAGTTTCAGCTTCTGGTTTGAGCGGGGATCGACCTTCCCCGAGATCGGGATTGAAAAGGTGATGGACCGGTTCCAGTCCGAAGGCAAGGCCGAGCTGGTGGTCAAAGCCCAAAACGTGATGAACCTGTGGGAGAACCTGGCACTGTGCAAATTCACCGTCATCGGAGGCGTCCAGCTGCAGCATATCAGCATGTGGCTGAAGGACATCTGCGGGTGGGATCTGTCCGTTCAGAATTTGATCGAAGTGGGGGAGAGGTGCTTTAACCTGAAACGAAAGCTTGGGGTGGGGTGGGGCATAAGCCGCAAGAATGACACGCTCCCCCTCCGAGTCATCACTCACCGGGTGGATGACGGCGGCTGCGGAAAACATCTCCCCCCATTCAACATCCTGCTGGCCGACTATTATGAAAAGAGGGGCTGGACCAAAGAAGGGATTCCCATGGTAGAAACCTACAGGCGACTGGGAATCTGAAATGGGCAGGGGCAATTCATGGATTTCCCCGTTAATTCTGATCATCTTTTTGTAGGGACGATCATGCGAAAAGCGTGAGGAGTCACCCCTATAAGGTGGAAGATTCGGCGTGAACATCCAACTGGAATTCATCGGCTTCCCGATCATCTATGATCTATTTCCCGAAGGCCCCCATCTTTACGCCCTTGAGGGTAACACACTTGTTGAACTAATTGAGGACCTCATCGCCCACGAAGACTCCCGGGTTAAAGAGGCGCTCCTGGATCCCGGGACGAAATCTCTCGACCCCACGATCCAGGTTATGGTCAACCAAAAATTTATCTCGAGAGCTCAATTGAAAGAACAGAAGGTCGAGGAAAATAGTCATGTAACCTTTTTCAAGCTGCTGGCAGGAGGGTGAGTTCGTGTCTGTATGAGTATTAGAATTCAGGGGCGGCCCCCATGGTCGGCCGCAAAATGGGCAGTCCCGAGAAGAAGCGAGGAAGGCCAGGCAATTTCCTTATACTTCCCCCTTTTATTCTGAGGCGAGTTCCTATAAAATCAATGCAGGGCCTGAACAGGAAGGCTCAGCCTTTACCCACCTCGCTGCACGCCTGGCGGAAGCCATAGAAAGACGGAAACCGTCCATTGACCAGACCAGCGTTCTTGGTTTGTAGCTGAATCCCGGTTTAGGCGTTGCCAATTTTCTATTCGATCCCATAAAGAAGGAGGACGTCATGTTCAAAAAGGTCGCAGTAACAGCTATTCTACTGGCCCTGATCCTGGCCGGCTTCTTCACCCCCCTGAGCCCGGCGCAGGCCGCGGGAGAGGTCAAAATCGGCCTTTCAGCCCCGATCACCGGCGATTGGGCCGAGTACGGCGCCGATTTCAAGCGCTCCGTGACCATGGTCTTTGACCGGGTGAACAAGGAAGGCGGCATCAACGGCAAGAAAATCGTCCTGGAAATCGCCGACAGCCGAGGGGACGCAAAAGAGGCCGTCCTCATCGCCGAGAAGTTTGTCGCCGACCCCGCCATCATCGCCCAGATCGGAGACTTCAGCAGCTCCTGCACTATGGCGGCGGCGCCGGTCTACGAGCAGGCCAAGATGGTCCAGATCTCCCCCACCGCCTCCCACCAGGATTGGACCAAGAAGGGCGAGTTCATGTTCCGGGTGGTGGCCACCCAGGGATACGAGGGGCCCTATAACGCCCGGTGGGCGGTGAAGGACCTGGGCAAGAAGAAGATCGCCACGGTCTATATCAACAACGACTGGGGGGTTGACGCCAACAAATATTTTGTCCAGGAAGCCAAGGCCCTGGGCGCGGAGATCGTGGCCGAGGAAGCCTTCAC
>DASPRR010000593.1:0-3085 GCA_035624375.1 Thermodesulfobacteriota bacterium | reverse complement strand
CAGGTCAACCTTGAGCGCTTTTCGGCGCCCGGCCAGACCCTTCTCGGAGCGGACAGCCATACCACCACCGCTGGGGGAGTCGGAATGCTGGCCATCGGGGTGGGAGGATTGGATGTGTCCGTGGCCATGGCCGGGGAGCCTTTCTACTTGATGATGCCCCAAGTCATGAATGTCCGTCTATCCGGGTCCCTCCCTCCTTGGTCTTCGGCCAAGGACGTGGCCCTGGAAATTCTCCGGCGGCTCACAGTATCCGGCGGACGGGGAAAGATCCTGGAATTCAGCGGGGAGGGAGTCAAAACCCTGAGCGCCACCGAGCGGGCCACCATCGCCAACATGAGCATTGAAACTGGGGCCATTACCGCCCTTTTCCCCAGCGATGAGAACACCCGGCGCTATTTCGCCGCCCAGGACCGGCTTCAAGATTGGATCGAATTAGCGGCCGATCCCGATGCTGCTTATGACGGGGAAATGGGAATTGATTTAGCCAGGATCGAGCCCCTGGTGGCCCGGCCCCACTCCCCGGACAATGTGGTCCCTGTTACCTCCGAGGCGGGGAAAAAGGTTCACCAAGTGGCCATCGGGTCCTGCACCAATTCCTCCTTGGAAGACATGTTCCGAGTGGCAGCGATCCTAAGGGGAAAGCTCGTCCCCCCCGAGGTGAGCCTGATCATCGCCCCGGGCTCAAGGCAGGTCCTGCGCAGCCTTATCGAAAGCGGCGGTCTTTCGGACATGATTTCCGCCGGGGCGAGATTGATGGAGACGACCTGCGGTTTCTGCAACGGGGTTGGCCAAGCCCCCCGATCCGGAGGGATCTCCCTGCGGACTTCAAACCGCAATTTCCAGGGCAGGAGCGGAACGCCTGACGCGAATCTCTACCTTGTCAGCCCTGAGACCGCCGCGGCCTCAGCCATCGCGGGGAAGATCACTGACCCGCGCACTCTGGGAGCGCCGGTTCATGTTCACCTTCCGCAGCGATCATACGCCGACGACCGGATGATTGTGCACCCGGCCCCCGAGGGAGACGCGGTGGAGATCGTCCGCGGACCCAACATCCCCCCCCTGCCCCAGTTCGTCCCTCTCCCGGACGAACTGGAAGGGGAACTCCTCCTGGCCTTGGGGGACAATATTACCACCGATGATATCGTCCCCGCCGGGGCTAATATCCTTAAACTGCGGTCCAATGTCCCTGCCATCTCCGAATACGTCTTCCGAAACATCGACCCATCCTTCCCGGCCCGGGCCAAGGCTTCCGGGACCGGATTCATTGTCGGAGGGCGGAATTACGGACAGGGGTCCAGCCGGGAACATGCCGCCCTTTGTCCTCGGTATCTTGGAATCCGGGCGGTCATTGCTGAGTCTTTCGCTCGGATTCATAAGTCCAATTTGATCAATTTCGGGATCCTGCCCCTGGAACTGGCTAACCCAACGGACAAGTCAGGCTTTCGGCCTGGGGATAAGCTTCGCCTTGCCGACCTTAAATCCCTGATTAGCCGAGGTTCTGTGGTCCCGGTCCGGAATTTGACTCAGGGAAAAACCGTTCAGACCAAGCTGGATGTTACCCCCCGTTTGGCCCAGGTCCTTCTTGCCGGGGGCCTGCTGGCCTATGCCCGGGCCAAACTGAGAGGGTAATCATAGGATCTGCGTGTATCTGCGTAAATCTGTCTCCTGAGCGCTCGAAGGAGAGATTATGAAAAGGAACAGTTTGAGGAAAATTATCGTATCCGGAAATCCGCTCACCCGCGGCAGGCGGTATGGGGAAAAGGCCAAATCCCTGATCGGAAAAAGCGTGGGCAGGTATCAGAAGGCTTTCAAGGAGGCATCGGGTATCACCTGGAAAAGAGCCCTGGATTTTTCCCGCACCTTCGTGAAACGGATCAAGGAGTATGATGAGACTCTGCTAGAGGAAATGAAAGGAATGGCCAAAGGATCGGGCCGCGGTTTTGAGGAGATTTTGACCATCAACCTGAGGACAGAGATTCTTTTCGGCCTGAAAAAATTGCAGCCCAACGAGGGATGTACCTCCTTCTGCGCCCTTTCCGAAATCACCCGGGAGGGGAATACGATCCTGGGGCAAAACTGGGATTATAAACCTTTTGCCGCAGAAACCATGTTCCTGCTGCAGGTTAATCAGGACACGGGGCCGGATATTCTGACGCTCGTGGAGGCCGGACAACTTGCCCGCTTGGGCATGAACAGCGCCGGGGTAGGAATTTGCAACAACTACATTGAGTGCGAAACAGACGGGATGAACATGGACAAGGGGGTTCCCACCACCCTCATCCGCCGCCGGGCTTTTGATCAGGAGACCTATCGTGAAGTCGTCGGCATGATCATTCACACCCCCCGTTCTTTTTCGGGGAACTACCTGGTAGCCACGGCAGAGGGGGAGGGCGATGCCACCGACATCGAAGCCACCCCGGAAACCGCTTATTTTCTGTTTCCCAAAGACGGCCTCATCGTCCATTCCAATCACATCAAGGGAGCCGGCCCTGGCTATGTGGGGTCCATCCGGCTGGGGCTGGAAAACAGCCTTTACCGGGATCGGCGGCTGGAAACTCTTTTACGAAGAGAAGTATGGAAGATCGGCCCCGACGAGATTATGCAATCTCTGAAAGATCACTTCGGCTATCCCTATTCCGTCTGCCGGCATGCGGATAAGAAGAAACCCTGGCACGACCAGTGGCAGACCAACGCCTCGGTCATCATGGATTTAACCGATCAGGTCATGTGGATTTCTGTCGGCCCTCCCTGCCAGAACGAATATCAGCGCTTCACTTTCGATACGAAGGATTGATGGCTCGCGAAAAATCAAGCCGGCCCCCCCCTTTCATGGCTTTTGTGGGTCAAAGATGCCACCCCTGAACCTTCCGCACGAACATCCCAGGTCTCCTCGTCTAGGCTTCCCCCCTATAAAACCCTGTGCCCGTGCGCCAAGCCGCAACCAGGGATAGCCTTTTATGCGATAATTATCTTAATCATCGCTTGCTTTCAAAGGCCTGTTTGCTTATGATTGGCTTTGGAAGAATGGGTTCGCAAAAGATTATCCATCTTTCGAAGGGAGCGGGAATGAGGCCTCTGGATACGA
>DASPRR010000584.1:0-11425 GCA_035624375.1 Thermodesulfobacteriota bacterium | reverse complement strand
CACGTGAACAGCGCCACTCTGCCGGGAATGGACTGGGGGTCCCCCATTCCAGGCGCCACCCAGCGTGACCCCTCCGACTGCAGCCTCCGCAACATCGTCTATTTCAATACCAACGGCACCTACGTGAGGCTGTCCGGAGGTTCCCATGGGTGCGGGACCCTTTTGGTGGAAGGGGACCTCTGCGTTTATGGCGCATTTCAGTGGTACGGGGTCATCCTGGTAACGGGGTCCATTATCTTTAGTGGCGGCAGTGGGAAAAACGTGACCGGCGCAATCATGGCCGGGGGAATGGTCTCCGCCGACCTGATGGGGGGAGGTGCGAACATCATTTTTTGCAGCCGGGCGGTTCAAGATCAGACCATTTACCTCCCCCTAGTGACCCTGCGATGAGGAGAGTTCTTTTCCTGATCTCCAAGATTGAAATCGAGGCAACGAAGGGTAAAAAATGAGGGAGCTATTCGTTGGATTGGCGATTCTCCTGACTCTCACCTCCACCCCCCCGGCCTTGGCCGACTACCTCATCAAGCTAAAAAATGGCCGGACGTTGGAGACCCCCCGATTCTGGGAGGAGAGGGGTGAGATCAAATTCCAGTGGCTGGGGGGAGTCGTTTCCTTGTCCAAGAAAGATCTGTTCACCATCACTGAGGTAGAAAATAAATTCGCGGACCAGACTTCCACCAGAGAGAAACAGCGCGCTCCCGAAAACCCAGTAACTCCTCCGGGGGCCCCCCTGGCAACGATGAATATCGTGGAAAAGGTTTTGCCGGCGGAAAGGCTCTCTTCCGCGGAAACCCTCCAAGGGGTCGGCATGGAGGATTACCGAAAGAAGAAAACTTACTACATCGAGCAATTCGAACAGGCTTATCAGAGATATCTGGAGGCCTCTTCCCGCAAGGATGTGGAAGGGAAGAAAAAAGCCTGGGAAGAATTCAATCGGTTTGGAGGACAGGTCATCACTTTGGAAACGGAATTGAAGAAAAAGAATAATGGAACCTTGCCTTCGTGGTGGAAGGAAGAAAAGAACAAGGAAGTAAAATAATCGCCCGACTGCCCTCTGTCTCCTCGTTTCCCTACTGGCCTTTGCCGCGCAGATCGATAGGCCATACATCCACCACGGTTCCAGCTCGGGTGACGTAGAAAAAGTCAAAGAGGTTTACCGTTGGATCGCAGTGGGAAACGACGAGCTCCAGAACCTCCCCGATTTCGAATTTTCTTCCGGGGGCCGGGAGGGAAATCTTCCCGTGTTCATCTCCCCGCCATTCATAAACCAAGCCGAGACCTTCCGGATGAAGGACCGATGGAGTCCCCCCATGGTGATAGAGGGCCTTCAACCCCGCGTCCACAGTGAAAAAGCCGGGATGGTTGGAGCTGATCACCGTGGTCAGGAGGGTGAGGGCAGGGGGGAATTTTTCAAATTTATTGGGGTTCTGGGAACACCCGATTTGAAGATACTCGGTATCCATAAGGATATAGGAACCGGCCTGCAGGTCGGTAAGCTCACGGACCTGGCAGTCTATTTCGTAGGTCCCGGTCCCACTCCCGGTGAAAACCTCAGTGGGAAGCCGGTTTTGCTGGAATTGGCGAAAAACCTCGGCAGCCTGACCCAACCAACCGAGGGACGCTTCCTTTCGCTCCTGGAAGCCGAGGATATGTTGAACATTCCCAGCATAGCATTGAATTCCCCTCAGACGCATGGCCGGGAGACTGTGGATCCACTGGCCGAGGGCGAGGCCCTCGCGGAAAGAGACGCCGGTACGCCCCATGCCCGGGTCCAAATCCACCAGCACCGAGAGACGGCCGCCTTGCTTTCGGGCCGCTTCATTCAACATGCGGGCGTTGGTGGGATTGTCGACAACCACCAGGATGTCCGGGTCGCGAAAGAGGCATTCCATGAGACGGACGATCTTCTGGTCGGTGACTACGGGGGAGGTGATCAGGACCCCCCGCATGCCAGCCTTCACCATGACCTCAGCCTCGGAGACCTTCGCCACGCAGATTCCAATACCCCCGGCGGCAACCTGTTTCTTGGCAATGATTGAGCATTTGTGGGTCTTGGCATGGGGACGAAGCTTCTTGCCGAAGGATGTAAGGTGAGCCTGCATGTTCCCGATGTTTTGTTCGAGGATATCCTGGTCGATGACCAGACACGGAGTATCCAAATTCCATTTCGAAGTCCCAATAAAGTCTTTGGGATTCCCCATGGTCCCTCCTTTTGGGGGAGTCACTTCCGGCTGAGCTATCCCAGGAGTTTATGAAAGGAAGAGCCCGAAGTCAACACCCCTGAAAGGCTGCCTTTCAGGGCTTGAACAACGGGGGAAATACATCCGCTCGAAGGAATGCCCACCCCCGCTGGGGCAGGTTCGGAAGGTTCAAAGCGGAGAAGGATTTGCTCAACCTTCCCTGATGAATCCTGAAGAATCGATCATGAAATTCGACGCTCCTGGAACGCTGAATATGGCGGAAATTTCCAAGCTGGGCTTTTTGCCGTTGATGACCAAGAGATTCACCTCTTCGCTGGGAAGGTACCCGTAATCCGGTAGGATGTCTTTGGTGATCGAACCTCCCGGGTCTTTTGCGAAATATTTTTGAGCGGCATTGAAAGCCTCCTTCAGCTCCGTCTTGGCTTTATCATTACATCTTCCCCAACCCATTTCATTCATCGGCTGAATCAAAGGATCGGAAAAGGAACCTCCTCCACCCGAGCCTCCGGGTCCAATGATAGGCCCAGAGGGTTCCTTGCCTCCGGTAAAATCTCCTCTCAGCCCTTCAATCATGAAGATTTTTGAACCGGGCAGCGTGTAGTAGGAAACCAGGAGCAAGTGGTCCAACCTACCGTCGACGACCCTGGTTTCAATTCGGGCTGAAGATCGGAATCCGTATTTCTCCAGGTCGACCCGAGTAAGGGCTCTTTGCGGGAAATCAATAAAAAAGGCCATGGCCGAATTATAGGCTTGCCGCAGGTCTTCCTGGGCCACGGTTTCGCTCACTTTGGTTCTATACCCCGAGTAGAAGAGGCCGGCGACGGCCAGGAGAACGCCCAGAATAGCCAGCACGAAGAGTACCTCTGTTAAGGTGAAGCCCTTCTGCCGGATCGGTAGGGTTCGGGGAATCTTCGACCGAAATTCCATACAGGGCGATCTTGGCCTTCTGAGGCTAAATATGATTCCAATTTCTGAAGGACGTCTTTGCTTTACTTTATTCAAAGTAAAATATTTTTTCAATGGCCATTGACATCCATGAAGGGGTTTGATAGGAAAATCTCGAAGGATGATCGGGTGAAAAGTCAAGAAAATTTCCTCTCCCCCTCTTTATTCGCTGGCGTCATGCGAATGTGTCAGGGGGGGATTCTATTTCTAGCGAGATCATCCTGACGGGCTTTCTTATTCCGGACGATACCCAAGGAAAGGAAAAAGGGGGGGAAAATGGACTTGCATCTAAAGGGAAAAGTGGCGGTGGTAACCGGCGGTGCTTCGGGAATCGGCGAGAAGACAGCCGAGTTTTTCGTACAAGAAGGGGTCAAGGTCCTGGTGGCGGATGTGAATGCCGAGCGAATCGAGAACACGGTGGGTTCATTAAAAAGAGGGAAGGGAGAAGCGAAAGGGATTTCCTGCGATGTGACCCAGGAAGAACAAGTTTCCAGGATGGTGAGGGAAGCCCTCTCCCATTTCGGGACGATCGACTTTCTGGTCAACAGCGCAGGAATCGGCGGGGGAATGAACCCCCTGGAAAAAGCCCCCCGGGGCGAGTGGCAAAGAATCCTGGATGTCAACCTGATCGGAACCATCCTCTGCTGCAGGGCCGTGATGCCGATTCTTCGGGAAAAGAAGATCGGAAGGATCATTAACATCGCCTCTGAGGCCGGGGTGTCCGGGGAAAAAGGGCTGGAGGTCTATGCCGCTTCCAAGGGAGGGGTGATTTCCCTGACCAAGTCCCTGGCCAAGAATCTGGGGCGTGATAAAATAACGGTCAACGCCGTGGCGCCGGCCTTCGTCCACTCGCCCATGACCGCTTATTTGACCCCGGAGATCGAACAGAAATGGCTGAAGATGTATACCGTCAAGAGACTGGGTGAAACCGGAGATGTGGCCAGCATGATCGTCTTTCTCTGCTCCGACCGCTGCTCCTGGATCACCGGACAGACGATTTCCATCAACGGAGGGTTTTCCATGAAGTGAAATTCGCTGCGGTTTCCCGGTTGAAGAAGGATGATGGATACCGGATTCCAAATCAGCCAAAGGGGAGCGAAACACTTACCACGGATGAAAGGACCCGAGCCCCAGGAACCAGCAACGTTTTTTATCGTCCTGTCGCTCTCGGCCTTTCCTGCAGGGTGATTTTGACCTCTTTGAATTGCCCGTCCCGGAGAACCTTCAGAATGACCACCTCTCCCGGTTTGCGTTCGCGAATGTGCTTAATTAGATCGTCGGCATCTTTCACTTCCGACTGATCGATCCGGGTGATCACGTCCCCTCCCACGATGATGACCACGTTCCCCACTTGAATCTGGCGGTTTCCCCCGCGCAGCCCTGCCTTTTCCGCCGGTCCTCCTTGGGTGACCTCGATGACCATGGCCCCTCTTTCCACCTTCAGCTTTAAAACCTGGGCCAGTTCCGGGAAAAGAGGCTGCACCGAGGCGCCGGCCCACGGGTAGATCACATACCCCTTGGCGATCAACTGGGGAATGATCCGCTTGGCAGTGTTAACCGGGATGGCAAAGCCGATTCCCACGCTGGCCCCCGTGGGACTGATAATGGCGGTGTTGATGCCGATGATCTCGCCTTCCGAATTCAGGAGAGGCCCGCCGGAATTCCCCGGATTGATGGAGGCGTCGGTCTGGATGAGGTCTTCGATCATGGTCCCCACCTCCGACCGGATGTTCCGACCCAGAGAGCTGATGATGCCAGTAGTCAGAGTGAGTCCCAAGCCGAAGGGATTGCCGATGGCCAGGACCTTCTGCCCGACCTGGAGCTTTTGGGAATCCCCCAGGGGGAGGGGTTTTAGTTTGTCCGCCGGGGCATCGATTTTAATCACCGCCAGGTCGTTGTCCGGGTCGGTTCCCACGAGCTTGGCCGGCCATTTGCTGCTGTCAGCCAGGGTCACCTCCAGTTTCTTCGCGTCCCGGATTACATGGTTGTTGGTCAGGACATGGCCGCGGGCGTCGACGATGGACCCGGAGCCGCTTCCCTCCCGGGGAATGGCGTTTAAGAAAAAATCCCGGGTGATCACCGTGCTGATCACGTTGACCACACTGGGACTCGCTTTCTGGTAAATGGTTACGTTATTCCTCTCGTCGTCCGTCAATGCTTGAACCTGTCCCTGACCGCAGAAACCGGTCAAACAGGAGAAAAAGGCAAGGAAGAGGAAATATTTAATTCTCCGCCGCAGCATTGGAATCCCTCCCTTGAATCCTATGGAATTGATTGAAAGAATATCACCATTTCCCCTTCCTTTCAATCTCTATGATCCCGACGCAACTTTATCCATCGTGAATTGCCTTGTTTCTTAGGCCCTGGAACCAGAGACAGAGAGAGAAAGGACAGTGGGGGTCATTCCTCCGAAAAAGAGCCATCCGGGATCGAATCCCCAAGGGATTCAGCTTCAGAATCAGGCCTGGCAGGTGAGGGGGTAATCAATCAGCTCTTTTATGGCAGGGTTCTTTCCGCAAAGGCGGCAGACAGGGTTGGGTTCGATTTTCACTTCATCGAAGCATAAACTTAAGGCATTGAACAGAAGGAGCCTTCCGCTCATGGATCTCCCCAGGCCCAAAATTTCCTTTAGCGCCTCATTCGCCTGCAGGAGGCCTATGGTCCCGGCGACCGCCCCTAAGATGCCGGCTTCCTGGCAGCTCGGTATGGTGCCAGGGGGAGGGGGTTCGGGGAAAAGGCAGCGGTAGCAGGGCCCTCCGGCGTGAGGTTTGAAGGTGCTGAGCTGACCGTCGAACCTCAGGATGGCCCCGGAGATCAAAGTTTTCTTCTCGAAGAAACAGGCGTCATTGACCAAAAAGCGGGTGGGGAAATTGTCGCTCCCGTCGAGGACGAGGTGATAGTCTTTAATGATGTCCCGGATATTGGCCGAGGTGATTCTTTCAGAATAAACTTGAACCTGGACTTCCGGATTCAGGGTTTCCAGCGTCTTCTTGCCGGAGTCGACCTTCAGGAGACCTATATCCGGGGTCCGGTGGAGGATCTGGCGCTGCAGGTTATGCAGTTCCACCCGGTCAAAGTCCGCCAGTCCGATGGCCCCTACACCTGCCGCCGCCAGGTATATGGCTGCGGGGGACCCCAGCCCTCCCGCGCCCATGATGAATACCCGGGCCTCCCCCAGTTTTCTCTGGCCTTTCCCCCCGATCCCCGGGAGGATCATCTGCCGGGAATATCGGTGAATTTGTTCCTCGGAGAATTTCATCTGCGCCTATTCCACTTCTTTATTCCGTACCCATATCTCCCAATCGGTTTCATTGATTGGGCTCACATCGAGGACCTCATAGCCCTCATTCTTTAAGCTCCGGGGGACGTCGCAAACCGCCGGCGGATAGTCCACGATGACCCGCAGTACCTCATCTCGCTTCATCTCCTCCAGGGTGAGCATAGATTCGATAAAGGTATAAGGACAGATTTTCCCTTTCAGGTTTAATTCCCGGTCAAACCGGGGAAAACGCCCCTCTCGATTCTTGGGAATATCCCTTTCGATTGCGGCCGATATCCCGCCCATATTCTCTTTCCCCTCCATTGAATTGCCTGCAAAAAATAATTCTTGACTTAAAATACCACAATGTGGTATATAGGTCAATATCCTTTTTGATGGATCTCAAAAGAAGGAGAGACCTTGGATTCCAGAGAGTTCAGTTCCCTGCGCCAAAGACTCCAGAAAACTCAAAAACAGATGGCCCAAATCCTCGGAACCTCCCTCAAAGCCGTGCAGAGCTTCGAGCAGGGATGGCGCAAGGTCCCGGTGCACATTGAACGACAGGTGCTTTTTCTAATCTCCAATTGGGGGGAGGGACTCAGAAAATCCCGCCCCTGCTGGGATATTCGGGACTGTTCTACGAAGAACCGAGAGGCGTGTCCGGCGTGGGAATTTAACCTGGGCCACCTCTGCTGGTTCGTCAACGGGACGATCTGCCGGGGGGAAATCCAGGGGGGGTGGCCGCAAAAGATGAAATTATGCCGAACCTGTGAAGTCTTTATCCAAACGGTGAGGCCGGGAAATCTGGTAGAAGAAGGGCGGTCCAGGGTCCGCCGGGAAGGGAAAGAAGGAAAAAAGAAAGTGGGGCGCGGGAGGGCTTTAATCGGATAAAAATGGACAAAGTGCCAAAAATTAAGGATTAGTTAGGTAATAAAACCTGCTTATCCAGAGTGGCGGAGGGACTGGCCCGAAGAAGCCACAGCAACCGGTCCCGCTCAGACGGGATGCTGGTGCTAATTCCAGCAAGGTAGCGATACCTTGGAAGATAAGATGAGGAGAAGAGCAAGAGGAGCCCCTTCTTATCAACCAGGAAGGGGTTTTTTTTATGGTGGAGGGGGGTGAGGGCTATGGATTCGGAAGGCGGCATGGGCGATGGAGACATGGGCATGCAAAGAAAGAAATTCATGAACGTCAGGATGAGACATCGTCGCAAATCCTGAACCAAATCCAAGGAGGATTGATGAGCAAGAACGATGCTAATTTAAGAATTGAAACCCTGGCCCTCCATGGCGGGCAGGAAGCTGACCCGACCACCGGTTCGAGAGCTGTCCCGATTTACCAGACAACTTCCTACCAATTTAAGGATACCGACCACGCCGCCAATCTCTTTGCCCTGAAGGAATTCGGGAATATCTATACCCGGATCATGAATCCCACCAATGACATCCTGGAGAAGCGAGTCGCCTTATTAGACGGCGGGGTGGGGGCCCTGGCCGTGGCGAGCGGGCAGGCGGCGGAAACTCTGGCCCTTCTCAATATTGCCCGAGCCGGTGATGAAATCGTTTCCACGGATAATCTCTACGGGGGAACATACAACCTCTTTCACTATACCTTTCCGCGGCTGGGCATTGAGGTGAAGTTCGTTCCGTCCAATGATCTGGAAGCGATCCACAAAGCCATTACCCCCAAAACGAAAGCGGTCTACGCCGAATCGATCGGGAATCCTAAACTCGATGTGGCCGACCTGGAAGGTCTTTCCAGGGTCGCCCACCAGCATGGCATCCCTCTCGTTCTGGATAATACCGTCTCGCCTTACTTGATGCGGCCCATCGATTTCGGGGTGGATATCATCGTTTATTCGGCCACGAAATTCATCGGGGGACACGGAACCTCAATCGGAGGCCTGATCGTGGATTCGGGCAAATTTGACTGGACCAATGGCAAGTTCCCCTTGATTGCCGATGCAGACCCCAGCTATCATGGGCTCAAATTCGTCGAGGCCTTAAAGCCCCTCGGCAATCTGGCTTATATTATCAAGGCCCGGGTAACACTCCTGCGGGACCTCGGACCGGCCATGTCGCCCTTCAATGCCTTCCTCTTTCTCCAGGGACTGGAGACGATTCATTTGCGGCTTCCCCGGCATTCGGAGAATGCCCTGGCGGTCGCGCAATATTTGGAAAAACATGCCAGGGTGGCCTGGGTTAATTATCCCGGCCTCGCTTCCAGCCCGGAAAAGGGGCGAGTCAAAAAATACCTTCCGAAGGGAGCCGGCGCCATTCTCGGGTTTGGGATCAAGGGAGGAATAGAGGCAGGGAGGAAATTTATCAATTCTCTCGAACTTGTCTCTCATCTGGCCAACGTGGGGGATGCCAAGACCCTGGCGATCCACCCGGCGACCACGACGCACCAGCAATTGTCCCCGGAGGAGCAATTGGCCACCGGGGTGACCCCTGACTTCATCCGGCTCTCCGTCGGCCTGGAGCATATCGATGACATTTTAAAAGATATCGAGCAGGCTCTGAAGAAGACAGGGAAGTAATTGCTTTTCAATGGTTCCTCGCCCCCTGTTCTCCCAACCCGAGGGAACAGGGGGCACGTAGGATATTCGGGCAGAAGGGATTCAGTTATCCAATGAATAAAAACGGAAGCGTAGGAGTTGTGAAGACAAAATATTTCACCTTTGCGGAACCTTCGGGCCCGCTGGTTCTGGAATCCGGGAGGGTGTTAAGCCCAGTAACCCTGGCCTATGAAACTTACGGGACACTGAACCGCGACAAGACGAATGCCATCCTGGTGGCTCATGCCCTTTCGGGCGATGCGCACGCCGCAGGCTTTCACAAGGGGGAATCAGGTCCCGGCTGGTGGGACGTCATGATCGGTCCGGGAAAGGCCTTCGACACGGACCGCTACTTCGTCATCTGCTCGAACGTGATCGGCGGATGCAAAGGCAGCACCGGGCCTTCTTCCATCAATCCCCTGACGGGGAAACCCTACGGCCTCGATTTTCCGGTCATCACGATCGCGGATATGGTGGAAGCCCAACGTCATCTGGTAGATCACCTCGGGATTGAAAAGCTTCTTTGCGTAACCGGGGGGTCCATGGGGGGCATGCAGGCGCTGCAATGGGTGGCCTCTTACGGGGAGAGGGTCCGCTCAGCCATCCCCATTGCCGCGGCCTTGAAGCACTCTCCCCAGCAGATTGCCTTTGATGAAGTGGTCCGCCAGTCGATCATGGCCGATCCCGCCTGGCGCCAGGGCGAGTACTACGAGCACGGGCAGCCGGAGAAGGGATTAGCCGTAGCCCGCATGATCGGGCATATCACCTTCATGAGCGATCAATCCATGGAAGAGAAGTTTTCCCGAAAGCTGAAAAACGGCCAGTATAATTTTGATTTTGCGGCCGATTTCGAGGTGGAGGGATACTTACGCAACCGGGGGGACCATTTTGTGCGGCGTTTTGACGCCAATTCCTATCTTTACATCACCAAAGCGATGGACTATTTCGACCTCTCCCGAGGGCGCCTCATTCCCAACGGAAAGGTCCTCTCCACCCGCTTTCTGGTGATCTCCTTCAAATCGGATTGGCTCTACCCATCCTACCAGTCCCAGGAGATCGCCCGGGAGCTGAAGATGAAGCGAGCCGACGCTACGTATTGCGAATTGCCCTCGACTTACGGACACGACGCCTTTTTGCTGGAAGTGGAAGAGCAGACGACTCTGATCCGGCACTTCCTGGATAAAACCTTAAATGGATACCACGTGGCCGAGAGTAATGATATCTAACGGAATTCGACTCGATCATCAAATCATTTGTCGGATCGTTGAATTGGGAGCAAGGGTTTTGGACCTGGGCTGCGGGAACGGGGACCTTCTCTACCTTCTCGCAAAGGAAAAAGGAGCTAAAGTTCAGGGGATCGAGCTGAACGATTCGGCCATCTATGAGTGCGTGAAAAAGGGACTGAGTGTCTTTCACGGAGATATTGAGAGCGGTTTGGCGGAGTATCCCGACCAGTCTTTTGATTATGTTATCCTGAACCAGAGCTTGCAGGAAGTGAAGAAAATCGACGGGCTCATCCATGAGGGGCTGCGCATCGGAGGTAAAATCATCGTCGGATTTCCCAATTTTGCCTACCTCTGGGCCCGGTGGATGCTGTTTTTCAGGGGGAAGGCACCCATCACCCCCTCGCTTCCCTATCGCTGGTATGATACCCCTAACCTGCGTTTCTTGAGCGTCAGCGACTTCAGGGATTTTTGCCGGGAGAAGAATCTTAAGGTAAAGGAAGCCCACTACCTGGGAAAGAAAGGCAGAATTCTCTATTGGGCGAACCTTTTCGCCCTGAATGCGATCTTCGTGGTAACCAAATAGCCAAGAAAGTCAAGACATTCCGAAGTTTGGTTGCCCGGGGTATAAAAATGATCCTAGGGGGGATGGGGTTATCCATTTTCAAAGGTCTGTGATCAAGGTTTCGGAATCAAAAAAAGGTCGAACTTATAAGGCTCTTTATCTCCCGACGCTGATCATCATGGCCACGGCCATAACCCTCTAGGTCCTCATCAAATATCCCGCCCCTACTGTTTTTTCCCCTTAAAAATAGGAAATTTACCCCATACTACGGGAGAAATCGCAGGTTATATAATAAATTAATTTACTCATAAAAAGTAAGCATCTAAAATTAAATGAGAATCAAAAATACAGAGTAAGTACAGAAGGAGGATTTGCAGATGCATAAGAATTTGTTTTTATTAACCTTATCAGGATTCTTGATGATTTTCTTTGGGGGCGCCGCCTTGGCCCAGCATCAACATGACCACGGCGCGACCCCCAAACCAGCTACAAAACCCTTGGAGAAATCTGCTGAAAAGGGAAGCATTCAATCCGTGACCGTCGAGGGGCTTAAGGTTTCTCTCCAAGTCATGGATATGACCGCCCATATGAACATGCCAGGCATGAAGGGAAACCCCCAGCATGGCGAGAGTCATTCCCAGAGTCACGCGCTGATGGTAACCATCCAGGATACGG
>DASPRR010000565.1:0-2472 GCA_035624375.1 Thermodesulfobacteriota bacterium | reverse complement strand
CCCCTTCCGTTCCCGTGATCCCTCCGCCACCGGGTTTGTTTACGACGATCAGGGGTTTATCGAAGTATTTGGGAGCGAATTTCGATACCAGACGGGCTAAGACATCTGTGGACCCTCCGGCTGCAAAAGGGACATCCAACTCGATAGCTTTGGCAGGAAATTTTTCCGCCGCCATCCCAAGGACCGGGCAGAGCAGGAAAACACCGAGAACCATTCCATAGAATAATCTTTTCATCTTTGGTTTCCTCCATGGTGAGAGATTTTTTTTCAGGTGTGGTTGCTAGTCTTTTTCTTTCGCAAGACGATAAATACTTGAAGCACGATAAAAAGAATCAAAAGCCCCATTAAGGTCCCGGAAATGGGACGCGTGAAGAAAATGAGCGGGCTTCCCGCTGAGATGAGGAGCGCCTGGCGGATGGCCCTCTCCATGATCGGGCCTAGGACAAAGGCCAGGATCATGGGGCCGGGCTCGAGGTTCACTTTTCGGAGGATATACCCGATGACCCCGAAGATCCCCATCACATAGATGTCAAAGACGGTATTCCGAATGCTGTAGACTCCCACGCAGCAGAAGAGGACGATAATCGGCGCCAGGATGGCGTAAGGGACTCGGAGGAGCTGAACCCAAAGCCCGACCATGGGGAGGTTGAGGATCAGGAGCATTACGTTCCCGATGTACATGGAAGCTACGACTCCCCAGAAAATATCCGGCCGCTCGGTGATCAGGAACGGCCCGGGCTGAACCCCCTGGATGAGGAGAGCGGCAAAGATCATGGCGATGGCCGCGTTTCCCGGGATTCCCAGAGTCAGGAGGGGAATAAAGGAGGCGCTGGCCGCAGAGTTGTTGGCCGACTCCGGGCCCGCTACCCCCTGGATGGCGCCCTTTCCGAATTCTTCTGGGGTTTTGGAAACCTTTTTCTCCACCGCGTAGGAGACTAGGGAAGAAATCACTGCGCCCCCACCTGGAAGAATCCCTATGAAAAAGCCGATGAAAGACCCGCGGATCACGGCCCACTTGGAATCGGCCCAGTCCTTGAGTGTAGGCCAGAGATGAGCGACCTTGCGGGTCACCAGCTCGGTCTTCAATTCCTTTTCCAGGTTGTAGAAAATCTCCCCCATGCCGAACATGCCCATGGCCAGGGTGACGAAATCGATCCCCTCCTGGAGCATGTGGAGACCCCAAGTGAACCGGATAGCGCCGGAGATGGGGTCCAAACCCACGGAGCCAAGGAGGAGGCCCATGACCACCATGATCAGCCCCTTCAGAATGGAGCCTTCTCCCAGAAGGGTGGCCATGAGGAGCCCGAAGAGGGTCAGGGAAAAGTATTCCGGCGGGCCGAACTTCAGGGCTAACTCTGCCAGGGGAGGAGCCACGAAGGTAAGGCCGAGAACCCCGATGGTCCCGGCGACAAAGGAGCCGATAGCCGCGATGCCCAGGGCAGGACCTGCCCGGCCTTTCAGCGCCATTTGATATCCGTCGATGCAAGTTACGACCGAGGCTGCCTCCCCAGGGATATTAACCAGAATGGAGGTGGTCGACCCGCCGTACATGGCCCCATAAAAGATTCCGGCCATCATGATAATGGAAGTGACGGGAGAGCCGATTTTAAAGCTAACGGGAAGGAGAAGAGAGATCGTGGCTGCCGGCCCCAGGCCGGGCAGAATCCCTACAACGGTGCCCAGTACTGCCCCGATGAGGGCAAAAGTGAGGTTGATTAAGCTGAAGGCAATGCCGAACCCGCTGTACAGCCCTTGGAACATTCCCAAAATTTCATCCATGTTAAATCCCTTGGTCAGCCCAGAAATCCCGCAGGGAGAGGCACTTCAAGAAAATATTCAAAGATGAAGTAGAGAACTCCGGTTACCCCTACGGAGATCGTCAGGATGGTTACCCAGCGGATCCGTTCGATGATCCACATCCAGAGGATGAGAAAAAGAAAAGTGGTAAAAATGAAGCCCAGCGGCCCCAGGATAAGGGCATAGAGAAGGAATATTCCCACTCCCACCAGAGGACGGAGCCACCCGCGTTTGGGCCAGAAGGGGACAGAATCGCTCTCTTTTTTCCAGCTTCCCAGGATGAGGGCCAAAGAAAGAGCAATCAGGATAATGGCCAGCCCGAAGGGAAGGAACCCTGGTCCGGGTCGGCTGGCCTTGCCCATGGACAGGGAAGTGGAACTCCAGGCCGTGATCACCCCGATGGTCAGAAGGACATACCCCGATATTCGATCCCACTTTTCGATGGCTCCACACCTTTAAGTCAAAAAATTAATTTTTCGACAATGGATAAAAAGTACCCTTCAGCCCTGCAAGTTGTCAAGGGGAATCATTGTTCTTGCCCACCCCCAGTTTTTCGTGCTTGTTGGGGTTCAGGGTGGAGGAATTTGGATCATCAGACTCGGCGGGTGCTTATCCTTCCATGAAACTCCTCCCCATGTTCCGCAGGGAGAGGCCTGAGAGGAGATTCCTCCAAGC
>DASPRR010000142.1:0-4209 GCA_035624375.1 Thermodesulfobacteriota bacterium | reverse complement strand
TAAAAAAATGAGGTATCTGAGTATTGCTTTGCTTCTTCTCTTAGCATTGGCCGTGGGTTGTGCTCCAACTATAGAGGGCAAAAAGATCGACGGCGCCAAGACCAAGGATTTGTTGGCCGAAGGAACGGATGGGAGCAAAGTTGTCCAGATGTTCGGCGAACCCCAACAGAAGGAGCAGCTGCCCTCCGGTGAAACCAAATACATTTATTATTACAAGATGGATGGCAAGGACCAGCAGAGGCTGGAAGTCTTTCTTAAAGACAATACGGTACAGAGATATCGGTATGTCTACAATGAAGAAGAAACCATAACCAAGGACGTTCCTCCCATCGAACCCGAGAAGAAATAAAGAAGCATTGAAGGGGCAAATTTCTTAAAACCCTTAGCGAGAATTTATCGAGGAGGTCTTGCAAAATGGCGCTACCGGGCTCACAGACCGAAAAGAATTTGAAAGAGGCTTTTGCGGGCGAATCTCAGGCGAACCGCAGGTATCTCGCCTTTGCCAAGAAGGCTGAGGAAGAGGGGTACAAGCAGGTGGCCAAGCTCTTCCGGGCTGCAGCCGAGGCGGAAACCGTTCATGCCCACGCTCATCTTCGGGCTTTGGCTGGGGTGAAGTCCACCAAGGAAAACATCCAGGAGGCGATTGCCGGGGAAACCCATGAGTTCAAAAAAATGTACCCTGAGTTCCTCGCCAAGGCGAAAGCGGAAGCCATAAAACCGGCGGAGATGAGCTTCGACTATGCCAATCAGGTGGAAAAGATCCACGCGGCCCTCTACCAGAAGGCCTTGGAAAGCCTGGGGAAAAATGCGGCAGTGGATTATTACGTCTGCCCCGTATGCGGCAACACGGTGGAAGGAAAAGCCCCGGATGAGTGCCCCATCTGCGGCACGCCGGGTTCCAAGTTCACCAAAATTTCTTAGGATCCTTGCCTGCTTTATCCAGAAAAGCGCCACCGGAGAAGTCCGTTTTCCAGCGGTCTCTTCTCCGGTGGTATGAGACCCATCAACGAAGCCTCCCCTGGCGCACAAATGCCAACCCTTATAATATCCTGGTCTCGGAGTTCATGCTCCAGCAGACCCGGGTGGAGACGGTCGTCCCCTATTACCAGCGCTTCCTGGCCCTTTTTCCCACCTTGAAAGACCTGGCTCACGCCCCGCTGCAGAAGGTTCTTAAAGCCTGGGCCGGACTGGGCTATTATGCGCGGGCGCGGAACCTCCACGATGCGGCAAAGGTGATTTGCCGCGAGTTGGGTGGTAAAATCCCCGGGACGAAGGAAGAACTTCTCCGGCTTCCGGGCTTCGGGCCTTACACCGCCGGGGCGGTAGCCAGCCTGGCCTTCAACCAACCGGTGGCCGCCCTGGATGGAAACGTTAAGCGCGTCATCGGACGCCTCTTTCCGGAGTTTACCGATCCGGGCCGAGCTTCAGCCAAAGGTAACTTAGAAAAATTCTTGGAAGAGTGGATCCCCCCCAACAGAGCGTCTGATTTCAACCAAGCCCTGATGGACCTGGGGGCCACGGTCTGCATCCCTTCCAAGCCCAGGTGCTCAGGTTGCCCGGTCTTGAAGTTCTGCGCCGCGAAGGGTGAGCCCTCGGGGAAGAAACGGGTGGTCAGAAAATTCCGGGAAGAAACCTGGGCGGTTGCCCTGGTGGAAAGAGAAGGCCGGTATCTGCTTCATCGGAATGAAGCCAAGGGTCTCCTGGCAGGACTCTGGCAATTCCCCAAGGTGGTGGTAGAGAAAAACCGGGGAAAGGAGGCGGGCCACAAGGACCCGGGGAAACTGCTTAAGAAATATCTTCTGGAAGACTTCGGTTTAGAGGTAAAGATGAAAAGCCGGCTGCCCGAGCGGGAGTACTTCTTTACCCATATTCATGCCCTTATGAAACCTTACCTTTGCTACCTTTCCGATCCGCGAAACCCGTCTCCCCTCTCCAAGTCGGTCCGCTGGGTAAAGCCCTCCGGTTTTTCCCGCTATCCCATCTCCACGGCCATGCGTAAAATGGCCGCTCTGCTGAACCGGTAGGTAATAAAAGAAAGCGGAGGTCCCTTCTCCCGGATTGGGGGAGCCCTTTATTTCCCTTCGCCGCGCAAAACCGCTTCGGCTTTTCGCAGAGATTCTTGAATATGGGCGATATGGATTCGCAGGTTATAAAGCTCCCCGGCATAGGAGAGAGGCACAGGCACATGCATCACCTCGCCGTCAATCTTTTCAAGTTCGGCGATACAGGAACGGACCTCCTCCGGGGAAGTGCTCTGGTGCCCCTGGAAGTCCATCTCTTCGAGATTCCGGTACCAATGGTAGATTCGGGATCGCATTCTCCAACGGAAGCCCGGGGGAAATAATCTCATGAGGGGGAGGAGCAGGGTGAACAGGGGGAGAAACATAATCTTGGCTCGCTCGATGAATACCGCCGCCCAGAAGGGGAGGTATTTTTTTAGAAACGTCGGGCCGGTCCGGAAAAAGCGCTGGGCCTCTTTATGGAGGGGGAAATCGAGGTATTTTTGCGAGGGAAATTCGTTCAGTTCCTGGAACAATCCGGGAGCGCCGTGAACCTCCATGGCAACTCCGATCAAAAGGTCCGCCAAGGCCGGATGGAAATCCTGGCGAACCACAAGGTTGGCCGCAGGCGCGAGGAGGAGGGTATCCCGGTCGGGAGAATTCTTCTCGAAGTCCATCACCCCCTCGGGGAGCTTAAGAAGGGAGAGGAAACGGTTGGCCCGCTGGTAAGCCTCCCCTCTTTCGAAGCTGAGGAGGTCGACTCCCTTTAAGGAAAAGAGATCCCGGATAAGGGGCGATTGGGGGGAGAGGACAAAAAAGGCGGCGTCGGCCCGCTTCTCACGCAGGGCTTCCACGGCCTTCTCTCCCCCGAGCGGCAGCAGCGTAGCCGTTTGGGAGTTGACTCCGTTGGCCTCCAGGAGTTTTACGGCGATGGCCTTCACGCCGCTTTCTTCGGGGCCGACAATGATTCTTTTCCCCCGCAGGTCGGGAAGCCTTTTAATCTTCTCTCCCCGTTGGTAAAAGACCCAGAGCGGCTCGAAATAGAGGCTGCCGAGAGATCGAAGGTTTGGCTGGGCTGTGGGGTCTCCGATCCCGCCCTGCACGAAGGCGATATCCACCCCTCCCTCTCTGGCCTCCAGGAGTTTCACATTCTCCACCGAGCCGGCCGTGCTCCGGATTTCAAGGGTAATGCCATCTTTGGCCAGGAGTTCCCGGTAGCGCTGGGCGAAGGCGTAGTACGCGCCAGACGGGTCGCCCGTACCGATGATGATTTTTCGGGGAGGAGCGGGCTCCACGAACGGATAGGCCACGATAAAGCCCAGAATGGTGATCAGAATTGCCGGCCCGAATATTCCGAGGCGGTCTTTAAGACTCCGTCCTTTCTTTTTTGCCCGGCTGGACCCTTTTTCCATACCCACCTCCTGGCAAAAGCCATTTTTCCCTTGACCCCAGGGGCTGCCCGTGGCGAGCGATGAAAACAATGAATGGAGTTGAAATTTTACCAAAATGAATTTAGCATATGCAAATAAAAAACCTAATGGGGCAGCTGAACCGTTTCCCTTTTTCATAGGATTCCATCATGTTTTGGATTATGCTAACTCTCATGTTTTCTCCCTTTGGAGCCAACGCGCCCGCACAGGTTTATTGGTTTTTCTGGGTGCCCGGCTGTCAACGGGTGACAGTTAGGATCGATAACCCAATGAAAGGAGGCTAATATGCGCAGTTTCAAGAAACCGTTGATCGGTCTCGTCCTTCTTTTTGCGGTCTATTCCCTCTTTGGGTTTTTCGCCTTGCCTCCCATCCTGAAGGGCATCCTAATCAAACAGCTTTCGGAGAACCTCCACCGGGAGGTGACCATCGAAAAGATCCAGGTGAACCCCTACATCCTCTCCCTGACCGCCCAGGGGTTCAAGGTCAAAGAGCGGGGATCCTCCGAAATCTTCGCCTCTGGCGAGGAGATCTACCTGAATCTCCAGGCCTTGTCAGCCCTCTATCGGGAATTGATCCTCAAGGAGATCCGGGTCCGGCAGCCGTTCCTTCACTTGGTTCGAAATCCAGACGAGTCCTATAATTTCTCCGACCTCCTGGAGAAAAAGCCGTCCAAGACCGAGGAAAAAGGGAAACCTTTCCTTTTTTCCTTCAACAACATCCAGATCAAGGATGGGAGCATCGATTTTGAGGATAAGATCCCCGGGAAAAAACACACCGT
>DASPRR010000515.1:0-2421 GCA_035624375.1 Thermodesulfobacteriota bacterium | reverse complement strand
CAAGCATCAATTTGTAGGGGATGTGCGCGGCCGAGGCCTCTTCGCCGGGATCGAATTCGTAAAGGATAAAAGGACCAAGGAACCCTTCGACCCCAAGTTAAAGCTCAACGGCCTCATCGGGAGCGGGGCTTTTGAAAAAGGGCTGATCACCTACCCTGGCGGGGGTGGCGCGGATGGAATCCGGGGAGACCACATTCTCCTGGCCCCGCCTCTCATCATCAGCAAGGAGCAGATCGACGAGCTGGTGAGAATCCTGGATCAGACGTTCACCGAGGTGGGAAAGGATATCGCCAAATAGTAAAAGGCGGCCATGGAGAATTATGGGCGGAAATACCGTCCTGTATAGATGGAGTCTTTGCCTCTACCCTCCAACCTCTAACCTCCAACTTCATTCGTCTATTTCAACGGCCACAGCTCCTTCTCCTTTAGCACTTCCCGGAAGGCCTTCAGGGCCGAGTTCATCACCGGTACGCCCCCGTAAGTAGCCATCTGAAAGATGACCTCGGCAACTTCCTGGGGCGTGCAGCCCACGTTTATCGCCCCGTGGAGGTGCATTTTCAGCTCCTCCGTCCTCTCCAGCACGGTCAGGGCAGCCACAGTTACCAGTTGCCGGGTTTTGTGGGGGATCTTCTCCCGGGCATAGAGCTTCCCCGTATAGAACAGAGAAATCTCCCGGGCCAGTTCCTTGTCAAAAGACCGCCACACTTCAAAAGGGCGTTCCCCGGTAACGCCTTTAAAATACAGCTCCGCCGTTTTCTGAGTTTTTTCTTTCAGGTCATCTATCGGATCGCTCATATTCCCACCTTTCGATCAGCGTGGGCGCGATGCCCCGCGCCCGGACGATGTTATCAAACGGCCAGCCTTCAACGGTCAGTATTTGATTCCAAAAGCTTTTGCTGAACGCTCATGGCTGAACGCTATTTTTTCTCCTCTCCCCCCTCAAACTCCTTCATCTTCTTGGCCAGGTCGCGCAGCCTCTGATCCACGAGGCCGTTCACCGTCCCTGGAGGATAAGTCCCATCGGGGTTCTTTTCCCCGGCGGGCATATCGGTCAGAATTTCAATCCCCCGGTCGATGGTCTCAACCGGGTAGACATGAAACTTCCCTTCCTGCACCGCCGCCACGACGTCCTTGCGCAACATCAGGTCGCCCACGTTCTGGCGGGGAATGATGACTCCCTGCTTCCCGGTCAAACCGCGGGACCTGCAGACATCGAAGAACCCCTCGATCTTTTGGTTCACCCCGCCGATGGGCTGAATTTCGCCATTCTGATTAACCGACCCAGTGATGGCCACATCCTGACGCAAGGGTAAATTGGCCAGGCTGGAGATGATGGCATAGACTTCCGTGGAGGATGCGCTGTCCCCATCCACCCCGCTGTAAGACTGCTCGAAGGCCAGGCTGGCGGTAAGGGTCAGGGGCTTATCCTGAGCGTACTTTCCCCGCAGGTATCCCCCCAGGATCAGCACCCCCTTGTTGTGGGTCCTCCCGGAAAGGTCGGCTTCCCTTTCGATGTTGATGATCCCCGCCTTGCCCATGGAGGTCTTGGCCGTGATCCGAGAAGGCTTGCCGAAGGCGTATTCCCCCATGTCGAAAACCGAGAGGCCGTTCACCTGTCCCACCTTGGCTCCCTCGGAATCGATCAGGATGATTCCTTCGTCGATCATCTCCTGGATTTTGTCCTCAATCATGCTCAAACGATCGATCCTCTCAGCAATAGCCTGATCCACGTGTTTTTCCGTCACTTGCTCGCTGCCGTCCTTCTTGGCCCAATAGTTGGCCTCCCGCAGGACGTCGGTGATTCGGTGGAATTCGGTTGAAAGTTTCTTCTGCCGACCCGCCAGCCGCACCCCATATTCGATGACCGCGGCCACCCCGGTTCGGTCGAAGGGGAGGAGGGTTTCGTCCTGGCAGATCTTGCGGATGAAGGTGGAGTACTGGAACTGGGAATCCTCGTTTCGGTTCATCACCGTGTCGAAGTCGGCTTTGATTTTGAAGATCTTCTTGAAGTCCTCATCCATGTAGTAGAGGGTCTCGTAAATATAGGCATCGCCGATCATGACCACTTTGACCCTGGCCTCGATGGGCTCCGGTTTGAGGGCCGAGCTGGCGAAGAGGTAGAAGGGGTCGAAGGACTGCATCTCCATGGAGCGATTGCGCAGGGTCCGCTTCAGGGCGATCCAGACCCCGGGCTCGATGAAAACATCCAGAGCGTTGAGGACCAGGTACCCCCCGTTGGCCCGGAGGAAG
The DNA here is from genome assembly GCA_035624375.1 of Thermodesulfobacteriota bacterium. Lineage (GTDB taxonomy): Bacteria > Desulfobacterota > SM23-61 > SM23-61 > SM23-61 > SM23-61. The sequence continues at coordinate 171 of DASPRR010000515.1, read as the reverse complement.
GAGCCGCTCTTGATCTTTGTAAAGTCCGTCTTCCACATCCCTCCCATCCGGTCCACATTCCGCTCGATGGTCCCGAAGAGGTTACGGTAGGTGGGGGAGGTCTCGATGATGACCGGCGCCCCCTTGGTCTCCGAATTGTCCACCAGGACGTTCACCTGGTATTCGCTGAAG
>DASPRR010000510.1:0-9685 GCA_035624375.1 Thermodesulfobacteriota bacterium | reverse complement strand
AAAAAAAATGAATGCAAGGAAAATTCCCATCCGTTTAAGGAGTCATATCGACCAGGATGACCGAATAACAGTCCCGACTGCTTCCGCAGATTCAATGGAAAATGACCCGCCAGAGAGCTCGGTGCGTTGTTTGATGCGCGTGAGCCGGATTCCTTTTGAATTGGAAAACAGCTTATGAAGGTCGAAGCCCTGCCCATTTTCTTCTACCGTTAAATGGACCTTTTCATCCTTTTTTATTACTGAAACGCCGATCCGGTCGCCTCGACCATACTCGGCAAGAATATCCAGAGTTTCCTGCAAGATTCTAAATACCTGTTTTTTTAAAGGAGCACTGATTTCATCTTCTTGGATATCAATTTCTTGTGAAATTTGAAATTGGGTATGATATTTCTGGAATTTACGGCAATACCAATCAATCGTGGACAATATTCCGGATTCATCCAAGGTGGGGGGATATAGCCACGCCAGGATTTCCTCTGTCTTTTGAATCCCATTTTGGAGGTTGTGAAGGATTTGCTCGAAGTTGAATAACGCGGCATTCGATTCTCCCTTCATAATATGGAGAATATCTTCTGCACCGCCCTTTAGGGAAAGGATTAGGCTCGTAATAACGTCGAGGAGGTCCCGGGCAATGAACTTCTTGTCTTTTTCCTGAAGATCAAGAAAGTCGGAGGATAAAAACCGAACCCGTTCCTCCATGGGCCCCAGAATTTCTTCTGCATGCCTTCTTTTTTCTCCTTCAACCTTTAAAGATTCCTGGACTTCCTTTAACTCAGATTCTTTTTTTGCGATTTGGGCTGCCAGTTCCGTACGCTCTTTCTGCAATTGGTTTTTAGCAACTTCGAGGTCGATATATTTCTCTTTGAGAGATTTGTAGAGCCCCAGAAAACTTCCGCTATACAACCAGTAGGCTTTCTCCTTTGGCTCCGAGGTAGGCTGGGGCTCTGATCCTTTTCGGTCTCGATCCACACCCATGGTATCCTTCTTCTTCATGCTCTCCCCCCGTAACCCTAAAAAATCCTCCTCCAAAAACCTAACTGGCTCCTGAGGCATAGAATAGTTTATCATCCCGAAAGAGTCTTTCTCGACCGTTGTTTCTCTTTCCTCAAGAGGTTCTTCTTGGGTAGTATTCTCTTCCTCACGGATGACCGCTTTGGCAATCATCGCATCGATTCTTTGGATGGAGGAACTGTACCCCGCAAAAAGGGCCTGGTCGCAAACCTTATTGACCAACCGGGGAATTCCCTTGGCAAATTCACAGATCAAATCAACCGCCTCCGGAGTAAAGACCTTGGAAATGCTGCTCCCGACAATTTTCAGGCGGTGGTCGATGTAGGCCTTGGATTCTTCCCAATTTAATGGGCTTAGCCTTCGCTGGAGGGTGATTCTCTGCTTGAGCTGCCGCAGTTCCTGAGAATCCAGGTTAGCCTCCAGCTCCAGTTGCCCGACGAGAAGAGTCAGGAGGAGGTTTGCCCCAGGACTCTCCTTCTGGAAAAGCCTGTCCAGGTCCTCCAATACTTTGCCGCTCAAGTTCTGAGCTTCATCAATGATAATTACCACATTCTCATGGTCGGCTGATCTCTCCTGGAGATAGAGGTCGAATTTGTGCAAAAGACTAAAGGTGCTGTTCCCTATGACCGGCACCTTCAAATCCCAAAGAACGGCTTTCAACAGTTGTTTAAAGGGCAGCCGAGGATTAGAGATAAAGGCGGTTTTTATATTGTCGCTCAGGTCTTTCAACAGGGCGTAGATGAGCGTGGTCTTCCCCGTTCCCACATCGCCCGTAATGGTAATAATGCCTTTCTTTTCCTTGATCCCGGACCTCAAAGAGGACAGAGCCTCCCCATGGCTCATGCCCGTGAAAAAGAAACTGGGATCAGGAGTAAGCCTAAATGGTTCTTCCGAGAAACCAAAAAATTCATTGTACATGGGATTTCCAGGACCTCCCAGGCCCGATGGTAACATCTCCGGTCATCCGGCCAATATCATCCGGCCGCTGTTTCCAGGGATCCTACTTTACTTCCTATTTCCGACCATGAACGGCTGGCCAAAAAATATCAAATATACTAATTCCTTAAGGGGAATTTTTGGGACCCTGGAAGAATTTAAGAATAGAATTCTATTTAGTACCCTCTCGCCCTCCAAACCACTACCGGAAAGAATATTCAAGTAGAACGTGCTGTTGAATTTTCTCAGCAATTCTCATTCCTTTCAAGAAATTTATAAAATAATAATAATATTAATTGGTTATAAAAAAATTATTCCGTCGTTGGGCCAGAAATACGTAAATAGAATTAACGATTTTTGGAATAATGGCTTCTTCTCTGGAAAATGCACAATGAAAATAAGGGTATTTGCATACTTGCATGGCATTGTAAAAAATTACGATTTATTTAATTTTTTTAATTCTTTACACAAATTTATCAAAAGAATTTTCGTAAAAATCGAGTAAGTGGCGCTTTCCCAAGGTTGGAAAAAAATATCTGCTTCGGCTAGGACCATTTCCGTTTGGGCGTGGGTCTATTAAAAAAAACAGTACCGGATGGTCTCCCGGACAGGGGGAACGAAAGAAAAGTCCAGGCTGAATAGTAGGGGGCGGAAATCATCTTTTCTCCGCCTTAATGCCAGCTACTCCATGCTCCAGGGCTTCGGCGATCCATTTCCGGTAGGCTTGATTACCACGGGGTGGTCGTCAAAAGACAGGACCGCTTAGATGTCCTTTACCCTGATCTCTCCTTTGAATAGGTTCATCCCAGATGGGCTCTCTATCCTATGAGCTTCATTCAAGTCAGCCAGGGAAATTTGCGCTCCAATTTCTTCGTGGAGCCATCGTAGGGGATTCCCGCGAGCTTTTTGGCGATGTTCTTCGACCGCTCGATGTTGTGGTCCCGATAAATGGCCACTTTTTCGATGACCGGCGACCCGCCCCCGTGAAGGGCGTCGACGAGCTTATGCCCGCCCCAGGCCGAAGCCATCATGTCCTGGAAAAGGCGGAAGGCCCGATGCTGGTGCTCGGCCGAGATATTCGGGTCACGCATGATGTACTTTTCCAGGTAGGGACCGGTCTTCTCATTGTAGAAATCGTCTTCGGAAGGAAGGGTGGCCACCAGCCCGCCGGCAATGGCCGCCAGGGATTCATACTCGTCGTAGATATTTTCCCCGGCCAGCATCCGCCCCGCGTTGCAGAAGTTCGAATCGGGAACGTAGGTTCCAGAAGGGGTCTTGACCGAATGGACGGCGGCGGCAATCCCTGAAGAATAGATGAGGTCCACGATCTGGATCATCTCCGCCAGCTTGTGCCGCACGTGCTGGGCTTTGTCGATCCCGTTATACTCCGCCGCCAAGGCCGTCGCCCCAGTGAAAATCTCTGAAAGGGCGGCCTTGCAGCCGGTATAACTGTGCCGGTGGTACAGGGCGAAGAGCAGGGCCAGCTTCCCGGCCAGCTCGGTCTCTCCGCAAAGGAAAACCCGTTCCCAGGGAACGAAAACATGATCGAAGACAGTAATGGAATGGCTGGCCCCAAAATTCACGTAGGGGCAGTCGAGTCTCTTTCGCTTACCCGGAGAGTAGGAGGCATTGATGATGGTGACTCCCTCCCAGTCGGAGGGGATGGAAAAAGCCACGGCCCAGTCTTTTTCTTCGGGAGTCAGGGACCGGGTGGGAATGGCCACGATTTCGTCAACGTACACGGAGCATGAATTGTGGGCCTTAGCCCCGTTCACGATGATCCCGTCCGACTTCTTTTCCACCACCCGCAGGTAAAGGTCGGGGTCTTTCTGTTGGTGCGGCCTCCAGGGGCGGTTGCCCTTGACATCGGTCTGGGCGCAGTTGAGGGAAAGGTCTTCCTTCTGCACCTTTTTCATGAACTCGACGAAATTCCGATAATAGCGGGTGCCATATTGATGGTCCGCCTCGTGGGAAACGATGGAGATGCCGTTGAGCGCGTCGATGCCCATGCAGCGCTGGATGCAGCCCCCCACCTCCTGGCTGTACAGGCGGGTCATCTTCTGCTTGTTGATCAGGTCTTCCGTATTCTGGTGGATGTGGCAATACCGGTTGATTTTCTCGCCGGTCAGGTGCGATGTGGCCACACCAACTCCTTGAAACTCCGGGTCATGGGCGAAGTCGTAGGTCGCAGCCATGACATTCATCCCCCCCACAAGCCGGGGATCGAACCGGTCCACCGGCTTTCCTCCCATGTAGACGTTGGGTGTGAGTTTGGCAAGTCTCTCCCGGAATTCCTTTCCCGTGATCATTTCCTGCCTCCTTTCAAGCTGAAACCCTACCCCTCCTTCGCCTTTTTTCCAAAGAGACCGTTTGGCAAAGAGATAGGAAAGCCATCCTGCCCGCAGAACCTCTCCCCGTGACATCAGGAAGATGCAATCCAGTGTCTTCCAGAGTGGCCTCACAGGAGTGGTTTGTCAATAAGGTAATCTCTCTGAATACCTGCCCCCGTGGGCATGACGAATGGTAATAGCCGCTTCCAGATCATCGAGGGCGAAAGAGAATCTTGCCCGAGATTGTTTTCAAAAAGCGACGATGCCTTCTTTTTTCAGTTGCTCGACCTCTTGATCGGAAATGCCGGCGGCCTTCAGGATCTCCCGGGCCCCCTCTCCGATGGAGGGAGCGCTGGAGCGCAGCCCGAATTCGTGGGAACCGACTCGTACTGGAATCCGAGGAAGTTTGGTTCGGCCCCCCTGGGGCAGGGGAACCTCCACGAGGCCTCCGCCCTCGTTCAACTGGGGATCTTCGAAGAGGTCTTCGGGGTGGGCGATGGGGGCAAAGGGGATTCCCGCCTTCTCGCAGACCCGGATGATTTCTTCCTTGGATTTACTTCCGAAAACCTTTTGTAGTTCCGGAATCAGCCAGCCGCGCTGGAGAATTCGGTCGTTGTTCGTCTGGACCCTGGGGTCACTGGCCAGATCAGGACAGGTGAAGGCCTCACCGAAAGCTTTCCACTGTTTGTCGCTGGTGATCCCAATGAAAATCTCCCCGTCTTGGGTCTTGAAGATGTCATAGATGCCCCAGGTGGAGACACGACTGGGCATGGGCGGGACCGGTTTCCCGGAGACGGCCGAAAGCGCCATGTGCTGGCCCATCAGGAAAGCGGTGGATTCATACAGGGAAGCGATCACAAACTGGCCCCTGCCGGTCTTCTCCCGCTCATAGAGAGCGGTTAAGATCCCGATGACCCCGTAGCTTCCTCCCATGATATCCACGACCGAAGACCCCGCGCGGAGGGGACGGCCAAGGGGCCCAGTCATGTAGGCGAGCCCGCCCATCATTTGGACCACTTCGTCTAGGGCCGGGCGGTGCTCGTAAGGGCCGGGCAGAAATCCTTTCAGCGAACAATAGATCAGGCGAGGGTTCACCTTGGACAAGTCTTCATACCCAAGTCCCAGCCGGTCCACCGCCCCGGGCCCGAAATTTTCGATGAATACATCCGAGGAAGTTGCAAGCCTCTTGACCAGCCCCGCTCCTTTCTCCGATTTCAAGTCCACGGCGAGACTCTTCTTATTTCGGTTGAAATAGAGAAAGAAACCCTGCCCAAAGCCTATGAGTCTTCGGGTATCGTCTCCCTTGGGGGCCCGTTCGATCTTGATCACCTCGGCGCCCATATCTGCCAGAACCAGTCCGCAGGTCGGGCCCATCACCGTGTGTCCCATCTCCAGGACCCTGACTCCATCCAATGGTAGTTTCATCGCTCACTCCCGCCGTCATTAGTTATTACCGGATCAGAAACAGAAGATTTCCTTTTCTCCAGCGCCCCAAGGCGTTCGCAGGTGGAAAACACCCCGATATCCTTCAGAGTTTTTAGGGAGAAAGAGGGAAAATCAGTATCCCTTTTTGTCCATGAATATCAGAAATTAATATCTTGTCAAGCAAAAATGAGTCGGGTGGGCCGCCCGGGAAGATGCCCCCTGATTCCCCAGCAAGTGGCGGAAAAACTTATTTCATTAGACCCACCCGAACGTTCCTGAACCTGGCCGGTGCGGTCCCATGGCCCACGTGAGCTACCTGGCCGGGCTCTCCTTTGCCGCAGTTGGGCGTTCCCCAGAGCAGCCAGTAGTCCCGGTTGGCCACGGCGTCGCAGGAGTTCCAAAATTGGGGAGTGATCCCCGTGTAGGTGGGGTTCTTAACCATATCTCCCAGCTTTCCCTTCTTGATCTCCCATCCAATCTCAGTGCCGAATTGAAAATTGATCCGCTTATCATCGATGGACCAGCTGCGGTTGGTGCTCAGGAACAGACCTTCATCCGTGTCGGCGATCATCCCCTCCAGCGTCCACTCGCCGGGCTCCAGGTTGATGTTGGTCATCCGGATGAGTGGAATCCGGTTCCATCCGTCGGCGCGCATGGTGCCATTGCTTTCTTTCTTCAGGAGGGGGGCGGTTTCCCGGGAGGTAAGGACGTTGGACAACACCCCATGGGAGAGGATGGGCACTCTTTGGGCCCTGATTCCTTCGTCGTCAAAACCGAAGGTTCCCAATCCGCCCGGAATGGTGGCATCGGCGGTAACGTTCACTACCTCGGATGCGTACGGAAATTTACCGACTTTGTCCAGACTCAAGAAGCTTGTCCCTGCATAGCTGGCCTCGGTTCCCAAGATTCGGTCCAGCTCTATGGGGTGGCCGATGGATTCATGGACCTGAAGGGCAAGCTGGGACCCCTCCAGGATGAGGGTCGTGGTCCCGGAAGGGCAGGGTTTAGCGGAGAGGAGTTGCACCGCCTCTTCGGCAATCCTCTCGGCATGATCCTTTATCTTCAATCCCTCGATCCATTCATATCCGCGGGTGGCAAAGTTCCCGCGAAAGGAGTTGGGATAGGAACGGACCTGCACTTCCGATCCTTCGATGGCTGTGGCCGAGATTCCAGCCCCGCACTCCACAATCTCCTGCTCTATGAAAGACCCCTCGGTCGAGGCGAAGGTTTTTTCAGTCTTGTAAGCTCCCATGAAGGCTTCGGAGACCTTCACCTTAGGATTCCGGCGGAGGATTTTCTCCGATTCAAGGAGGAGGTCGATAATCCGGTCCGGGGAGATGGAAAAGGGGTCGATGGACGCGGGGGTCCGATAATTTTCCATGATCGCTGCCTGCCGGGAAAACAGAACGTCCTTTTCTTTAACCCTCGAACTTACCTGAGCGATCCTCCAGGCCCGGGCCAGGGTTTTTTCCATCTCCGCCTTGTTGATTATTGAGCTGGCGGCAAAACCCCAGACCCCCTGGAACAGAACCCGGACCCCGAACCCTTGATCTTCATTCTGGTTCACGGCATCGACTTTCCCGTTTTTGACCGAAATCTCCTCCATCTGCCGATGAACGATCCGGATGTCGGCATAGGTCGCCTTCCTCACCTTTGCCATGTCGAGGAGGTGGTAGATGAGACCCTTCATCGAAAACTCCTTTGAAAATGCCCAAAATGAAAAACCAAAAAATATCTCTTTCCGATCCCTGCGGGCTCTGCGAGAGAAATAAGTTTTCGTCCTTGCTCTTACAAGGAAGATACTCCGGAGAAATAGAACCCATCGATTTGCAGCGCAGGAGCGACGGTTCCGGTCACGAACCTCCGGCCGTACACCGCCCCGGAGGTGCAGATTTTCCTTTCGCGGGAAATGGCTTTTACCTGCGAGAGGGCTTTCAAAATGGATTCGGTGAAACGCAGGTTCTTGACGGGATTGCGGACCTCCCCGTCCTCGATCCAGAAGGTTCCATCCCGGGTCATGCCGGTAATCACTGCTTTCATGGGTTCCACCACGTTGGTGTAATGAAAACGGGTCACGTAAATTCCCCTTCGGATGCTTCGGATCATTCCTTCGAGGCTGGAATGGCCCCCTTCCATAAAAAGATTCACCGGAATGGGACCTTCCGTGTTGGGCGGCGTCAGGGCATGTCCGGTGGATTCCTTCTTCTCACGGCCCGCGGTTAAAGAATCATAGGTGACGTTCCGGGCCACCCCCTTGTCGAAAAACAACACCTTCTGCTTGGGCACCCCTTCGAAATCGAAGGGGACCTGAAGCCCGTGAGGATCTAGGCCGTCGTCATAGATGGTGACTCTCTCATCCAGGAGCTTTTCTCCAAAATGGTTGCCCAGAAATGAACGTCCTTCCTGGACCGCCAGGGCGTGAAACCCCAGGAATCCCATAAAGGACAAAAATTCATGGGCTGCATCGGGTTCCAGGATCACTTCGTACTCCCCCGGCGAAATTTCGACGGGTCTTTCCATGGATATTTTGGAGACCGCAGATCGGGCAAGGGATTCTATCTCCAGTCTATCAGGGTCCCGGGAGACAAAGCTCGCATACCCCGAGCTATGGTTATTTTGAGCGATCAAATGGAGAGAGAAGTCGGAGTATTGCTGAAAGGCCTCAACCCCCAGGGAGTTAAGGACGGCTACCTCCACGGTCCCATGAGAGAAAGCTCCTGAAACGGAGGCCCCTTTTTCTTTCACCAGGCCCATGATCTCCTGGATGGCCTTTATTTTCTTCCCGGGAGTGAGTCGGCGGATGCTCTCAAAGAAGGTATTGACTTCGGGGATCGGCCTGGCCTGAGGAAGAGATCGAAAGTCCGGATTCGCGGGTAAGGACCGGGCCAAGGACACCGCTTTATCCAGCGCGGTTCTTAAAGAAGAAGGCGAAAGAAGATTCGTGGTCACCACAGCGACCTTTTTTCCCAAAACGACCCTCAGAATCACGGTCTGATTGCGCTCGGCCACGTGCTGATGAACCGATGCAGGGGTGAAGCGCGTAAGGGATGAGTCCTCGGTCATCAGCAGGGCTTCGGTCTGGTCGGCAGGAGATTGCTCGACCAGTTTCTTCAGGTTCGTCAGGATTTTTTGGGAAGAAGCCATGATGTCTCCTTGGGCCGGGTTGCGGGCCTTTCATAACCTCTCTTTTTTGATTATAATGAAATTCGCAAGTCATGTCACCTTGACAGGAGGAAGGAGGCTCTTTCCATGCTATCGAGAAACGAGATCCTGAAAGCCCTGGCCCAGTGGAATCGGGCCTGGGATGACCATGACCTCGATGGGGTCATGGCGCTCTTCCATGAGAATATTGTTTTTGAAAACTGGACCGGCGGCAGGGCCGAAGGAAAGGAAGCGCTGCGCAAAGCCTGGGAAGGGTGGTTCAAAAACCACGGCAATTTCCGTTTTATCGGTGAAGACACCTTCGTGGACGGGGAAACCCAAAAAGTCCTCTACGAATGGACCCTGGACTGGCCGTCGATTGAGAAAGGATACCAGGGAAAACGGGAGAAGAGAAGGGGTTTGGATGTGATGCATTTCAAAGATGGGAAGATTATCCGGAAAAGCACCTACTGCAAAACGACCCTGGAGATCGAGGGGAAGAGGGTGAAGCTGGCGGCGGAATAAAAACAACTTTCGGAGTGCCAGCTCCAGGATCCTGGGCTGATTTTCCGCTCTCCGGCCGCCCCCGGCTTTGGGCCTCAAACCTTTAACCTAATGCTGGTATCTCCCGTATTCTCTTGCTTCGTCGAACATGGCCGCGATGTTCTCGGGGGGAACCTCGGCCTGGATGTTGTGGACGCTCGCTAAAAGGTATCCTCCGCCCTTCCCCAGGCAATCGATCATTTTTCTGACTTCTCGGCGTACTTCGCCCGGGGTCCCGAATGGCAAGACCCGATGGGTGTCGATCCCTCCCCAGAATGACAGGCGGTTTCCGAACTCTT
>DASPRR010000507.1:0-3941 GCA_035624375.1 Thermodesulfobacteriota bacterium | reverse complement strand
AAGAGTTCTTGGCGGAGGCTGTGCTCCAGGCAAGGAACTCGGCCCGTTCCTGGGCCCGCAGAAAAGCCACCAGGGCATCCTCAACTTCCTGCTGGGCTTTGAGAACTGCATTCTGGTAGGCGATCAGCAGCTGCTCCAGCCGGGCATCTTGCACCCGGACGTTGTTCGTGATCTGGCCATAATTGAGGAAGTTCCACTGGACGGAAGGCCCGATCTGGAAGGTGCGGCTCTTCCATTGAAAGATGTCGCCGAGGCTGAAATTCCCCACATTGGTCGAGAGAAAGCCGAAAAAGCCGCTGAGGGAAAAGGCCGGGTAGAGGTCCGCTTTGGACACGCCGATCAGGGCGCTTTGGGCCTCGGCTTGCCGCTCGGCGCTGCGGATATCCGGACGCCGGCGAAGCAGATCGGCCGGGATACCGACCGCCACTTGGAGCGGGGAGATGGGGATACCCTTCTCCCTGGCCAGCAGCTCGCTTAGATCGCTGGGTGGCAACCCGAGCAACAGGCAGAGGGCGTTCTTGGCCTGCTGCAGCTGGCTTTCCAGGGCCGGGATGGAAGCCAGGGTGTTGTTGAGAACTGTCCGGGCTTGTTCCACATCCAGCCTCGAGGTGGTCCCATGTTCAAACCGGGCCTCGGCGATTTTCAGCGCTTCTTTCTGGGCTTCCACGTTCTCCCTGGCAATTTCGGTCCGCTTTTCCAGCGTCCGGATCAGAACGTAGGTATTGGCCACGTCCGCCGTAAGGCTCACCAGGACGCTGTCGTAGTCGGCGACCGTTGCCAGCCAGGCCGCATTGGCCGACTCGATCGCCCGCCGGAACTTCCCCCAGAAGTCGAGTTCCCAGCTGGCGCCCACTCCGATTTGGCCCTGGGCGTAGTTGAACTGCGATAAGGCGAGGCCTGCGACAGACCGCTCGCTGACCCGGTTGTACTGAAGAGAGCCTGACACCTGCTGCGTCTGGGGGTAGAACTCTCCCACCGCGATGCCCAGTTGGGCCCGGGCCTCCAACACCCGCACGCCGGCAATCCGGAGGGAGAGGTTATCCCGGTACGCCCTTTCGATGAGCCCGTTCAGGACCGGATCATTGAATACCCGCCACCAGTTGCGGTAGTCCGCCGGGTCATGGATTAATCTTTTGTCTTCCGCCTCCATCCATCTCAAAGAGACTTCAGTCTCGGGGCGAGCGAAGTTCGGCCCTACCTTCGTGCAAGCGCCTGCCAGAAAAATAACCACGAGGAAGAGAGAAAAATATTTAAACGTGTAGATCATAGGAGGCCTTTTGTGCAGCCCGCGCCCCCATTCCTGAGGCAGGGCTCAGAAGGAATCGCACCCAGTCACTCCCCCTCCTTCGGTTTTACCCACGGAAATCGAAGGTTGAGAAGAACCGGTCCCGATGACTTAATTCTCTTTTGGAATGAGTGGTCTTTGGAATGAGGGAAACACAGTATTTTGCGGGAGAAAAGACAGTATATAAAACTGCAGTGAGGGCACCAGGCATCGTGTCCCCACGGGCCGTCCGGCAACCGGACGGGAAAGGCGGGGGTTAAATGACCCCCTGATCTTTGAATGTCTGGGCTTGATCTTCCGAGTATCCCAGAAGGCGGGTCAATATTTCCTGGTTGTGTTCTCCCAGCAGGGGCGGGGGGCATTGGATTCCCACCGCGCTCTCGGAAAAGGTGGCCGGAGGACCCACTATCTTTACCTTTCCGTAGTGAGGATGATCCACCTCCTGCACGAGCCCCAGGTGTTGGACCTGAGGGTCGCTGAAAACCCGGTCGAAGGTGTTGATGGGTCCGCAGGGAATCCCTGCCCGGTCGAAGAGGGGAACCCATTCGTCCACGGTCTTTTCGGCCAGTTTGCGGTCGATGATTTCCATCAGGGCGGGCCGGTTTTTTATCCGGGCGGCATTCTCCGCAAACCGGGGGTCGTCCTTCATCTCTTCCATTCCCAGGAGGGTGCAGAAGGACTTCCACATCCTCTCGTTGACCACCCCGAAGATAAGGTAGGCGTCCTTCGCCCGGTGGGCTTCATAGGGGACGATGTTGGGATGGGCGCTCCCCCAGCGGCGGGGGATCACTTCCCCCACCAGGTAGTTGGACCCGATGTTGATGAGCGTGGCCAGCTGCATGGCCAAAAGGTTGATGGAGATTCTCTGGCCTTTTCCCGTATGCTCCCGTTGATAAAGAGCCGAAGATACAGCTCCGAAAGAATACAATCCCGTCAGAACGTCCGTAAGCGGGACCCCGACCTTCACCGGCTCGCCCTCTGGCGGGCCGGTGATGGACATGAGACCCCCGATGGCTGAGACAATCACATCGACCCCCGGCTTGTCCCGGTAAGGGCCCTCCGTGCCGTATCCGGTCATGTCGCAATAGATCAGCTTGGGGTTGATTTCCCGCAGAACCTCATACCCAATTCCCAGTTCATCCATGGTGCCAGGACGAAAATTCTCCAGGAGAACGTCGGAATGCCGGACGAGGTTTTTGAAGATTTCAACCCCCTGGGGATGCTTGAAATTCAGGGTAAGGCTCTTCTTGTTTCGGTTGATGGCGATGAAATAAGCGCTGACCTCCTTCACCCAGGGCGGGCCCCAGGCGCGGCTCTCGTCCCCGATTTTGGGCTGTTCGACCTTGATGACCTCCGCTCCCAAATCCCCCAGGACCATGGCACAGTAAGGGCCGGCGATGATCCTCGTTAAATCGATGACCCGGGTCCCTTTAAGGGGTGGAGGACCGGTCGGAATCTTTCTTTTTTCTATATCCATAAATTCACCTTCTCTCAATGCTCTGGCCAAATTCCAAATAATTTTTATTAGCATATCCACTCTTGGCTATCAACCGAAAAGACTTTCACCGCGCGCCTCCTCTAATCTCCCCATCCCATCATCGACCCAGCCTTTTTCATTTCCCTCATCTCTTCGTTCCTTATCTCCTCAAACTATGATGGCCCTCCCCTTTTTTGACTTTTTTCCCCCACCGCACTATACTGAGCTAGAATTGTCCTAATTCCACCCCAAGGAGTCCTTCTATGCCTCTCATGACCACCAAACCCATGTTCGACTTGGCCTATGACGGCGGATTTGCCGTCGGGGCCTTCAACGTGAACAACATGGAGATCACCCAGGGGATCATCACCGCCTGCGCGGCGGAAAAAGCCCCCCTGATCCTGCAGATCTCCAAAGGGGCCCGGAAATATGCCAACATGCGGTTCCTGAAACACATCATCGACGCGGCGGTGGAGGAAAACCCGGACCTCCCCATTGTCATCCACCTGGACCACGGCGACACGGTGGACCTGGTGGATGCCTGCATCAAGGACGGCTTCACCAGCGTGATGATCGACGGGTCTCACTCCCCCTTCGAGGAGAATGTGAAGCTGAGCGCCGCCGCCGCCAGGGCGGGGCATCAGAAGGGCGTGGTGGTGGAGGCCGAATTGGGGATGCTCGGAGGAATCGAAGAGCACGTCGTGGGGCTCAGCGCCGAAGAGTACGAAAAAAACCTGGGAAAATTCCTGACCGACCCGAAACAGGCCGCCGACTTCTGGAAGCAGACCGGCGTGGACAGCCTGGCCATCGCCATCGGAACCAGCCACGGAGCCTACAAATTCAAGCACGAAGCCAAACTGGCCATCGGCCGGATCGAACAGATCATGAAGACCTGCCCGGGCCTTCCCCTGGTCATGCACGGCTCCTCCAGCGTGCCCCAGGAGTATGTGGACCTGATCAACAAATACGGCGGGAATATGCCCAACGCCAGGGGCGTGCCGGAGGATCAGATCAACCTGGCGGTGACCAAATACGGAGTCTGCAAGGTCAACATCGACACCGACCTGCGCCTGGCTCTCACCGCCAAGATCCGTGAGGTCTTTGCCACCAAACCTTCGGAATTCGACCCTCGCAACTACCTGGGGCCCGGCCGCGACGCCATCGTCAAAACGGTCAAGC
>DASPRR010000126.1:0-3097 GCA_035624375.1 Thermodesulfobacteriota bacterium | reverse complement strand
GCTCGGCCCGCGAGGTGATCCTCTCCGGGGGACAGCCCGAGGCTTTGAAGAGAACCATTCTGTACCTGGCCATCGCTGCAATTTTCTTTGTCCTCGTCTCTCTGATTCCCGGGTGGTTCAAGAAACGGTACGGAACAGCGGTAGAGAGCGGCCCGGAAAGCCGCACCTAACCTCCCTCCAAAGCCTTATGGAATTCCGATGAACGTGGATAAACACCGATTCCTCGGATTCATTTGGTATTACCCTTTGACAACTCTATAAAAGATGAAATAATAAATGTGATCCCTCAAGAAATCGATCCTTTATTCCGCGAAAGGAAGGACTATGAGCGAACCCTATTACGATCCCTTGGACCTTCCCAAGTTTCCGGAAATCGGTGAAGAGGCTCCCGAACTTGCCAAGAAATTCTTCGACTACTATGGGGCAGTCTTCGCCGAGGGAGCTCTCTCGGAAAGGGAAAAGGCGCTGATCGCCTTGGCTGTGGCCCATGCCGTTCAATGCCCCTACTGCATCGATGCTTACACCCAGGCATGCCTGGAAAAGGGCTCAAACCTAAAGGAAATGACCGAAGCAGTCCATGTTTCGGTGGCCATCCGCGGAGGGGCCTCCCTGGTTCACGGAATTCAAATGAGGAATGCCGCCAAGAAAATCTCCATGTGATGGGTCTGGCAACGTTTTCCATAGAAAGGCAGGGGTTTCGGGTTTCCGTTCTGAATCGGCTGAATGGCATCCGCCTCATAAATGATAAATTATGGCCCTTGAACGCAACCTTTTAAACAGAAATCTTGAAAAGCAGGATCGGGGGGGCTACGTGGAGCCTTTTTCCACGACTCTCGCCAGGCACGGACTCGAACTGAAGCGGGGGAGGACCACCACCCTGCAAATCAACTTAGGTCTTCGCTGCAACCAGGCCTGCCGGCACTGCCATCTGGAAGCGGGACCCAACCGGACCGAGATGATGTCCTGGGAAACCTTCGAAGAAGTGGCGGGCTATGCCCGGCGGAATTCCTTTGAGGTCATCGACATTACCGGCGGGGCTCCGGAGTTGCACCCCCGAATCATCGAGATCGTTGCCGGTTTGGCCCCTTTGGCCAAGAAGACCCTGTTCCGCTGCAACCTGACCGTTTTGGCCGAAGAAAAGCGGGAGGAATTGATCGAGATTTGCCAAGCCCATCGGGTGGGAATCATCGCCTCTTTTCCCTCCTTGGATGCAGTCCAGACGGAGGCCCAGAGAGGACCGGGGGTTTTTCCAAAAAGCATTTCCAGCCTGAAACGGCTGAATGAATGGGGATATGGACGGCCCGGGTCCGAGCTGGAATTGAATCTGGTCTCCAATCCCGTGGGGGCCTTCTTGCCGGCTCCCCAGGCCCAGGCCGAAAGGAGGTTTCAAAGCGCTTTGGATGAACGATGGGGAATCCGCTTCCACCATCTCTATACTTTTTCCAACGTCCCCCTGGGACGTTTTCGCCGCTGGCTCATCGAATCAGGAAATTATGGAAAGTACATGCAGAAGCTGGCCGCGGGCTTTAATCCCTGCACCGTTGGCGGTCTCATGTGCCGTTCGCTCGTGTCGGTGGATTGGAAGGGCGTTTTATTCGACTGTGATTTTAATCTGGCCGCGGGGTTGTACTTGGGAGGCCAAAAGCGGCACATCTCGGAAATGGCCGGACCCCCGGAACCGGGTGAGGTGATCGCCACCTCCGACCACTGCTACGCCTGCACCGCCGGATCGGGTTTCACCTGAGGCGGGGCCATCGCGGCCTGAGTTCGGGCCGTTGAAAATTGGATCGTCTTCCCCCCCCATCGAATCAAAAAGAATCCTCTCTATTTCGACTTTCGATAAACGATCTCCCCGTTTATGAGGGTCATCTCCACCTCTACTGAAGACCATTGATCCGGTGGGACCTGGAACAGGTCTTCAGAAAAGACAGTCAGGTCCGCCAAGCGGCCAGGGGTTATGGTCCCCAGATACCTCTCCTTCCGAGAGCACCAGGCGGGACGGGCGGTGAAGGCCTTGATGCATTCTTCCAGGGTGATTTTTTCTTCAGGGAACCATCCCCCGGGCGGTTTCCCATGCAAATCCTGCCGAGTTACCGCTGCCTGGAGACCCAGCAGCGGATTGATGGGCTCGACCGGCGTGTCAGAACCGAAATTCAGCGGAATTTTCGCCCCAAGAAGCGATTTCCAGGCGTAGCCGTTCCGGCAGCGAGAGAGTCCCCACTTCTTCTCCGCCGTCGGCCAATCGGTAGAGAGATGCACTGGTTGTACCGAGGCAACTACCCCCAGGCGGCGGAACAGAGGGAGGTCCGAGGACCGGAAAAGCTGGACATGCTCGACGCGATCCCTCCTCGCCCCGGGAACCGCTTTCCTGGCCGAGTCGATCGCCTTCAGTGAGTTGGTGAGTGCTTTGTCTCCGATGGCATGGATGGCCACGCTGTATCCATCCCGGTAAGCCTCTCGGATTCTTTTGCTTAATGCCTGCAGAGTGAGAACGGCGATCCCCCGATCCGAGGGATTGTCGGCGTAGGGGTCATGGAGAAGAGCGGTCCCGGACCCCAAGGAACCATCCGCAAAAAGCTTGACCTGGCCGAACCACAATCGCTCCCCTCCCTGCCAGGGTTTTAGGGAGCGGGACCGTCCCTCTTCCATACCTTCATAGGGCATCGTGTGGTGGACCCTGATTTTGAGCTTTCCCTCCTCTTCAATCGCCGATAGGGCTTCCCACTCCCTTAGGGTTTCACAGGAATGAACCCCCGTGACCCCGAAACGCAGGGCTTCCTCTTGGCCTGCCAGCGCGGCCTTTTTCCGTGTTTCCAAAGTTGGGGAAGGAATGAATTTTTCCATGTGCCGGCGCATTTCCTTCAGAACACCGGTAGGTTCTCCGCTCACCGGGTCTCTTTCAATCCGAGACCCCGGAGGATCGACCGTGTCTAGGTTAATCCCGGCCTCAGCAAGGGCTGCCGAGTTCAACCAAACGCTATGGCCGCACGCTCGAATCATCATGGCTGGGTTGTTAGGGGTTAGGTCGTCAAGGTCAAAACGGGTAGGTTCTCTTTTCTCCTCCCAGAAATGCTCGTTCCAGGCCCGGCCGATGATC
>DASPRR010000465.1:0-7381 GCA_035624375.1 Thermodesulfobacteriota bacterium | reverse complement strand
GCTTTGGTTCTGCTGGGAATCTATCTGTCGACACGGGAGGAGAAAAAACTGGGAAAAATCTGAACCGTAGCGCCCGGAACTAGTACAAACGCATTAAATAATGTCACATGTCATTAGGAGCCCGAAGGGCGCGGCAATCTCCCCCCCTCCCCACCCTCCCCCCTCGGAGGCTGTGTCGCAACTAAGGGGAAGGGCGTCATTCCGGCGAAAGCCGGAATCCAGTGTTCGGTTTTATTCAATTTATTTGAATCCTGGATGCCGGTCGGAGACTCGACTCTACGAGCTTCTGCCGGCATGACGAATTACGACACAGTCTCTCGAGGGGGAGGGAGAGGGTGGGGGGATGCTTCGTCGCTCCGCTTCTCGCAAAGACAAATTACCTTTTGCGTTTGTATTAAGTGAGGTTGAGGGCTGCCTTGCACTCCGCCCAGTGCAGAGCGGAAAGCAGAATGAAGAATTTAAAACAGAGAGGCCCATGCTGAGACTTCCGAAGCTTCTATGGTTCTTTTTTCTTCTCGCGTTCCTCGCCTGCGCCCCGAAAAAAGTCCATTACCCACCTTATGAACCCGGGAAGGAAATCCGGTACCGGGAAACCGGGATCGCTTCCTGGTACGGAGAGGATTTTCACGGTCGTAAGACGGCCAACGGCGAGGTTTACGACATGAACGCCATGACCGCCGCCCATCGGACCCTGCCCTTTAATATCCGCGTGCGGGTCACCAACCTGGATAACGGGCAAAAAACGGAGGTTCGGGTCAATGACCGCGGGCCCTTTGTCCCCGGCCGGATCATCGACCTCTCCCGGAGCGGGGCCAAGGAGCTGGGAATGCTGGGTCCGGGCACGGCCCGGGTCCTCGTGGAGGCCACGGGTTTCTCCCCCGGGGCGGCCCAATCGATGGAAGGGACCTACGCCATCCAGGTGGGCGCCTTCCTGGAGAAGGAGAATGCCTACCGGTTCCGGGAGGAGTTGGCCCGGAGGCATCCCAAAGTCCGGGTGGTCCTTTGGGAGACCAACACCAAGCGTTTTTACCGCGTCCGCCTGGGCGCCTTCCGCACCGAGGAGGAAGCCAAGCGGTACTTCGATCAGCTGAGAAGGGAAAACCTCAGCGGGTTTGTAGTGCGGGAAGACTGATCCGATTGAGGATTGCGGACTTCCGATTGCGGAATTTCAATAGACTCGTTTTCTCTTTTCAATCCCCAATCCGCATTCCCCAATCCGCAATTAATGTGGGTCCTTTTCTCCCCCTGCTTCTTGTGTTATATTTCTTTTGCTTCTAAAAAATTCGGAGAGTTCAAAGTGAACCTTCTGTACCGAAGCAAGAGTTATTTAGCCTGGGTCCTGATTCTTTTTTTCCTCCTTCCCCCGGCGGCGTTTTCTTTTTCCCTGGAGGGGCGAGTCAAGGAATTTACCCTGGAAAACGGGATGAAGGTGTTGATGCTGGAGCGCCACCAGTCCCCGACCATTTCTTTCCACATCCGCTTCCGGGTGGGCGCGGTGGATGAAAACGTGGGCGCGACGGGCACGGCTCACCTTCTGGAGCATATGCTCTTTAAAGGGACCCAAACGCTGGGGACCAGGAATTATGCCGAAGAAGAAAAAGTCTTGAGCCGCCTGGATTCTGTGGCCGACTCCCTCGAAGCCGAAAAAGCCAAGGGAGACAAGGCGGACAAGGATTTTCTCAAATACTTGGAAGAGTCCTTCCGGAGCCTCCAGGCCGAGCATAAGAAATGGGTCGTGAAGGATGAAATCGAGCGGGTCTACTCTCAGAACGGAGCCGTGGGTTTCAATGCTTTTACCAGCCAGGACACTACAGCTTATATGGTCAGCCTCCCTTCCAACCGGCTTGAGCTGTGGGCGCGGGTCGAATCGGACCGTCTGCTAGCCCCTGTTCTTCGGGAATTTTACTCGGAGCGGGACGTGGTCATGGAGGAGCGCCGCCGTTCCTACGATTCCAAGCCCCAGCGAAAGATGGTGGAGAACTTCCTGGCCGCTTCCTTCATGGCCCACCCTTACGGCCGGCCGATCATCGGATGGGCTTCGGACATTCAGAGTCTGAACAAGCGGGCCACGGAGGACTTCTTCCGCATCTTCTATTCTCCGGCCAACACGACCCTAGCCATTGTGGGGGACGTGAATCCGGAAGCGGCAATGCCCGTGATCAAGAAGTATTTCGAAAGAATCCCCCGGCAGGTCCTCCCTCCTCCTCTGAAAACCCGGGAGCCCGAACAGGCCGGGGAGCGGCGCATCCAGGTGGAGACTGACGCTAACCCCGAGTTGATCATGGGGTTTCATAAGCCCAACTCTCCTCACCCGGACGATGCCGGGTGTGAAATCATCGAAGGGATTCTGAGCTACGGCCGGACCTCCCGCCTCTACCGCCGCCTCGTGGAAGAGGAGAAGGTCGCGGTAAGCGCTTCGGCCTCCAACGGCTTTCCGGGAGAGCGTTATCCCAACCTCTTCATCCTCTCCGGAACCCCGCGCCATCCCCACCCCTTGGCCGAACTGGAAAAGGGACTTCTCGAGGAACTGGAACGCCTGAAGAAAGAGCCGGTTCCGGACCTGGAGTTGCAGAAAATAAAGAACCAGATTCAGACTTCCTTTCTCCGTAAGCTGGATTCCAACTCCAGCCTGGCGTACTGGCTCTCCTACGGCCAGTCTCTCTTCGGGACTTGGCGCTACGTCACGGATCGGATTCAGGCTTACGAGAAAGTGACCCCGGAAGATGTGCGTCGGGTGGCCCAAAAATACTTCATCCCCCGAAATCGAACCGTCGCCGCCCTGGTGAAACCGTCCGAAACTCCTTGACCCAGAGGGGCAGAGGAAGTATGAAGCGCAGGATATCGATCTTTTTTCTCATCCTTTTCGTCTATCTTGCTTTTATCCCCGGAGGGGCTCGCGCCCAGGACGATGATCTCCTGAGACACCCCCGGGATATGAAGTTTCCCCCTCTCTCTTTCCAGCCACCCAAAGCCGACCGCACGATTCTCTCCAACGGCATGGTGGTCTACCTCCTGGAAGACCCGGAACTCCCCCTGATCCGGGTCTCTGCCCTGATCCGCACGGGCTCGATTCAGGACCCCCCCGATAAGAGTGGGCTGGCCCGGGTGACCGCCGCGGTCATGCGCAACGGAGGGGCCGAGGGCCGGCCCTTCAAGGAAATCAACGATACCCTGGAGACTTTGGCGGCGGAGATCGAGTTCTCCATGGAAATGGAATCGGGAAGCGGCCAACTCTTTGCCCGGAAACAGGATTTTCCCAAGGTTCTGTCCATCTTCGCCGATTTGCTCATGTGGCCGGCCTTCGATTCCGCTCAGCTCGACCTAGCCAAAAAGGCGGAGATCGAGGCCATCCGCAGGCAGAATGACAACCCGGAGGAGATTGCCTACCGGGAATTCCGCCGGGCTCTCTACCGGGGCAATCCTCGCGGCCGGATACCCACAGCAGAATCCATCGAGAGCATCCGACAGGAAGACCTGATCGTCTTTCACCGCAAGTATTATCATCCCACGACCCTCTACCTGGGAATCTCCGGAGATTTCAAGAAGGAGGAAATGATCCCCCTTCTCGAAAAAACCTTCGGAAGCTGGAACCGATCGCTCATCGAAATTCCATCCATCGATTTTCCTTCCCCCCAAGAGGAGAAGTCAATTTACTACGCTCCCAAGGAGATACCTTCGTCGACCATCCTCCTGGGACACCTGTCCCTGCCCCAGATTCATCCGGATTATTTCCCCTTCAAGGTTTTAAACTTCATCCTCGGGGGGGGCGGGTTCAACTCCCGGCTGACCCAGGAGGTCCGGTCCAACCGGGGACTGGCCTACAATGTGGGAAGCTTTTACAGCGGCCGCGTGGGATACGGGGTTTTCGGGGCCCTCTGTCAGACCCAGGCCAAAACCACCCACCAGGCGATATCCCTCCTATATGAAATCATTGGAGGCATGAAACAGAGCCCGCCCAAGGCGGAAGAAATCGAGTGGGCCCAAGCCACCCTGATCAACCAGTTCATTTTTTCTTTTTCCTCCTCGGCCGCCGTTGTGGGGCAGCAGATGAGGCTCGAATACGACGGCCTCCCCGACGACTATCTCAAAAAGTATCAGGAACGGGTGGCCGCCGTGACCGCGGCTGACCTGCAGCGGGCCGCCCGGGAGTACCTTCATCCGGAAAAATCCGTCCTGGTGGTCGTGGGAAAGGAAGAGGGATTCGAAAAACCCCTTTCCTCCTTCGGTTCCGTCAACCGCATTGAATTAAACCCGGCTCCATAAAGGGAGAAACATGAAAATCCTTCTGATCCAGCCTCCCTATCCGTTCTCCGAATTCCCCAAGCCTTCCTCGGCGCTCATGTCCCTGGGCACGATCTTGAGACAGGAGGGGAAGGAGGTTGAAGTTCTGGACCTGCTCTCCACCCGTTATTCTACGGACAAGATTGACCGGTGTTTGGCCCGCTTCCAGCCCGATGTGATCGGGGTCACCAGCGTGACCATGAACTTTCCCCTGGCCATTCAGACCCTCCAGTACTGCAAGGAGAAAGCGCCCGGTGCCGTGGCCGTCATGGGGGGCCCCCACGTGACCTTCACCGATGAAGACACGCTCCGGAAATATCCCGGGGTGGACGTTATCGTCCGTGGGGAGGGCGAAGAGACGACGCGGGAACTGATTCAGGCCCTCGAAAAGGGGCAGAGTTTGGAAAAAGTGAGGGGTCTGACCTTCCGGCAGAATGGGAAAGTCCGAAAGACCGAAAACCGGCCATTGATCCCCGACCTTGATGTTCTTCCCATGCCCGACCGGACCCTTTTCCCCATCTCGCGCTACTTGGCCATGCGCGTACCGGTCAGCGTCCTCTCCAGCCGGGGCTGCCCCATGGATTGCTCCTTTTGCGTGGGGCATCGCATGACTGGAAGGAGAGGGCGCTTTCGGGACCCCTACCAAGTGGTCGATGAAATCGAAGCCGCTCACCGCCTCGGCTTCGAAGAGGTCTGCATCGATGATGACCTCTTCACCCGCAAGAGGAGTCACGTCTTTACCATCTGTGATGAAATCATTCGCCGTGGCCTGAAGATGGATATGTACATCTTCGCCCGGGTGGATACGGTAGACTCAGAGCTTCTCCGAAAATTAAGAGCGGCCGGCTGCAAGATGATCTGTTTCGGCCTGGAGAGCGGCAATCAGAAAATCCTGGACCTGGCTGACAAGCGGGCCACTCCGGAAAAGGCCCGGCGGGCCGTGGAGCTTTGCAAGGAGGTGGGCATATCCCCCTTGGGCTCCTTCATTCTGGGGCTGCCGGGAGAAACACGCGACACCATGGAGGAGACCATCTCTTTCGCCCAGAGCCTGGGAATCCCTTACGGGTTCCATCTCTTGTCCCCTTTCCCCGGGACTAAGATTCGGGAAAAGGCCGCAGAGTATGGGCTCAAGATTCTTACCGACGACTGGTCTCTTTATGATGCCGACCACGCGGTAACCGAGACCGAGGGGGTCTCGGCGAGAGAAGTGCAAAATTTCGCCCAATCTTTCTTCGGCAAGCTGAGTGCCAATATTGAAGAGATGAAGCGGGGAACGATCGCCGGCACCTACCAGGGGCCTTTCCGGGAGGATATGGAGAAGCGGGTGGAAGTGGACTTTGCCTGGAAACTGCTGTCTGGAGACTTGATCGAAGATAAGGGCATGATTCCCCGCAGTGAAGTTCATGCCGAAAGCGGCCCTCTCGGCCCTCTTGCCAAGCGCCTTGCCGGTAGTCTCTCTCTCCCCCTTTCCTTCGTGGAAATCAAGCTCCGGAAGCTGGCCGACCGGAAATGCCTTCTCTGCCGGGAAGAGGATGGGATGTTTCGGTGGGAGTGGAGGTAGGCCGAATAATTTCTCTCCGGTCTTGGGCCGGGGTAAGGCAGGCGCCTTTGCCATACGGCGATTCGGCCAAAGGAATCAATGGCCGGAGGTCGGATTTGAAGGTTGGGCGGGAGAAGGGACGATTCCTCCGCTTCTGAAGGTCTTCCCCTCCCCATCGAGGACCCCCCCCGGGTCGATGACTAAGCTCGAAGATTGTACTTTCCCGAAGAGTCTCCCGGTGGGGGTGATATGGGTGATTGCCGTGGTCGATACCTGGCCTTCCACCCGGCCGTTGAGAATCAGGGTGTTAACTTCCAGCTCACCTTGAAGAAAGCCTTTTTCTCCGATGATCAAGGTCCCCTGCCCGGATATTTTGCCCTCCAGTCTTCCATCCAGGCGAACCACCCCTTCCCCGAATTGTATGCTTCCCACGACCGAGATTCCTTCACAGAGTATGGTAAGCGGCTGCTCCTGGGGGGAGAAGAAGCGGCCGAGCAGTTTTTTTTTCTTCGGTTTCATTCCTCCATTTCTCTCCCTTCCCTCGACTCCGGCTCACGCTTGGGAATCTCGGCGGTCTTCTGCAAAATGAGTTTTCCTTCCCGGGAAAAGATAAAGACCGTTAGAGCATGGAAGGCGTCTTCCGGGTTGTTGTCAAAGAGCGCTTCCACAAATCTCTGCCCCTTTACTTCGAAAGGTTTTCCTTTTTCCGGCTCCCGGGGAACCCCTTTCTCCAAGGGCATCTCCGGGATAACCCGGTAGGCGGGGGGGCGGAGTTTTTCATTCTTGGCCACCATGACCAGGGTACCAAAGTAGGGAGCCCCCTGAGGATTGGCCTGACTCAGCTTGAATCGGACCGCAAAACCCGCGGCTTTGGGCGGCCAAAATACCTGGAGTTCATCAATCTTCAAGGGTGGAAAATTTTCCGCCGCCACCCGGCTCAAGGTCTGGTGCAGATTAGAAACCTGCAGGCGCAACTGCTGGGTTTCATCCCTCAGGCGGGCGTTCTCCCGGTGAAGAGAATAATACTGATAAATCCCCAATCCCAGAAGCCCGAGCAATAAGACCCCGCCGATTCCCAGGAAGAGAAACAACCGCCTCTCCACCCGGAAAGTCTTGATCGGTTCGAAGGAACGGAGGATGACTAAAAACCAGGAATTGGATTTCATACCCTAGGTTGGTAATGGCTATCAATAAGGATCATCCCGCCTCATTAAAAATTAGGGGAATTAGGCGGATTTGTCAAGTTTTAAGGGAATTCGAATGGGAGCTCAAAAGAAAGTTCAGATTTCTTCCCTTTGTTCACAAAACCTTTTTTTCTCTCGTTAGCAGTGCTGGTAAGAGGATGGGTAGAATTGATCTTATTCTCTCAAAAGTCAAAAGGTGCGCAAGATGGAAACAAGATGGTAACAAACCTTAGGGGCGACCCACTGGGTCGCCCCTACGCTTCTAATCCGCATTCCCCATTCTAAAGGTCTCCTTCCCTTGAAACCTTAAGGATCAGGATTTCCGTTTCCTTGGGAAGGGTTTCCTTGCTGACGGTGATGGTATTAGTGTCCAGAC
>DASPRR010000461.1:0-22684 GCA_035624375.1 Thermodesulfobacteriota bacterium | reverse complement strand
GTTCATAAAGGTAGACTTACCCGATCCCGACGCCCCCATGATGGCTACGCACTCACCGGGCTCAATGGTCAGGTCCATCCCCTTGAGGGCTGGCACCTGCACCTCCCCCAGGTAGTAGATTTTGGTCAGATGCTCGACGCGGATCAATTCACTCATAAGATAGTTTCGTGTTTCGAGTTAACAGCAATTGATTTCTTCATTACCGGTTGGAGATTCATGGAGGGTTGCATTTTTGAACCTGAAACTTGAAACCTGAAACCCGCAACAGGTTTATCGGAAGCCTTTCATGGAGGGCTGAGGGGCCTGCGAGGAGCCTCCGCTCTTGCCGTTCCCGGCCATGGCTTCAAGGATGATTTCCTGCCCCTCCTTCAGGGCACCGGAGGTCACCTCCGTATAGGAACCATCCGATATCCCCGTGGTGATGTCAACCGGCACAGGCCTCCCCTCCGGAACGGCCAGCCAAACCCTATACATTGGGGTCGCACCCTGGGAGGAATCCGGTCGCCGGTCCAACTGATCATATTTCTTCTTCTGTTCTTCCGTAAGCAAAGAACGAATCTTGATCCGGTTGGCCGCCCGGAGCTCTTTGGCCTTGTTTTTGGCCTCTTCCGAACCCCCGGCTTTTCGCGCCGCCAGAATCTCTCCCTGGGCATCCTTCAAGATGCTTAAAATGCCTGCCTCCTGTTGCGGGGTTAGCTTGAGCTCGGCTTTCAAACGCTCCAAGATCTGTTCCGGGCTAGTTGCCGAAGGGGGAGGGGGGGAAGGTGAAACCTGCCCTTTCGGGGAGGCTTCGGCTTCCTTTCTGGCAAAATCCGGCCGGAAACGCAAGGCCGAGTTGGGGATTTTCAGGGCATTCTCACTCTGGGCCACCAGGATCGAGGCGTTGGCCGTCATTCCCGGCCTCAGCTTCAGCTCCGGGTTCTTTACCAGGATCACGACGTCATAAGTGACCACGTTCTGAACGGTTACAGGGGCGTTGCGGATGTCGGTTACCTTTCCCAGGAAGGTTAGGTTGGGGAAGGCATCGACGGTAAACGTCGCTTCCTGGCCGATGGCCACCCGCCCGATGTCCGCCTCGCTTACATTAGTATCCACTTGCATCTCAGTAAGGTCCTGAGCGATGGTAAAAAGGGTTGGGGCCTGTAAACTCGCGGCCACGGTCTGCCCCACGTCCACGTTGCGCGAGATGACAATCCCCGTCACCGGCGCGGTAATTTTGCAGTGATCCAGGTTCACCTGGGCCAGCTCCAGCTCCGCCTCCGACTGCTTGACCTGCGCCCGGGCCGCTTCCAGCTTCGCCCGGGCCGATTCCAACTGCGCTTCGCTGGCGCTCAGCTGGGCCTGCGCTGCCTCCGACAGGGCCACGGCCGAATCATAGGCCGTTTGGGAAGCATCCCGGTCGCTGGCAGAGATGAGGTTGCGGCTGAAAAGCTCCAGGGAACGGCCCAGACTCCGTTTCGTATCATCCACCGAAACCTTGGCCTTAATCACGTTGGCCCGGCTAGACTCCACGTTGGCTTTGGCCGTAGAAATATCGGCCTGCGCGTTCAGGAAGGTTGCCCGGGCGTTCTCCAGCTTGGCCTTGGCCTGGGAAGCCTGGGCCTGAAAGATCGCCGGGTCGATCAGGGCGACGAGTTCCCCCAATTTTACCTGGGAATTGTAA
Organism: Thermodesulfobacteriota bacterium; assembly: GCA_035624375.1. Lineage (GTDB taxonomy): Bacteria > Desulfobacterota > SM23-61 > SM23-61 > SM23-61 > SM23-61. The sequence goes on along the minus strand of DASPRR010000461.1, from coordinate 21,021 downwards.
TCGGCATACAACTTCTGGATCGTGCCCGAAACCTGAGAGCCCACCGTTACCGTAATCACCGGGTTGATCGTCCCGTTGGCCGTTACGAAAGCGGAGAGGTTCCCCCTTTCCACCCTGGCCGTGCGGTACTTTACGGCCGAATCCTTTCCCCGGTAGTAGTACGTATAACCAAGGGCAACGCCGGCCAAGAGAAGGATCAGAATTATCCAAAAGGTGATTTTCTTTTTCACGGCTGTTCTTTTTCCTCGGTATGGATTTCTCTCTTAAAACGGCTTTCGAAGATGGTGTACAGGGTCGGGATGAACACCAGGGTGAGGAGGGTGGAAACCGAAAGCCCCCCGATCACCGCGATGGCCATGGGGGCGTTTGATTCCGAACCTTCTCCCAGGCCAATGGCCATGGGGATGAGGCCCAGGATCGTACAGAGGGTAGTCATCAGGATGGGACGGAGCCTCGTCCGCCCCCCGAGCGTGACCGCCTCCTCCAGGCTCATACCCCGTCCGCGCAGCCGGTTGGTATAGTCGACTAGAAGAATGCCGTTACTCACTACGATCCCGGCCATCATGATGACGCCCATGAAGGAGGTCACTGAAAGGTTTGTCTGGGTAAGGAAGAGCGCCCAGAGCACCCCGATCAAACCCAGGGGCACGGAGAACATGATGATGAAGGGGTCGATAAGTGATTTGAACTGGGAGGCCAGCACCATATACACGAGCACCACGGCCAGGATTAGGGCTCCCAGCAGGGCGATGAACGATTCCCGCTGGCTTTCTACAGCTCCGGTCATGTTGATCTTGAAGTTCGGGGGTAACTGGAGTTTGTCAATACTGGCCTGAATGTCCGCGGCCACGCTCCCCAGGTCGCGCCCAAAGGTATTGGCGGTCACATGGATGACGCGCTGTTGGTACTTGCGTTCAATCTGGATGGGTCCGACTCCGCGGGAAATGTTCGCGATGTTGTCCAGAGAGATGGGCCGTCCATCACGGTTAAAGAGAAAAATCTGGTCGAGGTCACTGACGGAGGTGCGGTCGGCCCCATGGGCCCGCACTGTAATGTAATATTGGTTCCCGGTCCCTGGGTCAGAGAAGATGGAGGCCTGATAGCCATTGATGAAAGTCTGGATCGCCCGGGCCACTTGGGCCACGCTCAACCCGAGCAGGGAAGCCCGCTCCCGGTCGATGACGATGTTTTGCTGGGGATAGTCCGGCTCCCGGCTGATCCGGACGTCCTTGGCGCCGGGCGTCTGGCGGATGATCGCCCCCACCTGATCCGCCAGCTTCTGGCCAGCCTTGAAATCATAGCCCAGGATCTCGACATCGATCGGGTTGTCATAGCCGAAGGAAATGAGCATGCGCACGATTCCCCCGGCGACGAAGAAGATGCGCACCCCCGGGAATTCCTGCAAGAGCCTTGGGCGGAGCTTTTCCATCAGGGCATCGGATGATAATCCCCTCTCTCCAGGGTCTATCAGCCTGACCCGGATCCACCCCATGTGCGGGCCGGTGTTTTGTGACCAGATCGCCGACACTCCCGTCGGAATTCCGAAATTTACCTGGACCGCCGTAATCTCCTTGCCGATGGTCTCCCGGACGACCTCTTCCATACGGGCCGCCATGCGGCCGGCCTCTTCGAGGCGTGTGCCCACGGGGAGCTGGACGATGAAGCGGAATTGGCTCTCATCCATGGAAGGAAAGAATTCCGTCCCGATAAAGAGATAAAGCGGCAAACTGCCCAGGAAAGCCACGACCACCGCAATGACCACAGTTTTCCGGTGGCCAAGAACCCAGGCCAGGAGGGACTGATACCCCGAATCGATCCGCTCGAATAAAACCTTGAACCGCCATTTCGTCCGTTCCAGCGCAGTCGGGGTGGGGGGCAACACCTCTTCACTTTCCGGATGCAGGTACTTGCGGGAGAGAACCGGAATGACCGTCAGGGAGACGAAGTAGGAAGCGATCAGAGAGAAGGCCACCGTCAAGGCCAGCGGTGTGAAAAGCAGCCGGGCAATGCCGGTGATGAAAATTACGGGAAGGAAGACGACGATGGTGGTGATGGTAGAAGCGAGAACCGCCAGGCCGACTTCTCCCGAGCCTTTGATGGACGCCTCCTGGGGCGACTCACCGGCGCTGCGATGGCGGTAAATGTTCTCCAGCACGACGATGGCATCATCGACCAGGCGACCGACTCCCAGGGCGAGGCCCCCGAGGGTAAAAGTATTCAAAGTAAGGTTGTTGAAGTAGAGGAGGATGAAAGCGCAGACGATCGAGATGGGAATAGAAAGGGAGACAATCATCGTACTGCGCAGGTTGCGCAGAAAAACCAGGATCACCAGGATGGCCAGGACTGCTCCCATGAGCGCTTCGTGCTGCAGGCTCTTGATGGAGTTCCGAATGTAGAGGGATTGATCGAAGAGCTCCAACATCACCACTCCCGGCGGAAGCAGTTTCTTAATTCTTGGCAGAGCCTTGCGGACGTCATCCACCACCTGGATCGTATTGGTTCCGGACGTCTTCTGCACGGACAAGGCCACGGCCGGCTGGCCGTTTACCCGGATGAGGTTGGTCTGATCCTGGTAATAGTCCTTCACTTCTCCCACGTCCCGGACGTAGACCGGCCGCTTCTGGAAGTTGGAGACGATGATATTTTCCATGGGCTTTACCAGACTGAACTGCGTCTCCGTAGAAAGGCGGTAATCATAAGGTCCGGCTTTGATATCCCCCGCGGGTAGAATTAGGTTGGACTGCTGAACCGCCTGGATGACATCGTCGGGAGACAGGTTAAACGCCTGCAGGCGCTCCCGGTAGAAGTGCACATAAATTTCCCGGACCATTCCCCCGACGACCCGGGCCGAGGCGACGTTGGTTACATGCTCGATCTCCGGCTCGACGACGTTGTAGGCCAGGTCATAGAGCTGGCCCTCGTTGAGGCCCCCGCCCATGAGGGTGATGAAGACGACGGAGATCTGGGAGACGTCGAATTTTCGGATGATCGGATTTTCAACTTCCTTGGGCAGGTCAGCGCGGGCCAGGTTGACCACTTGCAACACATCAGACTGAGCGCTGTCCAGGTTCGTTCCCCAGTTGAAATAGATCGTAACCAGGGAGGCACCCTGACGGGAGATGGACTGGACGTACTTAACTCCGTTTACGGTGGAAACGGCTTTTTCCACCGGGTAGGTGACCATCCGCTCGATGTCCTGTGGGTTCGCGCCCTTGTAAAAAGTGGCGACGGTGATGGAGGGAAAGGTGATCTCCGGAAACATGTCCACGGGCATCCTCGAAAAGGAGATGACGCCCAGGATGATGGCCATCAAAACCGCCATTAAAATAGTGATCGGGTTGCGCAGGGCGAATCTTGCAAGGTTCATGTTTTCTATCCTTAAATCTATTTCTTCTCAGATTTGGCCGCCAGGCGCACCGGGATTCCGTCACGCAGGAACTCCTGCCCGGCTGTAACTACTTGATCCCCGGGATTCAGACCTTGGATGATTTCCACGACGGTGTCTTTGGAGATCCCTTTCTGAACGGGGCGGCGGTAGACTTTGCCATCCTTCAGGGCGAATACAAAATCCTTGTCTTCTTCCGTAATCAAAGCCTGGATCGGGATCAACGTGGCCTTCGGATCAGCCCGGAGAAGCGCCTCCACCCTCCCGAACATGCCGGGGTTCAAAATATATCCGGGGTTGGGTATGGTGATCTGAATTTCTGCGGTCCGGGATTGCAGGTCGAGCGCGGGGGTGATGATCGCAATTCGCCCCTGGAACGTACGGTCGGGGAAGGCCGTAACCGTTACCTTGACTTCCTGCCCCTTTTGCAAACGAACCAATTCTTTTTCAATCACATTCACCAACATTTTAACCTCATCCAGGTCCATCATGGCCAGGATGGGGGTCGTGTCTTTCACCATAATCCCCGGGTCGACGTAGCGTTTGGTTATCTTTCCATTCATGGGCGCCAGAATAATCAAGTTGGCGAGCTGGGCCTGATTCAGGTCCAGGGTAGCTTTGGCCTGCTGAACTTGCGCCTCCGCCAGGGCGATGTCGTTCTCCCAGGTCTTCTGCCGGACGTTGTTCAGAGCAAGGTCGTAATTTGCTTTGGCCACGCTGTACTTGGTCCGGGCATCGTCCAGCTGCTGCCGCGCAATGAAATCCTTTTGGTGGAGCTCCTGGAAGCGTTTCAGGTCCTCCGCGGCGAAATCCAGGTTCGCTTTGGCTTGCTGGATCTGAGATTGGATGGTTTCCTCCGAGGTCGCTTTTACCTGTTTCAAACGGGCGACCGCCGCCTCCAGGCTGGCCTTGGATTGGGCCACCGTGGCCTCGGCTTCTCGAGCATCCAGGGTGGCCAGAACCTGCCCGGCCCTCACCCGATCCCCTTCCCGGAAATTAATCTTCTCCACCCACCCCTGTACTTTGGAATAGATGACTACCTGGGCGAAGGGAGCGATATCTCCGGTTCGAAGCATTTTCTCCTCAATCAACCCTTGGGTCACCGGGGCGACTTCCACTAAAGGGACCTGGCCCATGCCCTGGCGCTTCGGGTCCTCAGTCTTTCGGGCGGAAATGACCTGGGCCGCCCGGAAGGCTCCCAGCCCCGCCACCGCCAAGATCGCTAACACGATGATTGTCTTTTTCATTTCCTTCTCATCTTCTAATGGTTACGGTTTGGGGAGAAACTATTTTCCCCTCAGAACCTTCAAACAATTTATGCCTTACCCGGCTTATCGGTTTATGCCCATGGCTTTTTCAATCCGCGCTTCCGCGGTTTTAAAGGTGTAAACGGCCTGGATGTAATTGGCCCGGGCATTGGCCAGGGAAACTTCGGCATCGGTAATTTCCAGTGGGGACCCCACCCCAACCTGGTACCGCCCGCTGGCCAAATCGTAATTCTCCTTGGCCTGCTCCACCGTCTTTTGCGTCACCGCCATCTGGTCGATGGCCACCTTGAGGCTGAGATAAGCCTGCTCCGCCTCCAGCCGAATATTCTGCCGCGTGCTCTCCTCCTGCGACTTCAAATTCATCAGAACAGCCCGCTGCTGCGACACCTGGTTGGGCGTCAGGAATCCGCTAAAAAGGGGAATACTCAGAGTGGCCGAGAAAAAAGAGTCCCAGTAGAAAGGTTGGCTCAAGTCCAATGCCGTGCTCCGGTACAGAAGGCTCGCATTGCCCGAAAGAATGGGATAATAACCGTCCTTGGCTAATTTGATGGCCGCTTCCTGGCTGCTCTGCTGAGCTTTCAGTTTCAAAATCTCGGGCCGCTTTTCATAGGCCGTTTGCAGGATCTCTTCCAAAGGCGTAACCTTGGGGGCAATATCGATCTTCTTCTCAATCTCAAAATTCAAATCCTGCCGCAGCCCCATGGCGTTGTTCAACGTCACCCGGGCCACCGAGGAATTATTCTTGACCTGGATCAAGGCCAACTGGGCGTTGGCCAGAGCCACCTCCGCGTTGGTCACATAAATCTTCGGCTGGGTCCCCGCCTGGTAAAAACCCTGCGCCTGGTCCAGGTGCAGCTGGGTTTGATTGACGGTATCCTGGGCCACATCGATCAGGTATTGCGTCTGGAGCAGACCATAATACGCCGTCTGAACATTCAGGATAACCGTCTGCTTGGTGGTGATGAGGTCCTCCAGGCTGGCCTTGACGTTCTCCCGGTTGATCCGCACGTTATTTGGGGTGCGGCCGAAATCCCATATCGTCTGGGTTGCCGTGGGCCCGGTAGAAACGACATCCGTGTAGGCCCAGCGGTACCGGTTGGGCCCGGTAGTAGGTACGCCGATCGCGCCTCCGCCGGGATTGCTAATGGGGGAGGTGCTGAAGTTGGTGGTAAAGGCGGAATAGCTGGTATTGTAATTTAACTGGGGATAGTAAGCGGCCAGGGCTTGCTCGACCAGGGCCTTTTGGGCCTCCACCGTGGCCTGATTGGCGGCCAGGGCGGGATGGATCTTCACCGCGATGGCCACACACTGGTCCAAGGTCAAAGGCTTTCCCGGGGGCGGGATAAGACCTTCTTGAGCCAGAGCCCAGCCGCCCCAGAATAAAAGAAAGATCAGGTTGAGTGCCCAGACCGTCATTCCCTTCGTCGCCATTTTTTTCATCCTTCAATCCCCTTTCCTCGGGCAAGCTCGCTTCTTCTGCTGGACAATTTTTTCCAGCGCAAAATAGATCCCCAATTTAGTCGACAATTCCCCAAAATTCAACCTTATTCGCCTATGCTGAGTGGCTTTGAACCTTGGGAACCATGGCGATTCCGGATCAGCAAGGCTGGAATGAAACCAACCGTAATGAGTAGTCCTGCGAGAACAAAGGCATCCTCAAATGCGCCCACCGCAGCCTGTTTTTGCATCCACAACGCCAGCAGGGTTTTTCCTTTTCCTAGAAAATCAGCCGGGGCATATCCCGCCCGGGCAAGCAACGCCTCCATGGCGGATTGGGCCTGGATCACCATGGGGGTTGAGGCATTGTTGATATGCTCCAGAAAATGGGTGTAATGGAAAAACTGGCGCCGTTCCAGGGTGGTTGCTAAAAGGGCCACCCCTATGGCCCCCCCGACCTGTATGGTGACGGTCAAGAGGCTTGAGGCGATGCTGGTCTGCTCCCGGCGGACCGCATTGAGAGCGGCACTCATGAGGGGGGCATTCAGCAATCCCATCCCCGCTCCCCGGATCACCTGGGGCCAGAATAGAAACCAGTAATCGGAGTCCAATGAGAGGTCTTTATACATGTAAAGGGAAAAGGCGACCAGCACAGTCCCGCAGAACAAGGGGATCCGGGGGCCAATTCGGTCGGATATGAGTCCGGAGAAGGGAGAGACAATGGCTACGCTTATGGCAGTGGGGGCTAAAATAATTCCCGTATGCAGGGCTTTGTAGTCCAAAACATTTTGCAGGAAAAGGGGGAGTAGGAACATGGCCCCGAAGATGGCCACGGCCCGGGCTAAGTTAATGATATTGGCCATCACAAAATTATGGTTGGCGAAAAGATGCAAATCAATGATCGGGTCTTTCACCAGGAATCCGGAAGCGACGAATGCCACCAACCCCACAACGCTTAAGCTAAGGCAGGCGATAATGTAGTCAGAATCCCATCCTTCACGCTGGCCTTGGGCCAAGGCGATCAAGAAGAAAGCGAGGAAGACGGATAAACTGATGAAACCGGTCAGGTCCAACCTACGGGATGGGTTGGCCGGCCGGACCGAGGGAAGGATCCAAAGTGCCATCAGGATGGCCACAGCCCCTACCGGCAGGTTGATGTAGAAGATCGACCGCCAACTGACCTCGTCCACCAGATAGCCCCCCAAAAAAGGACCTGCTGCGGGGGCGACCATCGCTCCAATAGACCAGGTTCCCATGGCCATCCCCCGTTCCTGGGGCGGAAAGGCTTCCGAAACCAGAGTCAAACCCGTTGGCATCAACGCTCCGCCTCCGAGGGCCTGAAGGACCCGGAAGCCAATCAGGGAATCTTTGTCCCAGGCCATGCCGCAGAGAGCTGATCCCAGGCAAAAAAAGACCAGGCTGAAAATAAACAATTTTTTCAAACCAATCATTTCTTTCAGCCAGTTGGTGGTTGGCATGGAAATGGCGAAAGCGATCATATAGCCGGTGACCACCCATTCGATCTGATCGACCGTGGCCCCGAAATTCGCCATCATCTTGGGAAGAGCAACATTGACGATGTTATTATCCAGGATCGCCATAAAGCTGCCCAGGACCACAACTCCCAGGACTCCCCACTTATGATCCTTGCCTTGGTGGGAAAAGTTGTTCACTCGGACCGATTCCTTGAATGAAGTCTGGAAATTTACGCTAAAATTTGCGGAACTTGCCTATCAAAAAGCAACCTTTATGCCAATTGATTCTAAACAGTGGAAATTAATTTAAATTTTGAACAATTAGGCCCCGATTCGCTGGCAAGCAAAGTTTCCTTTTCCGACAATCCCGCCAAGGCCTGTTATTAATTTTATAATAATTCCCTTTGGTTAAAAGATCCTGGAAACAGAATTTTAGCAAAACGACAATTGTGGCAAGGATTTCAAATCACGGCTTTTTTATCTTCAGGGATGAAAGCTATAAAGGCTAATTTTTACCTGAATCCTGCAACTTGAAACCGGAAACTTGTTTATTTGGCTTCAATTGCCACCACCACCATCATCCCGGGCTTGAGCTTGTTCTTCGGGTCTTTTACCGAAACCCTTACGGGAATTCGATGGGTGACTTTAATGAAATTCCCCGACGGGTTCTCCGACGGAAGCAGGGCAAATTCAGAGGAAGCGGCAGACCCGATGAATTCAACCTGCCCTTCAAAGGCATTCCCCGGAAAAGCATCCACCTCTACGGTTACTTTGGCCCCCGGGTGGACCCTCCGGACCTTCGTTTCTTCCACATTGGCCACAACCCATTTTTCCCCCGGATTGTTCACGACGAGAAGCGGCTGGCCCACCTGCACGACCTGGCCCTGGTCCGCCAGACGCTTGGATACCGTCCCAGAGATCGGGCTCTGGATCTTGGTCTCCTGAAGGCGAAGGTCGGCCAGTTGAAGAGCCGCTTCTGTCTCTTGGACCTTCGCTTTCAAGAATTCAATACTTTTTTCCTGGAGGGTTATCTGCTGCTTCTCCTCCTGAGCCAAAGCCAGATTAATCTTGGCCCTCTCCAGAGACTGCTCAGCGATGCGGATACTCTGTTTTTTCAGGTCAATCGAACGCTGATTGGCTTCTGCCAACTCCAACTGGGAGAGAGCTTCCCGCTCGTTTTCCACAGCTGCCTGGTATTTGCTCTGCCCGACCTGCCAGGCTGTTTCGGCCGTATCGCGGGTATTTTCGGCCACATAATTTTGCCGGAAAAGCTCATGATTGCGCTCGAACTCCTTTTTGGCATTCTCCATGGTGGCCCTGGCTTCTACCACCCTGGCCCTGGCTGCCTGAAGGCTCGCCCGGGCGCGGTCAATGTCCTTATTGACCCGGTCCGTCTGAAGAGCAGCATCTTCTTCGGCAAATTTCAGGCCTTCTCTCGCCTCCCGTAAAGATGTTTCCGCCGTGCCAATACCCTGAATGACCCGTTCTTTGGTTAGAGAGAGCTGGGTAATCGCTTTAGCCAAATCATGGCGCGCCATTTCCAGGTTAGCCTGGGCCTGTGCCTGGGAGGCTTGGTAGTCTTTAGGGTCGATCTCCACGAGAACCTGGCCGACTTGGACCGGGTCCCCTTCTTCCACCCGCATCTGCACAATTCTCCCGGATACTTTGGCGCTGAGGTTGACCAGATTTCCTTTCACCTGGGCATCATCGGTGGAGACGTAATGCCAGCGGAAAAGAAGCCACTGGACCCCAAAATAAAGCGCGATCCCGAGGCAGACGACTCCTACGAGGATCATGACCCTCTTTTTACGGCGGTTAGGAGTTGGCTTTTCGCTTTTAGGCTCCATTTTTTTTCTTGTTTCCGGTTAATCCATTCAGGAACATGTCCACGAAGGTATGCACCGCTTTTTTCTGAGAGAATTTGAGAAAGCCTTTCATTCCATAAATTTCCTGGAATTCCACATAATGAATGATCATTCCCATGAAGGCCCTGGCCGCCAGAAGCGGGTGGACCGGCTTGAACGCCTTTTCCTTGATCCGCTGGCGGATATAGTCCGACAATAGACGAGTTTGTCCCATGACATGGGTTTCGAAAAAGATGCGGGAAAGTTCGTGGCCCTCCAGGGCGCTGTAGAGAATGAGCCGCATGAAGGTGGGGTCCTCAGTGTTCCTGGCAATCAGGTTGGAGGCAATCGATTGGAACACCTGCCGGTCATCTTTGGCCTGGACGGCTTCTTGGGGGAAGAACACATCTTCCGCCCCATCGGTTCTTTTTTGGATGATCGCCCGGTAGAGCGCCTCCTTGCTGGGAAAGTATTTGAACATGAGGGCTTCGCTGATTCCCAGGTGCTGGGCCATTTCCCGGGTAGTGGCCCCGCGGAAACCTTTTTCGGCAAAGAGCTCCATGGCCCCGCGCAAGATCTGCCCCCTGCGGTCCTCTGCCGTCATTCGATTTCCCATGCCTTTCCCCTTTCGCCCGTTATTAAGTGATCACTTACTAAGATAGTATAATTCCCGAAGGGGGTCAACCATAAAATAGGTTTCGCGGGAATCGGTTTGGATTACTGGTTGTAGGGATTTCCCGCGAACCGAAAACTAGCAACAAGGAACGAGGAACGACCAACCAAGAACTTGCACTTCATTATCAAACCATGCTAGGTAAAAAAGGCGGAGTGGATATCCAAGAATTAGGAGGAAATTATGATTCGCAGGGTCGACCACGTTTCCATTGCCGTTCGAGACCAGACGAAGGCCAAAGCTTTTTTCATCGATGTCCTGGGAGGGAAGAATCTTTTCGAGGCCCCGGTACCCTGGCAGAAGTTCCGCTGGACCACCATCGAACTGGGGACCTCTTGCTTCATCGAGCTCATCGATCCCCTGGAAAAGGATAGTTTTGTGCAACGATTCCTTGACAATCGGGGGGAAGGGCCGCACCACATTACCATTCAAGTGAATGACATCCAGGAGGTTCACCGCAAGCTGGAAGAAAACGGGATCCCCACCTTCGGTCTGGCGGAACCCTTTCCCAATTGGAAGGAGATGTACATCCACCCGAAACACGCCTTCGGGACCCTTATCCAGTTTGCCGAGTTTGATCCCCTGGACTGGATCAATCCGGGGTATGTCCCGCCTTCCTATGCGGAATTCGCCTCTCCCGACCGGGTGGGGCCGAAGGATGGAGGAGTGGAAGTCGATAGAGTTCAGGGGGAAAAAGGGCCGGAAGTGGAAATCCGGCAGAGCGGGCAAAAGATCCGGGTTCCGCTGAGCCAGTTGGGATATCTTATCCAGACGCTAAAGAAGCAACAACCGGCTTCAGAGTCGGCATAGGGGGAATTCATGAATTGCCCCTACTTGACAATTCTTTATCTCTTTGACCAATATAGGGTCGGGAACAGAAAGGCCGAAATCCGTAAGGGCGGGTTTCAAACCCGCCCCTACTGTTTTTTCGGGAGACGACAGCGCCTAAAATTCAAAAGGGATTCAAATGACGAAGTCGATCGAACCAAATTTTGACCTGCTCTTCAACCCGAAATCAATCGCTATGATCGGAGCCTCCAGTAACCTCGGAAAGTGGGGGGCCATTGTTTTTCTCAATATGATTATGGGAGGGTATCAGGGAAAGCTTTTTCCCGTGAACCCCAAGGGAGAGATGGTTTTTAATCGCCAGGTCTATCCCAGGGTGACCGAGATTCCGGAACCCGTGGATTTAGCGGTCATCGCCATTCCGGCCCAATTCATCAAAGAGGCTGTCCAGGATTGCATCCAGAAGGGAATCCGGATGGCCATCGTGATCACCTCGGATTTTAGCGAAACGGGAGAAGAGGGCGCCCGGCTGGAAAGAGAGATGGTCGAAATCGCCCGCTCTGGGGGGTTGCGGCTGGTGGGGCCGAACACCATGGGTATTTTCAGCGCTTCCACCAGCCTGACCGCTCTTATGCCCCCGGTTAGGCCCAGAAGGGGATCGGTCTCTCTCGTATCCCAGAGCGGGAATATCGGCACCCAGATGCTGGGACGGGGAGAGAAGTTCGCCGTGGGCTTCAATAAATATGTGAGCAGCGGGAACGAAGGAGACCTGAGGTCCGAAGATTATTTGGATTGCCTGGGCAGGGATCCGGACACCAAGGTCATCCTGCTTTATATCGAAGGGCTCGATGACGGAAGGGAGTTTTTAAGCAAAGCCAGGAATATTACGCCTCACAAACCGATCATCGCTTTCAAGGGAGGAAAAACTGAAGCCGGTACTCGGGCAGCCAAGTCTCACAGCGGGGCCATGGCCGGGGTAAAAGAAATTTACGAAGCGGCCTTTCGGCAAGCGGGCATATTATGGGCCTCTACTACTGAAGAAATGCTGGAACTGGCTGCAGCCTTTTCTTCCCTCCCGCTTCCGCGAGGAAACCGGGTGGGCATCCTCACCCGAGGGGGCGGATGGGGAGTCATAACCGCGGACGCCTGCAATGAGCTTGGACTTGAGGTCCCTCCCCTGGATGAGGCGATCATCCACAGGCTGAACAACCTTCTCCCCGCTTTCTGGAGCCGGGGGAATCCGGTGGACATGGTGGCTACTATGGGAATGGACCCCTACATTCAGTGCCTGGAAGCTTTGATTTCCTGGGAAAAGGTGGATGCGGTGATTTCCTTAAGCGGGGATGCCGGGCCGTTGGCCCACCTCCTGCCGGATATCAAAAAAAAGGCGGAGGGCATTATCCCGACGGACAAGACCGAAAAGATGATGCAATATGTTTCCGAGTCTCGGTCGCGGATCTATGACCGGGTCTGCGAGTTGGTAGAAAGACACCGGAAGCCGGTCTTTGCCGTGGGTGCGAATTTCCCCAGGGGTAAAGGGACGGGGAAATCAGATTTCACTCTGGCCCAATTCCGATCTCCGGAGCGGGCGGCCAAAGCAGCCGGGATGATGTATCGGTATTACCAGTATCGGAAAGCGATCGGAATGGAATAAAAACTTAATTGGACACGGATGAAGAGCTAAGGACAGAGATATGGTTGGGGCAAGTTGGTTTAAGCTTCGATGATCGTAATGCCATTCCTAATCCTTGGATTTATGCCTCTGTCCTTTCTGCGTAATCCGCGCAATCTGCGGATAAACAGCGTCGGATTATTAAAATAGATTGGAATAACAAAAAAGGGAGGTAAGGAAAATGAGACTGAAGGACAAGGTAGCGATCGTGACCGGGGCCGGAAGAGGGATCGGAGAAGGGATCGCCCTGCGCTTTGCCGAGGAAGGGGCCAAGGTGATCGTGAATGACGTGAACGAAGGAGATGCCAAACGCACGGTAGAGACGATCAAGGGCAAAGGAGGGAAGGCTGTGGCAGTCGTCGGAAGCGTTACCTCCCGGGAAGTGGCCCAGAGGATGGTGGATACGGCGGTAAAGGAATTCGGGACCGTGGATATTCTCGTAAACAACGCCGGAATTACCCGGGATGCCATGCTCCATAAGATGACCGATGAACAGTGGGACCAGGTCATCGAGGTAAATCTGAAAGGAGTCTTCCTCGGTATCCAGTGCGCCGGCCGGGTGATGCGGGAGAAAGGATATGGGAAGATCATCAACATATCCTCCACCAGCTGGAGGGGGAATCCTGGCCAGTTGAATTATTCGGCGACAAAGGCCGGAGTGATCGGAATGACCAAGACCGCCGCCAAGGAATTGGCTCCCAAGGGGATCAATGTCAATGTCATCGCTCCGGGAATGATCTGGACCGATATGATTAAGGCCATGCCTCCGGCAATCGTGGAGCGTATGGAGAAGGGTTTGGCTTTTATCGTTCCTCTAAATCGGAAAGGGAATCCCCAGGATATCGCCAACCTGGCGCTTTTCCTGGCCTCCGATGAGAGCTCCTTCATCACCGGCCAGCTCATCCACTGCGACGGCGGAATGATCATGTAATAAAACAGGATTCAGGATTCAGGAGCCAGGAGCCAGAATCCAGAATAGAATTTCGGCCTTTTTTCTGACTCCTGAATTCTGGCTTCTGGATTCCTTTTTGGTGAGGTTTTTATGCCTGGTCCATTGCAGGGTGTTCGAGTTCTGGATATGACCTGGGCTCTGGCGGGCCCTTTCTGCACCATGCTCCTGGCCGATCTGGGAGCCGAGGTCATCAAGGTGGAAAATCCAGATGAGGGTGACCCCTCGAGAAAGAATTTTCCCTTCATTCAAGGAGTCAGTTCTTATTTTCTGAGCGTCAACCGGGGCAAAAAGAGCATCACCGTGAATCTGCGGCACCCCAAGGGTAAGGAGGTCATTCTGGGGCTGGTCCGAAAATCCGATGTCCTGGTGGAAAATTTTCGACCCGGGGTGATGGACCGCCTGGGCCTGGGATACAAGGCGCTACGGGAAGTCAATCCCCGGATAATCTATGCCTCCTGCTCAGGGTTCGGCCAGACGAGCCCCTATGCGAACCGCCCGGCTTATGACGTGATTGTCCAGGGGATGGGAGGGACCCTGTCGATCACCGGGGAGGCCGGCGGGGGACCCATCCGGGTGGGATTTTCCATCGGGGACATTGGTGGCGGAATTTTCACCTCCCTGGGAATTCTCTCCGCCCTCCACGAACGGGAGAGGAGTGGGGAAGGACAAATGGTCGATGTCTCTATGCTGGACTGCCAGGTGGCCTTCCTCGAAAACGCCTTTGCCCGGTATTTTGCCACGGGGGAGGTCCCAGAGCGAATCGGAACGCGCCACCCCGTGTTGACTCCCTTTCAAGCTTATCCCACCCGGGATGGATATCTGGTTGTCGCCGCAGCCCGCGATCCATTCTGGCAGAAATTCTGCAAGGTGATTCAGAGAGAAGACCTGGTATCAGATGCCCGTTTCAAAGAAAACCCGATCCGCACGAAAAACCACAAGGAACTGGAAAAGGAAGTAACCGAAGCCTTGAAAAGCAAAACCACGGCGGAATGGGTGGACCTGATGATCCAGGAAGATATCCCCTGCGGGCCGGTGAATTCCGTTCCCCAGCTGGCCAAAGACCCACACACTCTGGCCCGGGAAATGATCGCCGAGGTAAAACACTCTAAGGTAGGCAACCTCAAAGTGGTGAATAATCCGATCAAGCTCTCCCGGACTGCGGTGAAGCTGGAAAAGGCCAACCCGGAACTAGGAGAAAACACTGAGGAGATTTTAACCGGGTTGCTCGGCTACGGCCTTGAGGAAATCGCAGGCCTGAAGTCGGAAAAGGCGATTTAAGGTTAATTTTGAATCTCTAAACACGAATCTCGATACAATTTCAAAATCCGAAAACGAAATGTTCAAAAAAAGCCACTCGTTTTGGATTTTGGTCACTCGGATTTGTTTCGGATTTCGATATTGGGATTTTGAATTTAAGGGGTATCCCTCTCCAAGAAAATATCGGGAGAGCCTCACAAATTGTACGATTTTGCCAAGGGCTCAGTAAAATTCATCCGCGGGGGCCGTTATCCCCACTGTAACTCGGTGTTGGTCGACGACCGGGTCCGCGCGGTCATCGACGCGGCCAGCGATGAAAGCAGGCTACTTTTCTTTGAAAAGCAGAACCGGATCGATTACCTGATTACTTCTCATGCCCACGAAGACCATCTGGTCTACAATTACCTCTTCTCGGAGTCAACCTTTTGGGCCCACCCTCTCGATGCCCCCCACTTCGAGGATGTGAAGTCCTTGGCCGACTGCTACGGGGATATGCCTTCCGAAGCCTTCCAGAAATGGTGCGACTTCTTCGTGACCGAGTGCCACTACGTTCCCCGAAAAGTGGATCGTTTTCTTGAGGATGGGAGGATCTTGGACTTCGGTGAAACAAGGATGGAAGTTATCCACACCCCTGGACATACGGAAGGGCACTGCGTTTTTTATTTTCCCCAGGAGAAAATTCTATTCACCGCGGATTTGGACTTGACCCGGGTGGGCCCCTATTATGCCGACCGGACTTCGGACATTGAAAAGACAATCCACTCCCTGGAACGCATAAAAACCTATCCCGTGGAAATATACCTTACCGCTCACGGAAAAGGTATTTATGAGGGAGACCCGGCCCATATTAACCGGTACCTGAGCATGATTTTCTTCCGGGAAGAAAGGTTGATCGATTTTCTGCGCCAGGGGGCCAAGTCTTTGGAAGAGATTACCGCCGAGGGAATCATCTATGGAAAGAACCCTGCCTTCCTTGGAGCTTGGGACCTGACCATCTCAGAAAGAATGATGATCGCCAAACACCTCGCCCGCCTGATCCGACTGGGCGGCGTGCGAAAAGAGGACGACCTTTATGTCCTGAGTGAATAATCAAGGGCAATCTTTTTTGCTCACAAAATCAATATGTTAACCTAGCCGGGCCGAACAAAAACCATTTGGAAGGAAAATCACCCACCCCTTTCGCTCTCCCGCCCATTCCCAACCCAATTAATAGAAGACTTTGGAGTTTCCTCCGCTGGTTTGTTATACTGAATAAGGGAGGGGAGTCGGATGAAAAGGGCGCTTTGCATCATTGCTTTGGGCGTATGGGGCGTTCTGTCAGCTTTCTCCATCCCCTGTTACCCGCAGGCTGGGGAAAAGGAAAAGATCATCGACCCAAAGGTTGAAAAATTCCTTCAGAAAATGAGGAATCAATGGCACGATTGGAACGTTCCGGAAGCGGATGGGAAGATTCTCTATGAGATCATCGTAAAGAATAATTATAAAAAGGCGGTGGAGATCGGCACCTCGACGGGGCATTCGGGAATCTGGATAGCCTGGGCCCTCAGCAAGACCGGGGGGAAATTAATTACCATCGAAATCGACGAGGGGCGGTACAGGCAGGCCTTGGCTAATTTCAAGGAGGCTGGCCTTAGCGAGTACATCGATGCCCGGCTGGCCGATGCCCACCAGTTGGCAAAGGAGCTGCCCGGGCCCTTTGATTTTGTCTTCATCGATGCGGATAAAGACGGGTACAGCAATTACGCCAAAGCACTCATCCCCAAACTTGAACCCGGGGGCTGCCTCACGGCGCACAACGTCTGGGAGACTCAGACAGGCCCCCGCGGGGGATATTTCAGCGGTACCGAGGAATATTACCGGTTCATGAAAAGCATCCCCGATTTTGAAACCAGCATCCATCCGAACAGCAGTGCCGGCGTTGCGGTCAGTTACAAGAAGAAAATGAAATAGAATTCAATCGACCAGGAGACAGCAAATTGATCGAAAAAAGACCTTTCGGCCGCACCGGCCATATGAGCACGGCAACGATCTTCGGGGGGGCCGCCCTGATAAGGGCCACCCCCAAAGACGCGGATCGGGTTCTTGAAATCCTTCTGAAGTACGGGGTGAACCACATCGATACCGCGCCGCGTTACGGTGATTCGGAAGTCCTCATCGGCCCCTGGATGGCCAGGCATCGCAAAGACTTCTTTCTGGCAACCAAGACGGGGAAAAGGACCCACCAGGAAGCCCGCGAAGAGATCCATCGCTCCCTCGACCGCCTAAAGACAGACAGGATCGACTTGATCCAGCTCCATGGTCTGCAGCACCCCGATGAGTGGGACACGGCCTTGGGACCCGAAGGAGCTCTCGAAGCGGCGGTCGAAGCCCGGGAAAAGGGCTTGGTGCGCTTCATTGGAATCACCGGACACGGATGGATGATCGCGGCCCTGCACAAACGAGCCTTGAAGCGCTTTCATTTTGATTCGGTCCTGATGCCCTATAACTATTTCATGCACTCGAATGAACGGTACCGGAATGAGTTCGAGGAAGTGGTGGGCATCTGCCGGGAACGAAACGTGGCCGTCCAAACCATCAAATCCCTCGCCCGCGGTCCCTGGGCCATCACCCCGCAGAACCGGAATACCTGGTACCAGCCGCTGGAGGATCAGGACGACATCGACAGGGCGGTTCACTGGGTGTTAGGTCATCCGAATGTATTCCTAAACACCGTGGGAGATGTGACCCTTCTGCCCAAAGTTCTGGACGCCGCCAGCCGCTTTCAAAGGCGTCCGTCACCCGAAGAAATGGATGAAATGGTCAAAAGGAATGGAATGTCATCGCTTTTTGGAATCGGCACTTAAAAACCAGGTTTTCAAGCGGCGACCCCATTTCCGGCGTAGATGAGCGGACCGGGGATTTATCATCGGGCCGCCTGGCGTGTTGGGTACCCGCAGTCTTTTTTTCTCTAAGGATTATTCTTTTTTCAGAAGGAATTTGAGGGGTCCAGGGAACCCATCCTTTTTCTCTTTCTTCCTGCCCTTTCCTTCGATTCAGGAATATTGCGGAAGGAAGTCTCTATTTCCTCACTCTGCCCTTCTCCCTTTTTGAGTATTTCTTCTACCCTGGCTCTGATGGATAGAGGAAGTCCCTCCAGTTTTTTGAAATTTATCTCCTCCTTGGTTACCTGAATTCCAGTAATATTCTCTCCCATTTTTCCGGAGGAGACCGATATGGTCGAAGGTTCCGTCCTCGCATCGGAGGAGGCTTCCCCCTTGATCCACACCCGCCAGTACAGGCAACTATCACTGTTATCCGGTATTCTGCGGCCACATTCTGGACATTGCATGGAGAAGTCCTCCTTCAATGCTATTATGGCGATCAAAATTTAAAGCGGTTTCCATCAGTTATGATAATTCCTAAAATTTCGCGTGGTCGGACCTGCCCAACATTAGATATATCGGCAGATTAGAATAAGTTCCTTAAAGTCGTCGCTCTCTTCCATTTTCTTGGTTTGCCCCCGAGGACGAAAGGAAAGGAAAAAAGGGGATAAAAATTGGTATAAAACCAGGGAAGTTGTCCATTCTTAAGGATATAGATATTGCACCCGCCCTCCTTTTTTGATTAAATGAGAAATGAATGGCCTGGGAAAAGTACCAGGCCGGGGTGAAATTGTGTTGGCACAAGAGGTGGAGAAGGCAATGATCCGGGACGCAAATACTCTTAGGCGTTTCGAAGAGGACCTTATTAGAAGGGAACCTCAGCGCTCTTTCCAGGAAGCCCTGAAGTTATATGAAGCGATGTGGAAAGAAGCGGTGGCCCTCGGGGTCCTCCCTCTTTCCGATCCCCTGGACGGAATTGAAGCTGATTTGGAGCTCGCACGGGTGCTAAATTGTTTGAAGAACTCCTTGTCCGAATAGCCTCCCTCCTTTCCCGAGGAAACCTGCCTTACATGATCATCGGAGGACAGGCTGTACTCCTCTATGGCGAACCCCGGATGACCAAAGGTATCGACATAACCCTGGGGATCGATGTCGACCGCCTGGATGAACTGCTGGCGATCGTCAAAGAGCTTTCTTTAACGCCCCTCCCGGAAGACATCCTCTCCTTCGTTCAAAAAGCAATGGTGTTACCCGTCCTGGACAAAAGCACAGGAATCCGCGTGGATTTCATCTTCTCATTCACTACCTATGAATCGCAGGCCATCGGAAGGGCAAAGAAAATTATCCTCTCCGGACAGGAAGTCTGTTTCGCCGCCCCAGAGGACCTTATCCTTCATAAGATGTTTGCGGGACGACCCCGAGACCTTGAGGATGTAAGCACCCTGATCCTGAAGAATCCGGGAATCGATGTAGCGTACATCAGGCGCTGGTTGAAGGAATTCGATGCGGCGGTTCAAGGGAAGGGGTTTCTCGAGGCATTCGAAAGGATTCTTAAGGGAAGGGGGTAGAAGCGGAAGGGAGGCTTGGCCGCAAGGGCAGGGTCTATTTCTTCGCTCGAAAGAATGCATCGTTCGACTGCAGAGAAAGAATGAGGGACAAGCGTCCTATGGGTATGTTAAAGAGGCTCCGGGATGGCGCTATTCCAATTTCCAAAGCTATCATCAATCCAATCTTCGTAACGATCTTCCTCTTCTGCCTGGCGGCGGCCTTTCCCGCCACCGCCGAAGAATCAAGGTTACAGAGTATCCTTCAAAAGAAGGAAATCCGGGTCGGCACCTCCGGCGACTATCAGCCTTTCTCTTATTTGAACCCCCAAAATAACCAGTATGAGGGCATGGACATCGAAATGGCCCATAAATTGGGCGAAGCGCTGAAGGCCAAGGTTGTGTTCGTCCGCTTTAAATGGCCGGAACTGGCGGCGGACCTTTTGGCTGACAAATTCGACATCGCCATGGGCGGGATCGGCCGAAACGTAGAGCGGGGCAAGACCTTCGCCTACACCAATTCCTTCATGACTTTCGGGACCTGCCCTCTCGTTCGCAAGGGGGACGAGAACAAGTTCCCAGATTTCGCCTCCATTAACCGAGCCGGAGTGAAAGTCCTCCTCAACCAGGGGGGAATCAACGACCGCCACTTCACCCCCCTCCTCACCCAGGCTACCATTCTCCGCCACAACAAAAATGAAGAGATCGCCGGAAAGGTGAAAGAGGGCGAGGCCGATGTCTGGATCACGGACAACGTAGAAGCCCTGTTCTGGGCCAAGCAGACCCCCGGATTGGTCGCGGTCAACCCAGCTAAAACCTTCACCGTAGGTACCAAAGGCTACATGATCCGCCAGGGCGACCAAATTTTCCTGAATTGGCTCAACCTCTGGCTGGAGCAAATGTTCCTACAAGGCGAGGTCCAGGAGCTTGAACAGCAGTGGTTGGGGATGGTGATGAGGTAGATTGGGACTGCAGCAGCCACTGCCCCACAATAAGACAAAGGAGATATTCCTCTAAAAAGTCAATAAGATCTCTTTTTTGTTGTTCTCGTGAAACTCGTTCCTCCATGTCTTGGGCAGAGAACAGGAATCAAGTTTTTAACCGCGTTGCGTGAATTCTAGGTTCGCGCAGGCGCTGGAAAGAAGATTTTCAGGGAGTCACCAGAAACAATCCTTGATATATTGATAATTCTTGTATAGAATCCCATCAGTTACGCAGATTCTCATCCCTGATTCTATGTAGCTCTGGGGGAGACGGCGGAATGAGGGGCATAAACGGGGCAATATCATCTGGTGCGCGCGAGTGAAAAGGGATTGAATTTAGGGTTTTGTTTATAGCGTTCAAACCGGTGGTAAGCGATTTCGGTAGGAGTTTAGAATCCTCTTCTTATTGCTCTTCTCAGGAGCATAACGTATGAACATGGCAAGAAGAAATCATGAAAGAAAAAAAATATTGCAGTTCTCCCATATTTATTTGGAGAATTGGCGAAATTTCCTTCGGGCAGATGCTGATCTTCAACGTCGCGTATTCCTCGTGGGCCCCAACGCATCAGGAAAATCAAATTTTCTCGACGTTTTTCGGTTTCTCCATGATATCGTTTCCATCGGCGGAGGTTTTGCGGAAGCGGTCCGAAAGCGGGGGGGGGTATCCGGCCTTCGCGCTCTGGCCGCCCGGCGATATTCGGATATTATCGTTCGGATAAACCTCGGAGATTTGAAAAATACGGCGGATTGGGAGTATGAGCTCCGTTTCACCCAAGATAATCGTCGAAGGCCGTTAATTGTTCATGAGCGGGTAGTGAAAAGAGGGGTTGAGATTTTAAGGCGGCCCGACGCGGAAGACGATAGAGATGCCGAAAGATTAACCC
>DASPRR010000457.1:0-20253 GCA_035624375.1 Thermodesulfobacteriota bacterium | reverse complement strand
CGATCTGGAAATCTACTTGAAGATCATCGATCGGACCCTGGCCCAGAAGGAGGTGGATGGGATCGTTTTCCTCCACACCTTCAATGCCACCTTTGAAGGTCCGCGGTCCAGGGAGCTTTTCCAGAAGGTCATGGAGCTTTCCCAAAAGTATGACAAACCCGTGGCCATCTACGTGTCCACGGAAGACCAGGAAGTGAACTACCTGAAGCGCAACTTCAACTATCCCATCTTCACCCAAGTGGTGGAGACGGTTCGGGCCCTGGGAATCAATCGCCGCCATTATGCCGAAAGCCAGCGCTTGCGCCAGCGGGCGGAGATTCCTTCCTTCCCGGCGGACAAAGAGAAAGTGAGGCCCTTGCTGCAAAAGGCCCGGAAGGAGAATCGAGACCTCTTTATCCACGAAGCGGCCGAAGTTCTGAGGGTCTACGGAATCCCCATGGTCCGGGGAGTGCCTGTTTCTGACGAGAAAGAAGCGGTTCAAGCGGCTAGGCAGTTGGGCTTCCCCGTGGCTATGAAGGTGATCTCCCAGGAGATCTCCCACAAGTCCGACGTGGGGGGTGTGCAATTGAACCTGAGGAGCGAGGCGGGAGTAGCCGACGCTTACCAGGATATGCTCCGCCGGATCCGCCAGGAATATCCTCAGGCTAAAATCGAAGGGGTCCTCATCCAGTCTATGGTCACCGGGGGAAGGGAACTGATCGTCGGGGGACGGCAGGATGAACAGTTCGGTTCCGTTGTCCTTGTCGGGTTAGGGGGGATTTTTGTGGAGGTCTTTGGCGAAGTTTCTGTCCGCGTAGCCCCCATCTCCCACCGGGAAGCGATGGAGATGATCGATGAGCTGCGCGGCGCTCCCATCTTCAAGGGAGCCCGGGGATTAAAACCATCTGACATCCAATCGGTGGTGGATGTTCTTTTGCGGCTCTCCCAGCTTCTCAGCGATTTCCCTGAAATCCGGGAGATGGACATCAACCCCCTGCGGGTCTTCTCCATCCGGGAAGGCTGCATGGCCCTGGATGTGCGAATGATTCTGAATAAAAATTGAGCTAGGAGGCGGTTCGCGAACCGCCTTTGCAGTGGCCATATTTGGAAATCTTGTAGGGGCGATTCATGAATCGCGCCTACTCTATTTTCGGTATGAATTTTTCGTCTCCCGCAACATTGACTAGCACACTCGTGCACCTAGCCATACAGACCGTTTTCCCGGTCTCGTCCTGAATCTCCACATCGCTCACCGAGACCAAGCTCCCCATCTTAGCGATGCGCCCGACGGCGGTCAAGGTTCCCTTCTGCGCCGGTGCCAGAAAATGGATGTCCATCTGAACGGTCCGCGGCCTCTGCCCTAGGGAGAGCTTGGTCCCGATGGCCAGCAATGCGGCTGTATCCGCTAGGGATGATAAGACGCCTCCTTGAACGATCCCCTGGGTATTCAGGTGAAAAGGCTGGACCTTCAAAGCCAACCGTCCGATGCCTTCGGCGGCCTCCAGAAATTCCAGCTGGAGATGCCGGAAGAAGGGAGAATTTTCCAGCACCCTCCGGATCAGATCCTGGGCAATGGCCTTTGAGTTCTCTCCGCTCATCCTCCCTCAAACCCCCTCTTCTTTAGGATTTTCCCGTCTTTTCCAAAAACATCCGCCCTTAACCATTTTCATCCGCGACCCATTTTAGGTTCTTTTCGTTGCTTTTCCACTGACACTATCACTTAGACTACTTCGGTGCCATGCGAAGGGCGCCATCCAGCCGGATCACTTCTCCGTTCAAATATGGGTTCAGGATGATCTGTTCCACCAGCAGGGCGAATTCTTCCGGGTCTCCCAACCTCTTGGGAAAAGGCACGGACTCGTTCAGAGCTTTAATATAATCCTGCGGCAAGAGTCCAAGAAGAGGGGTGTTGAAAAGACCGGGGGCTATGGTGACAACTCGGATTCCCAAACTGGACAGGTCACGGGCCATGGGGAGGGTCATCCCCACAACCGCCCCCTTGGAAGCCGAATAAGCGGCCTGCCCGATCTGGCCGTCAAAGGCTGCAGTGCTGGATACGTTGACGATAACCCCCCTCTCGCCGTTTGCATCCGGAGGATTGGTGCTCATGGCAAAAGCAGCCTTGCTGGCAACATTGAAGGTTCCGATGAGATTCAGGCGGATAATCTTCTCAAAATTGGACAGAGTATGGGGCCCGGTCTTCGTAACCGTGCGCTCCGCCCACCCGGTTCCTGCAGCATTTACGCAGAAGTGAACGCCTCCATAATTCTCCTTGGCTTTTGCAATAGTCTGATTCGCGCTTTCTTCGTTGGTCACATCGGTCCGGCAAAAAAAGGCTGTCTTCCCCAGCTCGGAGGCTAGAGTTTTTCCCTTCTCCTCCTGCACATCGAGGATCACCGCATTTCCGCCGGCTGCTACGATCCTTCTGACGGCAGCCGCCCCCAAACCCGAAGCTCCTCCGGTAACCAATGCCGTCTTACCTTTTATCTCCATGGTCTCCTCCTGAAGGGAAAAATTGAAGAATAAAGACTCTGAGACCCGGCTTTCGCCGATGATTATACAGAATTTTCCTTGTTTTCCAATAGGAATTTCTCTCAATGGCACAGGGCTTTTCTGTTGCTAAATTTATCCAGCATCGTAAAATAGCACCAATTCAAACATCGGGAGGGTGACGATGAAGGCCTCAAAAACATGGTTCCTGGTTGCTCTTTTCTTGCTGGCTTCCTTAGCGCTCTCTTCCTGCACCCATTTGGGCCTGAACCGATATCAGGCTGAGGGGGAAGGGACTCTTCCGGGGTTGAAAGAACCGGTGACCGTGGTGCGGGATGAAAAAGGAATGGCCTACATCTACGCCAAGAGTCCGGAAGATGCCATGGTGGCTTTTGGCTTCACCACAGCCCAGGACCGGCTCTTCCAGATGGAATTGATCCGCCTCTTCGCTAGCGGAAGAATCAGCGAAATGATCGGGGAGAAAGGCGAGGCCATTGATACCCGCATGCGGACGATCGGTTTCCACCGCCATGCCAAGCGCCATGTATCCATCATGGACCCGGAGACGAAGAACCTCATGCAGAAGTATATTGACGGGGTCAACGCCTTCATTCAAACCCGCTCAGGAGAATATCCCCTGGAATACAAACTGGCAGGCATCAAGCCTAAACCTTGGGAATTGGCAGAATCTATGGCGGTTTTTTATCTCATGAGCTGGGAATCGGCAGCCAATATCGAAACCGAGATCATTGCTCAGATGCTGGTGGAAAAGATTGGGCCGGAGAAAGCTAAGGAAATCTTTCCTCTCAATATAAACCCGGACGACGAGCCCAGGGGAAAGGCTTCCATTCATTTCCCAACTTCGGAATCAGCCCGATTGGATTTTGCCTCCGATAAAAAATTGTTGGCTTTTCTGGAGGACAGGCCCCTGCGGGTCGGAAGCAACAACTGGGTGACCGGGCCGCACCTTTCCTCGGGCGGAAAGCCCATCTTGTCCAATGATCCCCATCTCGACCCCCGGACCCTGCCCGGTCCGTGGTATCCCTGCGGCATCATCACTCCGGATTTCAGGTGGGTGGGGACGGGCATTCCTGGAATCCCCGCCATGGTTATTGGGCGGAATGAGCATATCGCCGTGGGGGTGACCAATGCCTACGGAGATGCCCAGGATCTCTATGTGGAGACGATCGATCCCAATAATTCCGACCGATATTTGGAAGGAGATCAATCCCTGCCATTTGAAGTCCTGACCGAGAAATTGATGATCAAAGATAAGAAGGCACCTGGAGGAAAACGAGAAAAGGAGATCAAGATCAGGGTGACCCGCCGAGGATCGGTGGTTTCCGGAGTGCTGTCCGGCTTTAAGACCGATAAGGTCATCACTCTGCGCTGGGCCCCTTTTGAAACCATGGGCCCTTTCATCGGGGCCGATCAAATCATGGCAGCCAAATCGGCGGAAGAAGTCCGCAAAGCTCTGAGCAAATTTGACATCATGATGTTGAACTTCGTTTTTGCCGACAAAGAAGGAAACATCGGCTGGATCGCCAGCGGGAAACTTCCCATCCGCTCCCAGGGAGACGGAACCGTCCCCTACGTAGTGAAAGACGGAAAGGACAACTGGGTCGCCTGGATCCCCTTCGAAAAGAATCCTCAAATTCAAAATCCCCAAAAGGGTTGGCTGGGAACCTGCAACCACAATACCGTGGGTAAGGATTATCCTTATTATTACTCCTCCCACTTATCCCCTTCTTATCGTTACCGCAGGCTTATCCAGCTAATGGAACAGCCAGGTAAGAAGTCTGTGGAAGACCACTGGCAATTTCAGAGGGATCCCATGAATCTCATGGCCAAAGAGATTACCCCGGTTATGGCCAGGGCCTTAATGGCCCACCCGGATACCAAAGAGCTGGGAGAAATCCTCTCCAAATGGGATTACCTGGACCACACAGACCAGGCTGCCCCCACGATCTTCCAAACTGTCTACCGGGAATTCGCCCTGTTGGTTTTTCAAGATGAGCTGGGAAATGATCTGGCCAAGGCCATGTTGAGTGTCTGGTATTTCTGGCAGGAAAGGCTGCAGCAGATGATACTTGAAGGGAACTCACCCTGGTTTGACAATACCTTGACCAAGGATGTGAAAGAAACGAGGGATGACCTTTTCTATAAAGCCGCGCAGATCGCCTCAGAGAAGCTGCGTTCCTCCCTTGGTGCCGATCCCAAGGAATGGAAATGGGGCAAGGTGCATACCATCGAGTTTGTCAGTCCCATACGCCGAGAAGGCTTCGGCAAAGGTTTGCTGGGCGATGGGCCATACCCCTTTCAGGGTTCCGGAGAAACCCTCCACCGGGCCATTTTCGCCTTCAACGACCCCTTTAAGGTGACCTATTCGGCCTCTCTGAGAATGGTGGCGGATTTAAGCGACGACGACAAGATATTGGCGGTACTGCCGGGCGGAGTCGCTGGCCGTATTTTCCACCCCCACGCTAAAGATCAGATCAAGGCTTTTATCAATGGAGAGAAGGTGTACTGGTGGTTCAGCGACAAAGCCATCCAGGAGCACAAGAGGAAAACTCTTATTCTTAATCCTTTAAAATGAAAAAGGAATGAATTGAATGAGAAAAATCATTTCAGTTCCAAATGAAAATCACCGGCGCACGAGCCTTGCGTCAACATAAGGCATTTGAACACCCGGGGGAAAACACTGTACTGAATTCCCAGGCTGTCGATCCAGCCTGCCACCCGATAGACCACGCCGCATTCGTAGTCTTCGATCACTCCGATATTTTGCATGCCCTTGTACGCAAAACACTGGTGGGGTACGAACTCCCAGTGGAAGACATTCTTCTCCGGAAAAGTCATGCGGGCGTTCATAAAATCGGCTATGAGCAAATCGAACCCGCAGGAAAAAAGGTGTTTGAATTCTTCGAAGGTTTCAACTCTTTCGATTCCCAGGAGCTTTTTGAGCCTGTTCATCTCCAGCGGGGCCAGCGACCGGATCGCCGCCTTATTTAGTTTGTTGGCCTTCTCGATCCCGAACTCCTTTAGGCAATGGTAGAACCACATGCCGTCGTGGCTCATCCAGCCCTTGTGCAGAAGGTCGGTGATTTCTTTCCGACTAAGTTCAGCAGTTGTTCTCATAGGGAATCTCGTTTCCAGAAATCCCCGCCATCCCCCCTTTTATAAAGGGGGGGACTAAGAGGAGAGCAAAATTGTTCACCCCATGCGCTATGCTTTCTGCGCTATGCGGCTCCCTGGATGATCTCGGAAATTTCTTTTACCACGATCTTTTCTTCCAGGTTTTCGGATTTGACCGCATCGTCCAGCATCTTGGCACAGTTGGGGCAGGCAACGGCGAGGACGGAAGCGTTGGTATCCGCGGCTTCCCGGACTCTCGCCCGGGCCGGGCTTTCCGCGCCGCTTCCCAGAAGTTCGGTAAAGAAATTCCCCCCTCCCCCGCCGCAGCAGAAGGCATTCTCCTTGGCCCGGCCCATTTCCAGCAGCTGCAAACCAGAGATAGATTTCAGAATCTTGCGGGGAGCCTGGTATTCCTTGTTGTGCCGTCCGAGGTAACAGGGGTCGTGATAAGTGACTCGAAAAGAAGAAGGTGTCGGAAGTGCGGATAATTTCTTGGCTTGGGCGCTCAGAATCTGGGTGTAGTGAAAAACCTCGAGAGGATAGGCGTCCTTGGGATAATCGTTTTTGAAGGCATGATAGGCATGGGGGGTAAGGGTGATCACCTTCTTCACCCCCAGCCTCTGGAATGATTGGAGATTTTTTTCCACAAGGGATTGAAAAACCCCTTTTTCTCCAAGCGCAAGTGCCTCGTTCCCGTCGCAATTTTCTTCTATACCAAGGGTCCCCAAAGAGACTCCCAACTTTTTCAGGAGGCCCGCCACCGAACGGGCCATTTTTATCCCTCTTTCGTCGAGGGACCCTACGCACCCTGCATGAAATAGATATTCCTGGCCGGAATAGGATTCCAGGTTTAAACCATGCTTCCACTTCTCCCTCTCCAATCGGGGAAGCTTGTAGGGATTTCCATGGACCTGTAGAGTTTTCAGGTAATCCCGCACCGCCGGGGGAACAGTTCCCTGGTTGACCATCTCCTCCCGGGCCGCGAGAAAAGCGTGGAGAATATCGTCCTTGAATTTAGGGAAGACGCAGTGTTCCACGCAGTTACCGCAGGTGGCGCAGGAAAAAAGAATCTCCGCCAGGCGGGCGCTGGATTTCATTTCCCCGTTCAGCCAGGCCCGCAGCAGCCACATCCGGCCCCCGGGAGAATAGGTTTCAAAGCGGAATTTGGAATAGGAGGGGCAATTAAAATCCTGGTAGTTGTTCGGAAACTTGCAGTAGCCGCAGCGAAAGCACCGGTGGAGGATATCGGCGAATTCCATCATCTCACCTCCCAGTTGCCGGGGTTCATGATGCCTTTGGGGTCCAGCATCGTCCGGATACGGTCCATCAGGTTCAAAGTCCCTGCGTCCATCCTTCCGATGATCTGTTTCTGGGCCGGGACTTCGGCTTTCCAGGGGATCCCGCCCATCTCCAGGACTTCCCGGTTGGTTTCTTCGAGCGCCCTCCGGGCCCGGTCCACATCCGCTTCGTCCGCCCGGTTGAAGGGGTAGGCGAAAAAGAACATCATGCAATGGCCCAGGCCGATGATTCGGGCTCCGGTGGAGTACGTCGTCCCCTGCCGGGCAGCGACCTCGATCCCCACCCGATAGGCTTTAGGAAAGAGGTCGATGGGCATGATGCCTCCCACATATTCGAATCCCCCTCCTTTGCGGACATCGGCGAATTGGGCGAGCGTTGTTTGCGGAGCCTCCAGGAAATTTTTCTTCATGGGCGGCGGCAGGGGCAGGAAACCTCCCACCTTCCGGCTGATCAACCCCTTCAAAGAAGCTCGGATCAGGTTTCTCTTCCAGATCAGTTCTTCCGGCGTATCCGCGGCATAGTTGATGTTGATATGCTGAAACCCCTTGGCCCATTCCGGTTTGGGGGTCATCCAGGCGGTGATGTCTTCAGCCACCTGGACCCCTGTAGCCTGGTAAAAAACCTCGGGGACCAGATCCGGGTCTTCGGTGACAAAAACCCCCACATCCTGATAAGGCCGGTTGGGATAGAGCTTGATGGCCAGCTTGGTCACCACACCCGTCGTCCCAAACCACCCCAAAAAGAGCCCGGCCAGGTCGGGAAGGGGCGCCCGGCCGAACCAATAGGGGGAAGTGGAGCAGGAGCCGATTTTCACAACTTCTCCCGTAGGCAGCACCACCTCCAGGCCGTTGAGCATGTCCGAATGGAACCCAGCCGCGTGGGAGAGGTGCCCGGACCCGTGGATCAGCACGTTACCGCCGATGGTGGCCATGGGAGGGGAGTCGGGAATAGAGTGCTTCAGGGTCGGATGGTTCTTCTGCAGGTATGCCTGAAGCATCCCCTGGGAGGTTCCCGCCTCCACCAGGGCGTAGCGGCTCTTTTCGTTCACCTCGAGAATGCGGTTCATCCGCTTCAAGTCCAGGACAATCCCCCCTTTGAGGGCACGCGAAAGGCCTGAGAGGACCAGCCCTCCCCCCATGGGGACGAGGGGAATCTTCTTCCGGTTGGCCAGAAGGACGATTTTCTGCACTTCGTCGGTTGTGCCCGGCAGAACTACAAAATCCGGCTCACAGGGTTCCATCGTCCCCGGGTCGCGGGAGTATATGAACCGTTCCTCCGGCTGATTGGATACGTAGGAAGGGCCCACAATCTGCGCAAGTTCTTTGTATACGTCTTCCATAAACTCACCCCACCTTCATCCCTTCGCCCAGGGCCATCTGGCAGAGGTCGTTCATCAGGATGGGCATGATTCCCCTCTTCAGCACGGATTCGCCCAGAGTGAAAAGGCAGGCCGGGCAGCTGAACACGCAGAATTTGGCCCCTGCCGCAGCCATGTCATTCAGGTTTCTCTTTTGGACATCGTCCGCCAGGTCGTCCTGCTGCTGGGCCCGGAAGACTGTCCCGCAGCATAGGGCGTTTTCCCGGTCATATTTTCTATCCACCCGCTCTGCCCCAATCTTCCTGAAGATCTCATCCACCCACGGCTGGGTTTCCGGAACTAAGCGATTGGAACAGGAACGCTGATAGGCCACCTTCTGGCCGAGGGGCTTGATCTGGCTCTTCAATTCATCCAGCCTTTTGTTCAAGTAATCGAAGATATGGATGGGCTTGAAGGGAACCGGAATCCCGAAGGCCGGGGCCAGATGGGTATAGGTCCCGTAGCACTCGTCGTGGAAGCAGATGAGTTCCTTCACCCCACTGTCCTTGAGGTAATGATCCCAGATGTTGGCGATCACCTCCGGGAGCCTTTCCCGGATGACCGAGTTCTTCCCGAAGTGAAGCCACATGACGTTGCAGAAGATATCGCTTCCCACGATCGTCGAAGCCCCCTCGAAGAGCTTTCCCCGGATGCTTCCGGTCAGCATGGGGAAGTAGCACATGTTCAAAACCGGGGGCTGGACTTTTTTGGGGGTGATCTTGCCTCTGGGGGCCATCATGAGGACTTGCTGCTTGGTAATCGGCTGGGGAACCGGCCAGACCCCCAACTTTTCCTGCTGGTCCACGAGGTGGTAAAAAGGATGGTTTCCATAGGGACAATACTCCTCGCAGGCATAGCAGGTTACACACTCCTCCAGGACCCGGGACTTCTCCCCCCGCAGGAGGCGTTGCCTCTCCTCCCTGGCCGTCGGGAGGTCCATTTTCAAGTACTGGCACCGGGTGAGGCAGTCATAGGTCTTGCAGGCGTCGCAGATTTCCCCAGAGAATTTCAAATCATTCATGCGTGCGGCTCCTTTTGGGGCTTATCATGTGGATAAGTCATGGGGACGGGAAAAAGGACCTGGTTCGCCATCGGTCGCTGCCATCCTTCCTCCCCGATAGAAAAGGAGAGGATTTGGGGACGAGACAACCAGAATTCTGAAACCTTATGGACCCCAATGGCTATTTCTTGGAAAGAAACGACTTCGGTCGGGAAAAGTCAATTGAACAATAGATTTAACCATTCATTTTGTCAAGACCAAACCGGCTGCGTTTCCCTTTTGCCGAAGGGAGTGGGGATGGATTGGGAAAATCTTGCCGAAAAGATGAATTCAAAATCGGCTTCTGATTCTCCTCCATAATGTAGAGCGGATCGTTTTTATCATTGAAAGAAAGATCGGGTTGTCTCCGGGGACCCATTTATGATATAAATCATTGGGTCTGGCGGGAAAGGTTCCTATTCTGAATTTCCAATCTTTCTCACCGCTTTCCTCCCTTGAATCGGTATTGGAAGCGAATTCTCTGCGACGGAGGCTTTGCGCTGGAATGGATAAAGACGGACTTCACTTGGGATTGGACATAGGATCGGTAAGCGCCAAGACGGTTTTAATCGATGAGGATATGAATGTCGTTGAAGAGCATTACACCCGGACCAAGGGTCAGCCCCTGGAGACGGTCCTCCGGGTCCTGACCGAGATCCTGACCCGAGTTCCCTCGGAGAGAATCCAGAGCGTTTCCGTAACCGGAACCGCCGCCAAACTGATCGCCGAGCTCCTGGGGGCGGAATTCGTCAATGAAGTCATCGCCCAGGCCAAATCCACCAGCCACTTCCACCCGGAGGTGAAGACGGTCATCGAGATGGGGGGGGAGGATTCCAAGCTCCTCCTGATCGACACCACCCCGGGCAACGGCGATTATCGGATCCAGGACTTCTCCATGAACACCATCTGCGCCGCCGGCACGGGCTCCTTCCTGGACCAGCAGGCCAACCGCCTCCACTACACCATCGAAGAATTCAGCCAGCTGGCCCTCAAGTCCAAGACCCCTCCCCGGATCGCCGGCCGGTGCAGCGTCTTCGCCAAGAGCGACATGATTCACCTGCAGCAGGGGGCCACGCCCGACTATGACATCGTGGCCGGCCTCTGCTATGCCCTGGCCCGGAACTATAAGTCCAACATCGCCAAGGGAAAGAATATGGTCACCCCCGTCTCCTTCCAGGGCGGGGTGGCTGCCAACTTGGGAATGCGCAAGGCTTTCTTCGACGTGCTGGAGCTGAAAGAGGGCGAGTTCATCATTCCCAAACACTTCGCCTCCATGGGGGCCATCGGGGCCGCTTTCCTGACCATGGAAAATCCGGCCAAGCGGAAGAAATTTGAAGGGGTGGAACGGCTGCGCGACTACGTGAGCCGGCCGGTTACTTCGGATAAAACGCTCGAACCCCTCTCCCTTTCCGAGCACCACAAGAAGGAAAGCCAATGGGAGCCACTCCGCGGCACTCCGGACGGAAAGAAGATCCCCGCCTACTTGGGAATCGACGTGGGTTCCATCTCCACCAATGTGGTGGTCACTGATGAGAACATCAAAGTCCTTTCCAAACGCTATCTCATGACCGCGGGCCGTCCCATCGAGGCCATCCGCCAGGGTCTGAAGGAAGTGGGCGACGAAGTAGGCCACCTGGTGGAAATCAAAGGGGTCTGCACAACCGGGTCCGGCCGCTATCTAACCGGCGACTACGTGGGGGCCGATGTGATCCGCAATGAGATCACTGCCCAGGCCACAGCCGCTGCCTTTATCGACCCGGAAGTGGACACCATCTTTGAAATCGGAGGACAGGATTCCAAGTACATATCCCTGGAACACGGCGCCATCGTGGATTTCGAAATGAACAAAGCCTGCGCCGCCGGGACCGGGTCCTTCCTGGAGGAACAGGCCGAAAAAATAGGCATATCCATCAAAGAAGAGTTTGGCAATCTGGCCCTGGGCTGCAAATGCCCTGTCTCCCTGGGGGAGCGATGCACGGTCTTCATGGAATCGGACCTGGTACACTACCAGCAGAAAGGGGCCAAGCGGGACGATCTTGTGGCCGGCCTCTCCTATTCCATCGTTCTCAACTACCTGAACAAGGTGGTGGGGGACAAACGGGTAGGCAACAGGATTTTCTTCCAGGGCGGCACGGCCTTCAACAAAGGGGTGGTGGCCGCTTTCGAGAAGGTGACCGGGAAGAAGATCATCGTTCCCGAGCACAACGAAGTCACCGGGGCCATCGGCTGCTGCATCCTGGCCCGGGACGAGAACAAATCCGGCAAGACCAACTTCAAAGGATGGGACCTGAGCAACCGTCCCTACGAGCTGACCTCTTTCGAGTGCAAGGAGTGCCCCAACCGCTGCGAGATCCGCAGGGTCACGATCCAAGGGGAGAAACCCCTCTTCTACGGCAGCCGGTGCGAAAAGTACGACGTGGACCGGACCCGGAAGCGACGCGACGACCTGCCCGACCTCTTCAAGGAGCGCGAGGAGGCCCTCATGGCCTCTTACGTGGAGGAAAAGCCCGTACCGGAGGATGCCCCGGTGATCGGCATCCCCCGCATGCTCAACTTCCTGGAGACCATGCCCTTCTGGAAGACCTTCTTCACCGCCTTGGGGTTCCGTTTGGTCTTTTCGGACACGACCAACAAGCGTCTCATCGCCAAAGGAGTGGAGAAGATCGTGGCCGAGACCTGCTTCCCCATCAAGGTGGCCCACGGCCATCTTCTCGACCTGATGGATAAAGGCGTGGACACTATCTTCCTCCCCAGCATCATCACCATGCCCCTTTCCCATCCGTCCCTGGACCGCTCCTTCGCCTGCCCCTACGTTCAGGCTTTCCCCTACTCGGTCAAATCAGCCATCGATTTCAAGGCCCGCGGGGTGAAGGTCCTCTCCCCGGTAATCCACCTGGGGGCGGAGCGCAAGACCCTGGAGCAGTCGCTGGTCAGCATGGGCAAGGAGCTGGGCAAAGATGGCGACGAGATCCTGCGGGCCATTGACAAGGCCGAGGCGGCTCAGAGGAGCTTCTTTGCCTCCATGAAGCGGCGCGGCCGGGAAGTCTTGCAGAACCTGAAAGAGGGCGAAAAGGCCATGGTCATCGTCAGCCGTCCCTACAACGGATGCGATCCGGGCGTCAACCTGGGGCTTCCCTCCAAGCTGCGTGACCTGGGGGTTATCGCCATTCCCATGGACTGCCTTCCTTTGGACGAAATGGACATGCTGGACGACTGGAAAGACATGTACTGGAAGTACGGCCAGAAGATCTTCAGCGCGGCGCACATCATCCGCGACGATCCCCGGCTTTACGCCATCTACATTACCAACTTCGCCTGCGGCCCGGATTCTTTTATCTTGCACTTCTTCAAGGAGAAGATGCGGGGCAAGCCCTACCTTCAGATCGAGGTGGACGAGCACAGCGCAGACGTGGGGGCCATCACCCGCCTGGAAGCGTTCCTGGACAGCCTCAAGAACATCCGCCGGGACCTCCAAGTGGAGGAGCGGAAACCCAAGACCATCGTCGTCACCCACGATGCCAACCACCGGAAAGTTTATATCCCCTATATGGCCGAGGGGGCCCATGCCATCGTCGGCGCCTTCCAGGCCTGCGGGATCGATGCCGAGGTGACTCCCAAATCCAACCAGGAGACGATCTATTGGGGAAGGAAATACACCTCCGGCAAGGAATGCTATCCTTGTATCCTGACCACCGGCGACATGGTAAGGGTGGTGAAGAGCCCGGACTTCGACCGAAAAAAAGTGGCCTTCTTCATGCCCTCCGGCAACGGCCCCTGCCGGTTCGGGCAGTACCACCGGCTCCACCGTTTGATCCTGGACGACCTGGGATACCCCGACGTGCCCATCTACTCTCCCACTCAGGATGAAAATCTCTATAAAGACCTGCATATGATGGGCAAGAATTTCACCCGCCTGGGCTGGCAGGGCATGGTGGCCGTCGATCTTCTGGAAAAGAAGCTGCGCGAGACCCGGCCCTATGAGGTTCATGCGGGAGATTCGGACCGCGTTTTCCAAGCCTATTTGAAGAAAGCCTACGAAGCGGTGCGGGACAGCCAGGATAACCCCGACTTTTGCATGGAAGGGCTGGTTCAGGCTCTCCAGGACGCCCGTAAAGAATTCGATGCCCTGGAGATTGTCAACAAAGGGTCCAAACCGCGCATCGGCATCGTGGGGGAGATCTACATCCGCTCCAACGAGTTCAGCAACGAGTTTATCGTCCGGTCGCTGGAAGAACTGGGCGGAGAAGTCTGGCTGCCACCCATCTCCGAATGGTTCCTTTACCTAAACTTCACCTCCCGCCGCTACAGCATGCAGAACCGCAGATACGGGAATTTCTGGAAGACCTACATTACCGAACTCGTTCAAAAACGGGATGAACACAAGATGGATCACATCTTCGACGGCAACCTGGTGAATCACCCCGAGCCTTCGATCAAGGAAACCCTGGCGGCGGCCAAGCCTTACCTGGACGACTCCTTCGAGGGAGAAGCCGTCCTCTCCATCGGAAAATGCGACGACTACTTGAAGAAAGGCTGCTCCGGCCTGGTCAACGTCATGCCCTTCACCTGCATGCCCGGGACCATCGTAGGGGCGGTAATGAAACGGTACCGGGAAGACCACAACACCATCCCTTTTCTCAACATGGCCTATGACGGGCAGGAGGAGACCAATACCTTGACCCGCCTGGAGGCCTTCATGCACCAGGCCCGCCAGTATCAACGGCAGTACAGTAATAAGTGAAGAAGCGATCAGCGGTCAATTATCAGCTAATGCTAGAAATCTTTTGGGTTTTTGCTGAATGCTGATGGCTGATCGCTTCCTTTTTTCTTAGCTGCTTTCCCCTTCCAGTGATCCGCAAATTAGGCTAGAATAACATTCAGTTGCTATTTTCCTTTAGCTGACAGCTGATCGCTGTCTTTCCCCCATGCACCCGATCATCTTCATTATCTCCATTTTGCTTTCGCTAAACATCCAGATACCTCTCGTCCTCTCCTCGGAGGAAGCGAGCCTGGTTGAGGCGCGCAAAAGGATGGTGGAGCGCGACCTCAAGGGGCGGGACATCCGCGACCCCAAGGTCCTGGAAATCATGGGCAAGGTCCCCCGCCACCTCTTCGTCGAACCCTCCCTGAGAAGCAAGGCCTACGCGGACTATCCCCTGCCTATCGGAGAGGGACAGACCATCTCCCAGCCTTACATCGTAGCCCTGATGACTCAGATTCTGAAGATTCAGCCTGGCGAGCGGGTTTTGGAGATCGGAACCGGTTCGGGTTACCAGGCTGCCGTGCTGGCCGAACTCACCGATGAGGTGTACACCATTGAAATCATGGAAGCCCTGACCCAACAGGCGGCCCAGCACCTGAAGCAGCTGGGGTATGACAAGGTCAAGGTAAAATACGGGGACGGGTACTTCGGCTGGGAGGAGGCGGCCCCCTTCGATGCCATCATCGTCACCTGTGCCGCCAACCACATCCCCCCTCCCCTGATCAAGCAGCTGAAAGAGGGGGGACGGCTGATCATTCCTTTGGGAAGCACGACCTATTTCCAGACCTTAACCCTGCTTACCAAAAAAATGGGGAAGCCCGACATCCAACATCTTCTGGGAGTTGCCTTCGTTCCCATGACCGGCGAGGCGCTGAAAAAATGATCCGAATTTTTCTCTCCCATCTGTTATGACCCCGATTCCTACTCTTGACTCCTCCCATTATCGTCGTTCCATTTTCCTCTCCTATTTTTGCACTCTGCTCTTCTGGGGGGCAGTTTACATTTATATGCCGATCCTTGCCCCCTACGCCGAAGTGGTGAGCGGCTCGCTGCAATCCGTCGGCCTGGTGATGGGGGCTTATGGACTGTCACAATTGATCCTACGCATTCCTCTGGGGGTCTGGTCAGATCGTTGGAGAAGACGAAAACCTTTCATCCTCCTTGGTTTCATCTTCGATGGGCTGGCTGCCTTGGGCCTGCTTCTTTCCACCAGTACAGTCATGCTCTTCTTTTCCGTCCTGACTGCTGGAATCGCCGCCAGCATGTGGGTGCCTTTTACGGTCTTATTTTCGAGTTATTTTCCCGTGGGGCAAGTCGTTTATTCCATGAGCCTCATTCTCTTTTGTACCCGTATATCTCAGATTATTACCAATTATACTGGCGCTGCTATGGCCGAAATCTGGGGGTGGGGAGCTGCTTTTTATGGGGGCGTGGTCCTCTCCCTGGTAGGCGTTCTTATGGCTGCCAGCCTCGCCGAACACCGCCCGGAAAAGAGTTCGGCGGTTTCTTTCCAACAGCTTTCCCTTGCATGCCGCAATCGGACCCTCCTTTTGCCTTCGATGATTTGCACCCTCTTCCAGTTCGCTAATTTCTCGATCAACTATGGATTTGCCCCGATCTTCGCCCAGGCAATCGGAGCTTCCAAAGCAGCCCTCGGCATTCTTTTCTTATGCCACATGGTTCCGAATTCTCTGACTACGCTCCTTTCCGGAACTTACATCCGTCGCCGGTTTTCGGAGCGTTCCATCCTTTTCGCGGGATTTTTCTTGATCGCGGGATCCATCTTCTTCATCCCTTTCATCAACCGTTTAGGTACCCTCTATATGATCCAGGCCATCAACGGGATCGGAAGCGGCATGGTCTTTCCTCTTCTGATGGGCTTGTCCATTCAATCCATCCCCAGGGAACAGCAGGCCACAGCCATGGGTGTTTTCCAATCCCTCTATGCAGTGGGTATGAGCCTGGGGCCGATCCTATCTGGGTTCGTCGCCCAGCAATGGGGCCTTCCTTCCGTTTTTGCCCTCAATGGCCTTCTTTGCCTCTTCAGCGCCTTTTTCTCTTTTATAAAAATTCCTTCAGCCCGGTGGAGCGATTCATGAGTTGTCGTTTTTCAATCCGCATTCCGCAATCTGCAATCGGCAATTCGGAAGGACCCTCGGCTGGAAGTGAGTTTTGCCACAGGCTGACTTGTGTGTTATAGTACGAGTAAACCGATCTTGAACGGAATGAGTTCCAAGGAATTTATCGAATAGGTCCTGCGCCGATGGATTCTGGACCCAGGATTTATGAAGATCGAAGTTGAATTCAGCCCTGCCTTTCAATCCAGACTTTCCCTTGAACGCCAGATTTTAACGCTAGAGGAAGGCCGGCCCACGGTTAAGGACCTCTTTGACCGGTTAGCCCAAGAGCATGGAGGAAAAATCAGATCTCTCCTCTTCGGCCCCAAGGAGGATGAAATCCTAAGCGGGCTGATGGTCATGATCAACGATCGGACCTTCACAGGAAATGCCCTGAACCAGAAGGAAATCCGGCTCGAGGAAGGAGACAGGGTAAATCTACTGTATTTCATGTCCGGAGGATGAGTTGAGCAGAAAGAGGGTCGGCTACTTTGAAAACCGTCAGGACCCGGAGAACATTTGCAGTCGTTGCCGGATGTGTGAACTGGTCTGTACCCTGCAACATCATGGGGTGGGGAATCCCAGGCGCGCTCGGATTCAAGTCATCCAACTCGGCAAGGGGGAGGATATACCAGTCACCTGCCTGAACTGCGAAGAACCCCCCTGCATGAACATATGTCCCACCGGGGCCCTCCAGCGCCCCGAGCCCGAGGGGATGGTGAAAGTTCAGGAGGATGTCTGTATCGGATGTGCCATGTGCGTAAATGCTTGTCCCATCGGGGCCATGACCTTGGACCCTGTCGAAGGGGTTGCCGCTAAATGCGACCTCTGCCAGGGAGACCCGCAGTGCGTCCTCTACTGCCCGGCCAAGGTTCTCAAACTAACGGATGCGGGCCAAATGGCGCGGCACCGGATGAAGGGATTTGCGAAGTTTTTACAGAGCGCCGGTGAGGATCATTAGGCATTTTAAAATCAAATTGTGCGCAAGATGGTAACAAAACTTCCAATGGAAAGCGCCGGTCCGAAATTCGAAGCACGAAATCCGAATTTCGAAACAAACCCGAATTTTCCAAATTCAAAAGTCTTTTCTTGGTTTGGCGTTTTTGAACCTTTGAATTTTGAATTTGTTTCGGATTTCGATATTCGGATTTCTCAATTCGTCAAACTTGTTCGGTTTCAGCTATGCCAGGTCAGGTTCTCCCGGAATAAAAGGATTGAAGATGGGTACGTTTTTCGGAGGGTATGCCGGACAAATTCTCTATGTGGACCTGAGTGACGGCTCGCTCCAAAAGAAACCCCTGGAGCGGGATTTCGCCCTGAAATACATAGGCGGCAGAGGATTTAGCTCGCGGATTTTGTGGGATGAACTGAAGCCGGGAATCGATCCGTTTTCTTCCGCCAACATCGTCATCTTTGCGGCTGGCCCATTGAACGGCACACCCACCCCTTCGGCCAGTCGTCTGACGGTGGCCGCTAAATCTCCCCTGACCGGAGCGCTGGGAGACGCGAATTCCGGAGGATACTGGGCTCCGGAACTGAAGTACGCCGGGTTTGATGCCATCGTGGTGAAAGGAATTAGCCCCGAACCCGTATACCTTTGGGTTGAAGATGGAAAAGCCGAACTACGCAAGGCCAAACACCTCTGGGGCCTGGGAGTCCATACGGTCGGCGACCGACTCAAGGAAGAAATCGACGATGACACCATCCACATCTTAGCCATCGGTCCCGGAGGGGAAAATCAAGTGCGCTATGCCTGCGTCCTCACCGACGGGGAGAGCGCCGGCGGCAGGTGCGGCATCGGTGCGGTGATGGGTTCGAAGCGCCTTAAGGCCGTGGTCGTGCGTGGCTCGCGCGACGTGGGCATCGCCGACCCGAAGCGCTTCAAGGCCGCTCTGGATGCGTATCGGGAAACCCTCGAGGGGGAAGCTTGGACGGAGACTTTGCGTCGGCTGGGAACCCCTAACCTGGTGGCCCACCGCCAGAAGCTGGGAATCTGGGGGGCGAAAAATTTTCAAAGGGGAACCATTGAAGGTTGGGAAAAAATCAGCGGCGAAGCCTTCCGAGAAAAGTTCCTGCACAAGGTGATGGGCTGCATGGGCTGCCTGGTGCGCTGCCGGAGGTACTCGATCATTTCCCAAGGACCATTTGCTCCCACTTATACGAAAGGACCGGAGTACGACACGATCAATGCCCTGGGAGCTAAGACATATATTACCGATCCCGCGGTCGTTCTCCGCGCACAGTATCTCTGTGACGAATACGGAATCGATGCCCAGACCGCCGGCTCTTCCATCGCCATGGCCATGGAGCTTTACGAACGGGGGATTTTGAAAAAAGATCAAGTGGACGGGGTGGACCTCGTCTTTGGCAACGGCGAAGCGCTCCTCTATTTTATCGAGCAAATTCCCTACCGGCGGGGCTTTGGAGACCTTCTGGCAGAGGGAACGAAGATCATGGGAGAACGGCTGAATGCCGGGTATTACGCCATTCACGTCAAGGGCCTGGAAGTGGATGCTACAGACCCCCGGGGATACGTGACGAGGGCGCTCACTTACTCCGTGGCCACCCGCGGCTCCTGTCACCTGCGCGGGTTTCCCTACATCGACGAATTCATAAAACCCGAGGAGGCGGAAGCTTTTTTCGGAACTCCGGCCGTCTCCCGTTTGGAGGCGCTGGAGGGGAAAGGAAAGATGGTGGCCTGGAGCGAAGACTGGGTGACTCTCGCTGACCTGGCCGGGGTATGCAAATTCGCCTGGTACCGGTCTCGCAATTTCCCGATGCTTATTAAAAGGGGTCTGGAGCTGATGAATGAAATCCTGATGGCGGTGACCGGACTTCCCTTTACCCCCGAGGCTTTGCTCCGCTGTGGGGAGCGGGTATACAACGTGGAAAAGCTTTTCAACCTAAGGGAAGGGTTCGGTCGGGAATCGGACTATCCGCCGCAGCGATTCTTCCAAGAGGAAACTCCCGACGGCCCTTCCAAGGGAGCGAAGCTGAACTTGGCGGACTATGATCGGGTGTTGGATGATTACTATGAAGCCCGGGGGTGGGACAGGAAAACTGGACAGCCAACCCCAGAGAAATTGCGCAATTTGGGGTTGCCATGACTCGACAAATTTTTTTCCGCCCCGAACGCTGCCTGATGTGTCTCTCCTGTGTTCTATCTTGCCAGTTAAATTCTTTGGGCACCAGAGACGCTCGGTGCCTTCCACCGGGAAAACCGCTGAAGAGAATTTCGCCCGTCTTTTCCCGCGGCACCCCCTGGATGTGGAAATGTCAACAGTGTTCCCAAGCCCCCTGCGCCGAAGCCTGCATTTCCGGCAGCCTCCGCCCCAAAGAGGGCGGAAAGGGAGTGGAACATCGGTCGGAAACCTGTGTGGGATGCGGCTCCTGCCTGCTGGCCTGCCCTCTTAGCATCCCCGCCCTAGACCGGGAAGGGGGACGGATGAGCAAGTGCAATCTTTGCCCGGAAGAACAAATCCCCCCTTGCGTTAAAGCCTGCCAGAGTCAGGCCTTGGTCTTCCAAGAGGTCTCCAGATTCTCCTGGGGAAAAAAGAGGCGTTACCTGCTTCAGTCCAGGGGGACCGATGAACCCGGTTGATCCAGGGGGTCGGGAGGTTCCTCCCTGCGGGTATGGCCTTTTAGGGCTCTGCTGTTTCGATTGCCTTCGGGGTCCCTGTCGAATCAGCCCCTTTGAAAAAACCCAAGCCCTCTGCGGAGCGGAACCCGACCTGCTGGTCGCAGGAAATCTTTGCCGACTTACGGCAAAGGAATTTGCTTCGGTCCTGAAATCCTTTACCCAGGCGGCAGGAGAATTCAGGAAAAGGAATGAAACCATAGGGTCCTTCTCTATGGCCTTGACCGAAAAATTAGCTCGTAAATACAAAATTCCTTTAGAAGAGCTCATTCCCTTTCTCGAAAAGGAGACTACCAAGCTTCTGGACCCCTTGGCCGATCAACCCACACTTATTTTTTCGTCTCTCTTTCCTGAAAGAATTTCCCCCCCGGGTTATTCGGAATGTCGGTGCGGCCCGCTGCAGGGTGAACTTTTGGCCCTACTAGGCTGGAAAGACCA
>DASPRR010000454.1:0-4485 GCA_035624375.1 Thermodesulfobacteriota bacterium | reverse complement strand
AAACCATACCAAATTCCGCATGGGATAGGTTCATCTCCTCCATGATGATGGATACCATGGGGGCGGTGGCGAAGAGGAGAAGGTAAAGGATGAAGCCGATGAAGAAGGTGAAGAAGAGCATGAGCCCCGGGAGGCGGCCGGGTCCTTGCCTAGAAAAAGGACGGTCGTGTTCTTTCATAATAGGAGGCCGAAACAGCTTCCCTCGTCCCGTTGGAATCAAGGGGGGAGTGGATGAAAGGCCAATGATTAAGAGATTATTTTGAGAATCTCCGCCTTTCGTTCGGATGGACTGGGAATAGATTTGG
Organism: Thermodesulfobacteriota bacterium; assembly: GCA_035624375.1. Lineage (GTDB taxonomy): Bacteria > Desulfobacterota > SM23-61 > SM23-61 > SM23-61 > SM23-61. The sequence goes on along the minus strand of DASPRR010000454.1, from coordinate 4,180 downwards.
GGTATCCCAGGGCCATAGGGGCCACGATTTGGCATGTTTCTGGCAAGCCGATTTCCTTCAAGATTTCCGGGCTTCTGACCTGCGAGCCCAGGTCCACCCAGCAGGTTCCCAACCCCCTGGCTGCCGCCGAAAACATAAAATAGCAGGCGGCCAGGGTACAATCGACCCAGAGGGAACGAACCTCTTTTTCCCCGACAATGTACACTAGGCAGGGGGCGTTGTAGAAAACATTGAAGTCCTTGTTGCGCAGGGCGGCTTCGTATTTCTTCAGGGGAGAGGCCGGGTCCTTTTCAATAGAGAAGAGAAGATTCTTCTTGCTTTCATCGGAAAGCTTCTGGATCTTATTCCGGTTGTTGACCACGATGAACTTCCAGGGCTGCCCGTTGCCCGAGCTGGGGGCCATGCAGGTGTCCTTGATAATCGCCTGGATCAGTTCGATCGGAACTTCCTTTTCCTGAAAATCCCGGATGGAACGCCGAGTCTTCAAAAGCTCGAAAAAGTCGGCCATCTTTTGGCTCCTTTCCTTGGCGGGGACGATTCACGGACCCCCTCCATCGTTGCTATCATTTTATCCGACAATGGCGGGGAAGGGAAAGGCTTAAGGGAGGCAGCTGACTTTTTCCAAAGGCCTAAATACCTGGTATAATAAACTAAAATGGATAGAAAGGAACCCATTTCCCCCCGAGAAATCATGGAGTAAGGAGCGAAGTTAGATGAGGCTGATCAGTATCATCGTCCTGATATGCTTCTTGACCGCTTGTACGCAGGCGATCCCGGAGGAATCTCTAAAGACGGCTGACCCCGATCTGACTTTTCAAAAGCTGATCAGGGAGCCCGAACAATACAGGGGGAGAATAATCCTAACGGGCGGGCAGATCCTGGGAACAACTGCTCGGGAGGGAGAAACCTGGGTCGAGGTCCTTCAAAAACCCCTGGACTGGCAGCACAAGCCCAAAGATACGGATGAATCTTTCGGGCGATTTTTGATCCGGTTTGAAAGCTTTGCCGATCCGGCGATCTACGCCGCGGGGAAAAAAATTACGGTTCTGGGAGAAGTGCTGGGGAAGAAAGTCCAGCCCCTGAAAGAGATGGATTATGCCTATCCCGTGCTGACTCCTCGGGAGCACTACCTGTGGAAGCCAGAAGATTCAAGCAGTCCCAGTTTTCATTTTGGGATCGGGGTGGGAGTGGGGGTATACAGATGAGAAAGATTTTCGCGGCACTCATGCTAGCGACCGCGATCCTGTTTTCCTGCGTACCCCTTTCCAAGGAAGTCATGCGGCAAGTGGACGAGACCCTGACCTATCAGACTGTCCAGAAAAACCCCCAGGATTTTCTGGGCAAGACCGTTTTGTGGGGCGGAGTGATTGTAAAGACTACGAACAGACAGGATGAAACGATTCTAGAGGTGCGACAGTCTGAGCTGGATTTAGAAAAAAGGCCCAAGAGCCCGGACTCTTCCGCCGGACGGTTTATCGTTCGCCAAGCCGGATTTCTCGACCCGGTCATTTACGATGCAGGGCGGGAAATAACCGTTGCAGGTGAGGTTGCGGGCAGAGAAATTCTACCCCTCGCGGGTATCCAGTACACCTACCCGGTTATTCTGGCCAAAGAAATTTACCTCTGGGAAAAAATAGACTATCCCTACCCGTACTGGGACTATCCTCCATATTGGGGGCCATACTGGTATCCCTACGGGTACCCCTACTGGAGAAACCGGCCCTACTGGTGGTAAAGCCTGGGCGTCAACTCTCGTAAACCAAAACTCGGATCAACCCGATCGAGGCGCCAGTGGTATCGGTGGTGGTGGCGTCGCTGACCGATACGACCTTCTTGACCTTTTTCTCCTTGATGAACTTATTGACCTGCCCATCCAGGTCGGCCAGCTCCCGCATGGCTTTGAATTCCTTCAATTCGGTGGCGAAGGTCTTTACCTTAATGTTTTTTCTTTCGGCCATGTTCTTTTCCTCCACTTTTTGGCGGTTTGTGTAAGGGCAACCCGCCGGATCGCCCCTACGGCTTGAACCCCTCAACCAGCCCATCCATTTTCTCCCCTTTCTGCAGCATACGGATGCGAGTGAAACCCGCCTTTTCCAGACCGGCATGAATTTCCTCGTAGGTATAGGTGTTTCCCCCGGGAGTCCCAACAAGCATGTTTACCGCGAATATGGCTCCATCCCTGGGCTGGGTCCGGTCTGGTTCCATCACGTGGTCCCGGATAACAATTCTTCCTCCCGGCAGTAGAGCCCGGAATCCTTTTTGGTAAAGGCCCAGGTTTTGGTCGGGGGTATTCTGGTGGATGATGGCTGAAATAAAGACGAGGTCGTGGCCTGGAGGAAATTCGTCAAGGTAAAAATCCCCTCCCACCAAAGTAACCCGATCCAGGATCCCTGCTTCAGCCAAGCGCTTCCGGGCGATGGAGATGACTTCGGGTTTATCGAAAAGGGTGGCTCTCATCTGCGGGACGGCCCGGAGAAAGGCCAGGGTATAGGTCCCCGAGGCCCCGCCCACATCCAACAAATTCCTCGCCGTCACTGGGCTGACTGCGGCAACAATCCCCGGGGCCAGCCTGGCCGCGATCGCGTGCATGGCCCCAATGAAAGCAGGGATTTGATCTGCCTCTTGGGATTCTGTGGGTTTCTCCGGCTCTTCTCGTCCTTTGACCTTTTCGGTCAGTTTCGACCACCTCTGCCAGACATGGGCCATGTGCTGGACCATGGGCAGAACCGATTCGGGGCTTTTTTCCGAGAGCAGAAAAGAAATTTCGGGAGGGCAGGAGTACTTTTCTTCCTTTTTCGCGAGGAGTTCCATCGCCGCCAGGGCGTCCAAGACGATGATCAGCGCCCGGAGGTTCGCTCCGATTCGGGCGGCAACCTCCTGTGCGGTGAGAGGACTGGAGGCCAGGAGGGTAAAAAGATTGAGCTCGGCTCCGGTGAGCAGAATCCGGCTCTCCATGAAATTCCGGGACAAGTCCAGGATGGTTTTCAAGGTTATGGGAAGCATGAATCCTTCGCTTTTCAAGGTGGGGGCAATTCTTCAATTGTCCCCCAAACAGTTTATCAAATTGGCTACTTGGGCGACTTTGCCATCCAGAGCTGCCGGGTCAGCTGCATATGCCCGATATGCTGGGCCATGTGGTCGATGACCTGTAGGATTCCTCCCCGGACAGTGATCGGCTTGTCCCGAAACTTCCGTCCTTCCTCCATCTGGCTTTCGGTCAGGGGGGATAAAATTTCTTCGGCGATTTTTCCGGCGGTATCCAGCTTGGCCTTCAAATCGGCTGTGCTGACTCCTTTCGTGGCGAATTCCGCCTCCCGGTCCCGCTGAATGGGAGTGAGGCCGATGATTTCCTTCATCCAATAGGTCTGCGATCCGGCCAGGTGTGCGGCAATGACCAACAGTGAATTGGTCGCCATCTCGCCTTCTCCCCGGATGGGCCTCCAGTCCAGGGCTTCCGCCGGCAATCCATCCAGCAGGGATTTGGCCTGATTTCGCAAGTCGCTGAGTTTCGTTAGATAGGCTTGGACCTCTTTAAGCATTTTCCATTCCTCCTTGGGCAAGATTATGCTGATCTATCCCGACTCGACCTTTTAACCGTCTTCCAAGCTATGGGTGAAGTGAGGAAAACAAACGTTCCAAAGGCGATCTGCAAAGGCAACCGATCCAGGGTTAGCATGCCCGTCTGGTAATAGAAATATACAGCAACCCCGATGTTGATGGCAATATCCGAGGCCATGATCAAAACTGAAAGAAGGATTCCGGCAAAAGGAAAGGAGAGGAGAAGCAAGATCGCCAGGGGATCGAAAAAAGTCAAAAGCGTCCAGTAAAGGTTGATGGGGAGAGGGACATAATCGTATCCCAGCCACCCATCGGCGAAGATATCGACGATGTGGTTCCGGGTCCCGTAACCAAAACCCAAGATGTAGACGGCACAGATGACCCGGATGGGATTTAACTCGCTGATTCGGAAATTAAATAACGACCTGTAAAATAAAGGGCCCCGCATTTTATGGGCTCTGAAGGATGTTATGGGCCTTCTTTAAACCAGAGGGGATGGAAACTCCGTATGGGCATCGCTCCAAACAGGCCCTGCAATCCGAACAGGCTTGTGCATTTAAGGCAAGAACCCTCTATTGTTCTTTGGCCCAATCCTTCAGGCCATATTGGCGATAATAGCTTT
>DASPRR010000412.1:0-9735 GCA_035624375.1 Thermodesulfobacteriota bacterium | reverse complement strand
CTACTAACGTTTAGTATCTGAAATTTTTATTAAACAAAAAGCATCCCCCCCACCCTACCCCTCCCCCTCGAGAGGGGAGGGTAGGGAGGGGGGGATTTGGCTGAGGCTCTGCTGCGCTGTGAAAGATTACGCAAGTTCTCTTTCTCCTGCCTCAAAGGCCTTGCGGGCCTCTTCATGAACGGCTCCGATCGCTTCGCTTTTCAACGCCCGGTATCTTTCGGAAGACAAGACGCGATAATCTCGGGGCCTAGGGATATCAACCTCGATCATCTTCTTGATCCTCCCGGGTCGGGTGGTCATCACCACGACCCGAGTTCCCAAGAAGATGGCTTCTTCTAGGTCATGGGTGATAAAGAAGATCGTCTTCTGGGACTTGTCGTAGACATCCAGCAAGTACTTATGCATGACACTTTTGGTCAGGGCATCCAGAGCCCGGAAAGGTTCATCCAGAAGTAGGACCTTCGGGTCGTTCATCATGGCCCGGGCGATTTCCACCCGTCGGCGCATTCCGGAGGAAATTTCATTGGGGTAATTATGAGAAACCCCCATCAGGCCCATCTCTCCCAGAAGCCTCTCCGCAGAATTCTTGGCTTCCGCCCCGTCCATCTTGCCCTGGACCACCGGCCCATAGATGACATTTTCCAGCACGGTGTACCAGGGGAAGAGGGCCCCCTGTTGGAAAACAACGATCCGGTCGGCCCCCGGTTCTGCACTCCTCTTGCCGGAGCAGAGGACTTGCCCATCCAGATAAATCTCCCCCGAGGTGATGTCATGAAACCCGGCGATGGCGTTGAGGAGGGTTGTCTTGCCGCAGCCGGAGGGGCCGACCACCACGCAGAATTCTCCGGCCTCGATCCGGAGTGAACAGTGGTCCAAAGCCAGGACATTAACCCCCTCTGGGTCGTAGATTTTGGTCACATCCTCGATCCTGAGCTGGCCTGCGGGGGAAGTTCGGTTATCCTTTTGTTTATTAGCCGGGGAATCCCAGGCGGTTTGTTTCGGGAATTCTTTCATTACAGCGCCGCCTCCCTGACTTTCCATTTCATGAGAAGGTTCCCGACGAGCCGGATCATGGCACTGCTGGCCCACCCGATGAACCCCAGGGTGACCATGGCAATCACGATGATGGGGTATTGCACCATGATGAAAGAATTCCAGATCAGGTACCCCAGACCGTATTCCCCGGCGAGCATTTCTCCAGCCACCAGGGAGAACCAGGAAACCCCATGCTGATCTGCAAGCCGGTAAAGATGAAGGGAAGGGACCCGGGGATAACCACGCGGAAGAAAATATGCCGGGGCTTCGAGCCTAAACACCGGGCGGCCCGAAAATAGACTTCGTCGATCGATTCGACTCCCAGAAGCGTGTTGAGCGTAGTGGCAAAGAAAGCCGCCAGAAAGGTGAGGTAGATAATGGCTGCTTCCCGGAGGGGCCACATTAAGATGGCCAGAGGAACCCAAGCTAACATGGGAATGGGACGTAGGGTTTCCAGGATGGGGAAGGTGTAATCTTTAAAGGTCTTCTTCCACCCCATGAACAAACCGAGAGGAACTCCGAGAAGGGTGGCCAGACCGAAAGCCTGAAGCACCCGGAGAACGCTTTTCAGAATGTGCTGGTAATACTCGGGTACGAACATGGAAATCCCGTAGACCGGGTCCCGTGAGAACCATTCCTTGGCGGCCACCGCCGGGCCGGGTACTTTCTCAAATCTGGGGAGTTTGAGGACTTCGGTAAACAGGTACCAGGCAAATATAAAGAGGGCCAGACCCAGAAACATGAGGTATGGCCTGGGGCTGGCCAGCCAACGATTCAGGCGGTACAGCATCAGCCCCAGGGATGAGATTTGGACATTGGGCGAAGCCGCGGCAGGTTTCGCAGGCTGGCTTGCTGGTTGCATGGGCAATCCCCGCTTCTTCTAGAATGGGACCTTTTCGGGCGGCTGTCCATATATATAGCCAATGGGCGATTTGAGCCCCCTTTCCTGGAGGATTTTCCGGCCGATGGAATCATCGATCGTGTTCGGAAGGGCTTTTTCGTATTTGACCACTTTTTCCTTAAACAGGAAAGCCTGAACATCAACCATATTCTTGCGGACTTTTTCATCCAGGATAAAGGGCTTCCATTCTCGTTCCTTAGTGCCTCCCACCTCCTCCGGAATCTTTCCGTAAATTGAATACCAGAGGGCCTTCTTGGGCATACCGGTTGCGTATTTGGCGAACATATCCGTCGCTTTCGCCCAGTTCTGGGGGTCCAGGAGGAAAAGCTGGGCATCCAGTTCGGATTTCATCCAGGCTTCGGCCAACTGGGGATATTTGTCGATGAAGTCCCCCCGCATGACAATAGTCCCCAGGTCCGGGTTGTTCACGCAGGTACCAGTAGCCACGATCTTGGCGATTCCCTCGCCCACCAGGTCGCAGATCCTGGAGATGGTGGGTTCCCACAAGGCGGCGGCATCCAGTTTTCCGATGCGGAAGTTCGTGGCGATGACTTCGATGGACTGGTTCAAATATTCCGCGGGTTTGACTTTATATTTATCGAAGATCATGCGCAAATATTGATCGGCTGCGCTCCCTTTGGGAGAGGCGACCACCTTCCCGTCGATCCATTTGATCGCTTCTTCCTGGGATTTGAACTTGGGGGCCTCTTTCCTGACGAGCAGCAGCGAGCAGCGCATCCCATCGGACATTCCGGAACTTCCGACGATCCGAATGTTGGCCTGCTCGGGTTTGGTCATGGCCATGGTGGCGGGCATGATGCTCATATAACCGACCTGCTGTTTTCCGGCCAGCATATTATTCACGATGATCGAACCCTGAAGGGCGGGCTGAAATTCGATTTCCACATTCTTGGGGAAATACTTCTTCCACAGCCCCAGCTCCTGGTTCACCGAGACCTGGTAAGAAATGGTGTCATAAGGCTGGTACCCCACCACAATTTTTTCCTGAGCCTGAGAATTCCCAGTGGCCAAAAGAAACAATAACCCCAAAGCCACTAGCCCAATTCCAAAGGTGATATCCTTTCTCCTCATCTTCCTTTTCTCCTTTCCGTTCCCGATGGACTTGAAAAACTCGACTAAAAGAGGGATATTCCCCACAAAGGAATCAATAATTCTTCCCCAGAATTTCGACCACCTCCTTTTCGGTCACCTTGCGCGGGTTGTTGCCAATCAAGCGAGCCGCGCCGATGGCCGCCTTGGCCAAAGACGGAATCTCTTCCCGGGGAACTTCGTAATCGCTTAATTTATATGATATGTCCAGGTCCGTTAGCAAGCTCTTAATGGCCCTCACCGCGAGCCTAGCCGCTTCCACTTCGGACAGTCCGTCGATGCTTTCTCCAAAGGCCCGGGCAATCTGGATGAACTTCTGGGGATTGGCCAGCAGGTTGAACTCCATCACCCAGGGGAGAATAAAAGCGGTGAGCAGTCCATGGGGCAGGTGGAATTTTCCTCCAATGGCCAGGGCCAGGGCGTGGTCGAGCCCGTTCTGGGTGTTGGAAAAAGCCATTCCCGCAATGCTGCTGGCGTAGAGCATATTTTCTCGCGCTTCCCGGTTGTCACCGTTGGCATAGGCCTTCCGCAGATTCACCGCAATCATCCGGATGGCCTGGAGGTTCAGGGTATCCGTGAGGACCGTTGCCCGAATTCCAGTATACGATTCCACCGCGTGAACGAGGGCATCCATTCCGGTCAGGGCGGTAACCCGCGGCGGGAGTCCGAGGGTCAATTGGGGATCGAGGAGGGCCACGCGGGCAAACAAGTGCTCGCTCACGATTCCCTTCTTCACCTTGTTCCGGGTGTCGGAGAGGACGCAGATTGAAGTCATTTCGCTTCCCGTCCCTGCCGTGGTGGGGATTAGGATGAGAGGAAGGCCCGGTTCAGGTATAAGTTCCATCCCGAAATACCTGTCGATCGGCCCCTGATTGGTGAACATCGCCGAAGTGACCTTGGCAATATCCAAAGAGCTTCCACCCCCGAGCCCGATGATGAGGTCTGGACCGAACGCCCTGGCAGCCTCATGGCTGGCCAAGGCGATCTCGATCTTAGGATCGGGCTCCACTTCAGCAAAAAGAGAATAGGAGAGTTTGGTCCGTTCCAATATTTTGACCAGTGGGTCCAGGAGGCCAGCGGCCTTGATGCCGGGGTCGGAAATCACGAGGATTTTCTTCCCCTTGAGGCGGGTGATTTCATCTCCCAGGTTCTCCAGGCAGCCGAAGCCGGAAAGAATGCGGGGAACCGTGTTGAAAGAGGCGATCATGGAAGACTCCTTTCCCTTTGGGGATGAAAAGACAAGGAATTGACTTCGGCCTTGTCGAGTGCCTTTCCGGATGGGGGATCCATCTCCGCCCCGACCCTCGGTCCCGGAACGCTGTTGGGGCACAATCTTCTCAAATCACTTTTCTGGGTTTGGCCGAAGATTTCTCCTGCTGTCACGGGGGGGAGTTGGGAAGGAACAGTGATTCTGTCACTGGTCTCTGCCTGCCGCAGAGTCTTGACCATGTTATACCTGCTGGCAGGGAAGGAACGGGGGCGAATCGCCCGGTGGGGGAATAGGCCCCTTCCTCTTCTTCCAATTGCAGGGGCGACCCCGATGGGCCACCCCTGAGACATCCGGTTAACCAAGCAAATCTGAAGCCCCATTTATCACTTTTTGTACTTCGGGTTGGCCAGCCAGGCCTTTTTCAGCGTGTCCCCGCGCAGACCGTTGCGCAGGGCTTCCAGGGCGAGGATGTCTTCTGGCGGAACGTTGCCCAGGCTCACGTTGGTCCCGAATCGCAAAATCAGGAATTGCTGCTGGTTCTTGATGGGCGCTTCCCACTCCAGCTTGGTGATGTCGTCCACGCCTTTGATGATGGCCTCCACCTCCTCGTCCTTGGGCTTCCCGTCCTTGTCGTAGATCCCCACGCCCTTGCCGGCCTCGCGGGCTTCCACGATGACCTTGTATGCTCCGTTCTTCAGGTCGGCGGCGATCTCCTCGTGTAGCTTGCTCGTGGCCACCTTGTCGTCCGGGTCTTTCTTCCCCACCTCGGAGACCACCATGAAACCCATGTCCACGGCGCGCTTGATGCAGTCCGCCCGGGTCTTCATATCGATCTCAATGGTGCCGTCCGACACCTCAATGGCGTTGAACCCCAACTCTTTGCACCGCTTGAGGTATTTAGGGTAAGTATTCTGCCAGACCGATACTTCGAGGAAGGTCCCCCCGGGGCAAATCCAGATATCATAATCCTTCACCATCTCCACCTTCTCGGCGGTGTAATCAAGGTCCAGGAAAGCGCTCGTGCCGAAGGTCAGCTTGATGAAGTCGATGTAGTCGGCGGCCGAATCGAGAAGGTCCTGGGTCCCGTTCAGCCCCAGCCCCTTGTCGATGATCATGGTCAATCCTTCTTTGCGGGGCTTTACGGTGCGCCCCGGAACGGGCATTTCGAATACTCCATCGAATGATTTTACGCGGCTCATGTCAGATTCCCTCCATGCAATTTTTTGCCCCGGCTAGGACGGATTTGACCGGGTTCATCTTCACTTCTTGTACAAAACGGGTCATAACTTTCAAACGACGCCCCATGAGTTCGGGGGTGTCGAAGCTTTCCACCGGGATCACGTCGTAGAAGACCAGTGTAGGTCCTAGTTTTTCTGTGCAGTTGTCGAACAGGATCTTGACGACCTTCTCCATTCGGGTGACGGGCTTGCAGATGGGGGTATCCCGGCCAGACTCAATCTTGGCGTCCACCACGGTCACCCGGGGGTTGACGTAGGAGCGGGAGGCGGCGATGTGGCCCATGTCGATAGCGATCTTATGCCCCCACACGTCCTTCACCCCAGGGGGCATATCCACCTTGAGCTTTTCGTTGGCCCGGGGGAAGTCAAAAATCAGGTTTCCCAGGCGGATGTTGTCGAAAAGGGACCCCATGTAAAACTCATACCCCTTTTCGGTGAACCGGAAATGGGTCATCTCCGTGCTGAAGATCCGCCAGTCGTCCTCCAGACCCTTGAGCAGGAAGACGGTCTTGCCAGCTCCAGCCCCGCCTACAACCATGAGGAGCGTGTTCCGGCTGGGACTGTACATGGAGCTGGCGTGGAAGCTGTAGATATTGTGGTACCGCTCCAGGGTGGCCAGCAGGTACTTGAAGAAGAGTCCCAGGTTTCCGAAGAGGGAGTACCGGTTATCCGAGCACTCTCTTTCGTAGCGGCTGAAGTCTCCGGTGCAGGTGCACACTTTTGCCGTGGCCTTTACCTGGGGCTGGACATGAGGTTCATCCATCACCACGAAATAGGAGTCCAGGTCGTCGGTATAGGGAATCTTCTCGATGGAATGGATGTTGGTGAGAAGCGACTCCATAACCTGGCCCTCGAAGTACCGGGGTTCGTTAATGAGCTTTTCATTGTTGGAGAGAATGCCCATGCGGGCATCCACGATCTTTACGGCTCTCTTATACATACCTTCCTCCCGCTTACCTCTTCCTTCTCGGGTAGGTAATGGCCGCCCGAGCCGCAGCCAGGCGGGCGATAGGCACGCGGTAGGGCGAGCAGGAGACGTAATCCAGCCCGATCATGTGGCAGAACTCAACGGAACTGGGGTCTCCCCCGTGTTCTCCGCAGATCCCCACTTCCAGCTTGGGGTTGGCTTTACGGCCCTTTTCCACGCCGATGCGGATGACCTCGCCCACTCCGGGACGGTCGATGGAGACAAAGGGGTCCGAATCCAGGATCCCGTTCTCCCGGTAAAAGGGAAGGAATTTCCCGGCGTCGTCCCGGGAGAGGCCGAAGACGGTCTGGGTCAGGTCGTTGGTCCCGTAGGAGAAGAACTGGGCAACCTGGGCGACCTGGTCGGCGGTGATGGCTGCCCGGGGAAGCTCAATCATGGTTCCGGCCAGGTACTTGATCTTCATTCCCGTCTGGGCCATGACTTCCTTGGCCACGCGGTCCACGATCGCCCGCTGGGCTCGGAGCTCATTCACGTGCCCGACCAGGGGGATCATGACCTCGGGGATAACCTTCACCCCTTCCCCGGCCACTTCGCAGGCCGCCTCGAAGATGGCCCGGGCCTGCATCTCGGTGATTTCCGGGTGGCTGATTCCCAGACGGCAGCCTCGGTGCCCGAGCATGGGGTTGGCCTCTTTCAGGCTCTCCGCTCGATCTTTCAGCTTGCGGAAGGTGACTCCCATCTGAGCCGCCAGCTCTTCAATCTCCTGGTCGGTGTGGGGAAGAAATTCGTGGAGCGGGGGGTCGAGGGTTCGGATGATCACCGGGTAGCCGTCCATGGCGCGGAAAATGCCGATGAAGTCCTTCTTCTGCATGGGCAAGATTTTGGCCAGAGCACGGCGTCTCTCTTCCTGGGTGTCGGCCAGGATCATCTCCCGCACGGCGGCGATCCGCTCGGCCTCGAAGAACATGTGCTCAGTCCGGCAGAGGCCGATGCCCGTCGCCCCGAAGAGGCGGGCGGTCGTGGCGTCGCGGGGGGTGTCAGCGTTGGTGCGGACCCCCAGGTCAGCGATCTCGTCCGCCCAGGACATGAGCTTGGCGAACTGCCGGTAGATCGGGGAATCCTCGGGCCGGACTTTCTTCTCGATGAGGACCTGGATGGTCTCCGATGAACTGGTGGGAAGCTGTCCCTCGATTACTTCCCCAGTAGTCCCGTCGATGGAGATGTAATCTCCCTCCCGGACGGCGCGGCCGTTGACTTCCATGGTCCCGCTGCCGTAGTTGATGTTGAGGGCTGTACAACCCACCACACAGGGTTTGCCCATGCCCCGGGCGACCAGGGCCGCGTGGGAGGTCATTCCGCCGCGGGAGGTGAGGATACCTTCGGCTGCGTTCATTCCGTGAATGTCCTCGGGGGAGGTTTCGATGCGAACGAGAACGGTCTTCTTCCCCTCTTTGGCCAGTTCCATGGCCCGCTCCGGGTTGAAGACCGCCACCCCGCAGGCCGCGCCCGGTCCGGCATTGAGCCCTTTGGCCAGGAGCTTCCCTTCTTTGACGGCTTCGGCCTTGGCCTGGGGGTCGAAGACCGGCGCTAGAAGCTGGTTTAAAGAATCGGGATCGATGCGGGAGATGGCCGTTTTCTTATCGATGAGCTTTTCTTCCACCATCTCCACGGCGATCCTCAGCGCGGCAAAGGCGGTCCGCTTTCCGCTGCGGGTCTGGAGCATCCAGAGCTTTCCCTGCTGGATGGTGAACTCGATATCCTGCATGTCCTTGAAGTGCTTCTCCAGCCGCTGGTAAATCTTCTCAAGTTCCCCGTAAGCCTGGGGGAGCATTTCTTCCATGGAGAGGAGGTTGGCATCGGCCTTGTGCTCCTTGCCGATGGGCTGCGGAGTGCGGATCCCGGCCACCACGTCTTCTCCCTGGGCGTTGGGCAAAAACTCCCCGAAGAAAAACTTCTCTCCTGTGGCCGGGTCACGGGTGAAAGCCACGCCAGTGGCGCTTTCTCCGCCCATGTTCCCGAAGACCATGGTCTGGACGTTTACCGCCGTACCCCAGTCCTCGGGGATCCTGTTCAAGTGGCGGTAAGTGATGGCCCGCGGGGTGTTCCAGGACTCAAAGACCGCCCCGATGGCTCCCCAGAGCTGTTTGTTAGGGTCCTCAGGGAAATCATTGCCGGTCTCCCTTTTTACCAGGGCCTTGAACTCTCCCACCAGCTCTTTCCAGTCGTCGGCCGATAATTCGATGTCCAGCCTGAGGCCCTTTGCCTTTTTCCTCTCGCTGATGAGCTCTTCCATCTGGCCCCGGTGAACTCCCAGGACTACGTCGCTGTACATCTGAATAAACCGGCGGTAGGAGTCGTAGGCGAACCGGGCATCGCCGGACATCTCGACCAAGCCCCAAATGGTCTTTTCGTTGAGGCCGAGGTTCAAGATGGTGTCCATCATGCCGGGCATGGAAACCCGGGCCCCGGAGCGGACCGAAAGGAGAAGGGGGTTCCGGGGATCGCCGAACCTGACCCCCATGGCCTTCTCCACTTTGGCCAGGCTCTTCTGAACCTGATCCCGAAGCTCCTTGGGATACTTTTTCTTGTTGGCATAATAGGAGGTGCAGACATCAGTCGTGATGGTGAACCCGGGCGGAACCGGGATCTTCAAGTTGGTCATCTCGGCAAGGTCGCACCCTTTGCCCCCGAGGAGGTTGCGCATCTTGCTGCTCCCCTCAGCCTTTCCTGCGCCGAAAAAATAAACATACTTTTTAGCCATAATCCTTCCTCTTCTCATTTTTTATTGGGACGCAGATTCATGTAGATAAACGCAGATAAAATATTATTCGAAAGACGTTATGCATTTTAGACGTTTTCCCATCCATGTTCTTCGGCGTTCATCTACGAGCTTATCCTTAAATAAGGGATCTGCCTTTAAATCCCCCTTTGAAAAAGGGGGACATAGGGGGATTTGCCTTAGATCAACTTAATAAAATCCCCCCAACCCCCCTTTGCAAAGGGGGGGATTATTATTTACGGACAAGTTCTAAGTCAAAACCCCATGCTCTTCACTTCGCCTGGCACCGTTGACCCTGAGCTTGTCGAAGGGTGCATCTCTACGCCGTTCATGCTTCGACAAACTCAGCACGAACGGCTTAGTATTCAGCGTCCAATCAATTATGGGCTGATTGGTAATCCCCCGTTTCTGCGTTCACCTGCGTCCCATTGGTTTTTTGCTTTACCGGTCGTCGCCGGCCCTCTTTTTCGGCACCGCGAAATTGACATACCGCAAAGCCGGCTGGCCGCTCAGGACCCGATCCACATCTTCGGC
>DASPRR010000357.1:0-3927 GCA_035624375.1 Thermodesulfobacteriota bacterium | reverse complement strand
GCTTTTTCCCCGCTTTCAGCCGCTCTTGGTTAACCGGAAAATCGGTAAGCACTTTTTTCGCCTTCGCCATGAGGGAAAGAATTTCTTCCTGCCCGCTTCCCCGGGGAAGAAATTCGGCAATCTCTTTTCCAGAAATATCATGGGGTGGGGTGGTCCTGGCCTTGAGGCCTCTCTCTCCGTTTCGCCAAACCAGGAGATGACGGTAGCTCACCCCGGGGAAAAAATGAAATTCATCAGTACCCAGAATTTCTCCAACCTCTTGGATGATCTTCCGGGCCTCCCCGGTGGAAATGTGGCCTGCGCTGAAATCGTCCATGGTTTCACGGCCGTTCCTGGACCCAAGGGTGACCAGGTTGCAGCGGAAGGCCACGTCTTCCGGGTTCAGCTTGACCCCCATGGCCGCTGCTTCGAGAGGTGCCCTGCCCGTGAAGTACAGAGCCGGATCGTAACCGAAGATGGAAAGGTTGGCCACATCGCTACCCGGGGACATCGCCAGAGGGACCGTTCGCACCAAGCCGAGGACCCCCTTTTTCGCCATCTGGTCCAAGTTGGGAGTTTTGGCCACTTGCAGGGGAGTCTTTCCCTGCAATTCGGAAAGGGGGTAATCCGCCATCCCATCTCCGCAAAGTACCGCGTACTTTCTTCCCAAGGTTAAAGCCTTTCAAACACCGGAATGGGTCAGAGGTCGGAGGATAAAGGGAAAAGGCTGAGGCCAAGCGTTTCGTCGCTCCTGCCTCCGATCAAGAGACTCACTCGAAACTTGAAACCTGGAACTCGAAACTGGACTCGCGGTCATCCCCCCAGATTCGAAGGGTCTTCAATACGAATAAAGACCGTCTGGTCCACAATGACCGGCAGCTGGTCGATGACCTGCAGGGCCTTTCTCATGTTCTTTTCCCGCGCCTCGTGGGTGACCATATAGATGAAAACAGCCTTCTCCGACTTCCGCCCCTTCTGGATCACCGAAAGGATGCTGATGTCCAAATCGCCCAGAATTCCCGATATGCGGGATAAAACCCCAGGTTTGTCAACGACCGTAAAGCGCAGGTAATAAGGGGCGGAGATGTCTTGCATCGGCTTGATTTCCGCCTCCCGCAAATGCTCCCTCTGGTAAGAAAGCAGGGGCACCCTTCGGTGGACCCCCATCCGCATATTCCGACAGATGTCCACCAGGTCGCTCACCACGGCGCTCCCCGTGGGCATCATGCCTGCGCCAGCCCCGTAAAAGAGCGTGGACCCAACGGCATCGCCCTTCACAAAGATGGCGTTGAAAGGGCCGCCCACTGTGGAAAGGAGGTGATCGGCGGGCAAGAGGGTGGGATGGACCCGGGCTTCGACCGGCCCTCCATCGGACTTGGCAATGGCCAGGAGCTTGATCTGGTACCCCAGTTCCTTGGCATACTCGATGTCCATAGGGGTGATCCCGGTGATTCCTTCCGTATAGATGTCCTCCAGAGGAACCTGAATTCCATAAGCCAGAGAAAGAAGGATACAAAGCTTATGGGCCGTGTCCATGCCCCCCACATCCAAAGTGGGGTCTGCTTCGGCAAACCCGAGTTCTTGGGCCTTCTTCAAAACCTCGGAGAACTTTAATCCCTTCTGGGTCATCTCCGTCAGAATGTAATTAGAGGTCCCGTTCAGGATGCCGAAGAGAATCTGGATCTTGTTGGCCACCAAGCCCTCTTTGAGCGAACGGATAATGGGAATCCCGCCCCCCACGCTCCCTTCGAAACCGACGTCCACCCCAGCCTCGTCGGCGGCCTTGAAAATCTCGGTGCCGTGAACCGCGAGAAGGGCTTTATTGGCGGTGACCACACTTTTCCCGCGCCCGATGGCCTGAAGGATGATAGTCCGAGCCGGCTCCAAGCCGCCGATCAGCTCGACAACAATGGGGACCTCCGGGTCATCGATAATTTCAGAGACCTGGGTCGTAAGCAGAGCCGGATTGATTTTGACCCCCCGGTCCCGGGTTACATCCTGGTCGGCAATCCGTTTCAAGACCATGGGAACGCCCAGTCGTTTTTCCAGCACCTTTCCGTTTTCCTGCAGGATCTTCACCAATCCGGTGCCGACCGTGCCAAATCCGATGAGTCCGATATTGATTCGATCCATGTCATCTCCCAAAAACAGAGTGAACCACTGATAGGACAGAGACCACAGCACAAAAACAAAGGGAAAGAATCCTGTTTCTGATTTTTCTCCTCTGGGAACTCCAGGTTCTCTATGGTTAAAATAGCTTTTTAATTCCTTTGACCGCCTGTTTGATCCGGTGAGTGTTTTCCACCAGGGCGAAACGCACGTGGGTGTCTCCCGTATCCCCGAAGCCGATTCCCGGGGAGACTGCCACCTTCCCCACCTGGAGGACCAGCTTGGAGAATTCCAGGGAACCCATCTCCTTGAATTTTTCCGGGATCTCCGCCCACACGAACATGGTTCCTTTGGGCTTTTCGATCTTCCAGCCGACCCGCCGCAGGCCGTCCACCAGGGCATCCCTCCGTTCCTGGTAAGTTTTGCGGACCTCTTCGACGCAGCTTTGATCATCATTCAGAGCGATGATCCCCGCCACTTGAATGGGAGTGAAGATCCCGTAATCCAGGTAGCTCTTGATTCGGGTCAGAGCATGGATCATTCTGCGGTTTCCCACGCAGAAACCGACCCGCCACCCCGGCATGCTGTAACTCTTCGATAGGGTAAAGAACTCCACCCCCACCTCCTTGGCTCCCGGGACCTGGAGGAAACTCGGGGCCTTATACCCGTCGAAAACCAAATCGGCATAGGCCAGGTCATGGACCACCATCATGTTGTGCGCCCTGGCGAAGTCCACGATCTTTTCAAAAAAGGGAAGTTCCACAACCTGGGTTGTGGGATTGTGGGGAAAAGAAATCACCATCATCTTGGGCTGGGGCCAGATTTGCCGAGTTGCGGTTTGCAGGTCCTCGAAGAAATCTCGCCCTTTGGCCAGGGGAACCGCACGAAAATCCCCGCCGGCAATGACCACCGAATAGGTATGAATGGGATAGGACGGGGTCGGTACAAAAACCACCTCCCCGGTCCCTAGGGTGGCCAGCATCAGATGAGAGATGCCCTCCTTGGCCCCGATGGTGACGACTGCTTCGGAATCCGGATCGACCTCCACGCCGTAATTCCTGGCGTACCACCCGGCGATGGCGGCCCGGAGCTTGGGAATTCCCCGGGAGGCGGAATAGCGATGGGTGCGGGGATTCTTGATGGTCTCGATGAGCTTTTCCACGATGTGGGGAGGAGTGGGAAGGTCCGGATTGCCCATCCCCAAGTCGATGATATCATCGCCCCGGCGCCGTGCCTTCATTTTTAGGTCGTCTACGATGGAGAAGACATACGGAGGAAGCCTCCTGATACGGTGGAATTCTTCCATGGCGGAACACCCCAAAGGTGAAAGAATATAGGTGAAAATCCTAAGGGTCTTTGAGGAGCCTCTAAGAATCCATAAAAAATAAAGAACCTCAAAACGAGGTCCGGAGGCTCATCCCACCCTACTTAAAAACTACCCAACCCCTGCCCCTTTGTCAAGATTTTTGCTGTTCATTGGGGCTGTCCATTGTGGTTCCCCTCCCCTTGCCCACCCCCAGTTTTTCGTGCTTGTTGGGGTTCAGGGTGGGGGAATTTGGATCATCAGGCTCGGCGGGCGCTTATCCTTCCATGAAACTCCTCCCCATGTTCCGCAGGCAGAGGCCTGAGAGGAGATACCTCCAAGCAGAAAAGAGAGCCAAAGCATGTTTCCGTTTCAATCCCCCAGGACAGGCCCGATCCAATGGAAGAACCACCGCCTCAGGATGATGATCCAAATTTCTTGCCCTGAACCCCATGAGATCCCCCCTCTTTTCCAGAGATCTTATTTTCGAAGGACTCTTTTTTAAGAACTCGGGGTGGGCAAGGAAAGAACCCGTT
>DASPRR010000333.1:0-8906 GCA_035624375.1 Thermodesulfobacteriota bacterium | reverse complement strand
ATTCATTTCCGGGAGGCGACCCTATCGCAGCTTGTTCACTTCTTCAATGAGAGCCTGGCCCACGTTTCCGGTACGCTTCAAATAATTGGCCAGGATGCCCTTGGTGGCTTCGGCCCATCTCTTTTTCTCTTGTTCGGTTGGATAATAGATTTCCATTCCCTTCTTTTTGACGTTGTCCAGGCACTGATCGGTATCCTTCAGGGAGGCGTCCAGCCCCCAGTCCTGCGCTTCCTTGGAGGCGTCGATCACCAGTTTTTGCAGGTCCGGCGGGAGTTCCTGATACTTCTTCAAATTCACCAGCACTGCAGGCTGGTTCTGAAATTCCCCCACTTTGATCAAGGTGAAATGTTTGGCCACTTCGAAGAACTTCCTTTCGTCCACCGAACAGGTGGAGGTGAGGACCCCATCAATCGTCCCCCTCTGGAGAGCCAGATAGACCTCCCCGACGCTCAGGAAAACCGGCGCCGCTCCCAACGCCTTGAGGAATTCGCTGGAGATTTCCCCGAAGACCCGGATTCGCTTTCCTTTGAACTCCTCCATGTTCCGGATGGGTTTCTTGCCGATCACGGCCATGTATCCATAATCCATCCAGAAAAGGATTTTCACCCCTTTACCCTCAAATTCTTTATCCAGCACGCTTCGAACGCCCGGGGAAATCATGGCCCGGAAAAAATGATCCCGGTCCTTGTAGAAGAAGGGGATCTCCTGGATGGCGAGCGAGGGAACCAATCCGGCCCACATGGCCATGTTTACCTGGGCCATGTCCACTGCACCGGAGGGCAAGGCTTTGGGTAAATCTTTATCGCTGAAAAGCTGGTTGACCGGATAGATTTCAATCTTCATCCGGCCTTTGGACCTCTCCTGGATGATCTTGGCATAATATTCCAGCGTCCGGGTCATAAAATGTTCCAGGGGCATGGTTCCTGCACATCGAAAAAGAAATTCGGGCTTGGCTCCCTGCGCTACAGCTCGGGGTACAGGCCCGGTCAAACCTGAGGTCAGTGCGATCAGCGCTGCGAGACCCCCAAAAACCAGCTTTTTCGTGATTTTCATGTTGTCTCCTTTCGGTTGAGTTTTTTTCTGGGCAATCATATCTTTACCCGCGCGAATTTTTTCTATAGCGGGATGTTTCCATGCCGGCGAGGCGGTTTTTCCTCTTTCTTGCCCTTCAGGGAACGGAAAGCCTTGATCAGGCGGAGACGCGTCTCGCCGGGTTCGATCACATCGTCGATGCACATGGTCTGGGCCAGGCGGTAGGGGTTGGCGAAAAGGTCCCGGTACTCGCGGATTTTCTCCTGGAGGAGAGCCGCCGGGTCCGCCGCCGCCTTCAACTCACGGCTGTATAGAAGCTTGGCTGCTTGTTCCGCACCCATGATGGCGAACTCAGCAGTGGGCCAGGCATAGGCGATATCGGTTCCATGGGCGTTATGGCCGCCCATGGCCCAATGTCCTCCCCCGTAGGCCTTGCGGAGGGTGATGGCAACCTTAGGGACGGTCGACTCGCAGAAAGCATAGAGGAGTTTGGCTCCATGCCGGATGATCCCTGTATGCTCCTGCTGGATTCCCGGGAGATACCCGGGGGTATCCACCAGAAAAAGCAACGGGATATTGAAGGCGTCGCAGAAACGAATGAACCGGGCACTCTTGTCCGAGGAAGCGACAGTCAGTGAGCCGCCCAGGAACATGGGCTGGTTGGCGACGATCCCGATGCTTTGTCCCCCCATTCGGGCGAAACCGGTGACTATATTCTTGGCAAAGTCGGCCTTGGTTTCCATGAAGTCGCCTTCGTCCACGATTTGCTTGATGACTTTCCGGATGTCGTAGGCGCGCTGAGGATTGGAGGGGACCAAATCCTCCAATTCGGAAACCACGCGGTCCACGGGGTCGTCATTGGCGCGGTCCTGGGGCAACTCCCGGCAGTTGGAGGGGAAAAAACTCAACAGCCTTCGGATCTGCTGGAAACATTCCTGCTCGTTGGCGACCAGAAAATCCGCTGCCCCATTGATCTGGGTGCAGACTTTCGCTCCGCCGAGCTTGTCAAAGGTGATCTCCTCCCCGGTGATTTCCCGGATGATGGCCGGGCCGGTGATAAACATCTCGCCCAGGCCTTCGACGATGAAGACAAAATCGGTCAGGGCTGCGCCGTAGACCGCGTAACCGGCGCAACGGCCCAGGATGGCGGTGATCTGGGGAACAACCCCGGAGGCCAAGGTGTTGCTGTAAAAGACGGAAAGCGCGTAGGCGGTCTTGTCAGCCCCCTCCTGGATTCTCCCCCCGGATGAGTCGTTGAGCTGGATCAATGGCGAGCCGTTTTTCACTGCCTGATCAATGGTCAATGAAATTTTGCGAATATGAGAACTGGACCCCGACCCACCCATGACCAAGCTGTCATTGGCCGTCACGTATGCCCTCTGCCCCTCGATGTTCCCCCAGCCCACAATCGCCCCGTCTCCCGGAAAACGCTTGCGGTCCAGGCCGAAATCCCGGCCGGTGGGCTCGGCGAAAGGGTACTGTTCCACGAATGTGCCCGGGTCGAGGAGGGCCTCGACCCGCTCCCGGGCGGTCAAGATCCCTTTCCGGTGGACTTCCTCGATTTTTTCTTTCCCGGCAACTGAATGGGCCTGAGCCCTGTGTTCCCGCAATTTCCGAATCGCTTCCTGCATTCCTTCATCCTTGGCCAAATTCAAACCTCCTGCACTTATTCAATGCCTTGATCCATAAGTTCGTGCCATCAAAAAAAAATTAAAAAAGGGGTTTTATTTTTCCCGACTTCCCGGGTTCATCTGTTCACGTAACACAGGCCTAAACCCGTGTCAAGAGATTCGGAGCGATTGGAAGGAACCCCACTCTTTACCTCTCGGAACCAAAATCTGGGCCAGAGAAGGCCAAACCCGGCTTGCTCCCATACACACAACATCAGAAGAGGCCCAGGAGATGAAAATCTGCCCAAAAAAATATTGACATTATTTTTCCCATTCAATATAATCCGCCCTGAATTCTAAAACGACTATTTTCGTTTTTCCCCTGCGACCGCGCTCTGGTCTGACTGTTTGCGGTAGCCTTATGGGAACTCTCGATCGGAGCGCAGGTAGACCCCT
The DNA here is from genome assembly GCA_035624375.1 of Thermodesulfobacteriota bacterium. Classification (GTDB taxonomy): domain Bacteria; phylum Desulfobacterota; class SM23-61; order SM23-61; family SM23-61; genus SM23-61. The sequence goes on along the minus strand of DASPRR010000333.1, from coordinate 5,808 downwards.
AAAGCAGACACAATCCTCTTTCTGAAAGACTATTTTTTCTGATAAGTTAACAAAAGCCGTTTGCAGCATATTCATTGTTTCCAGTTCCTTTGAGTACTGCCGCTTCAAACCCGAAACATTTTAGGAAGGCCAAAAATCGGCTCAAAATTCCCTCTTGTAAGCTTTCGGTAAATTGCCAATCGAATTCCTGTCGTCCGTGGGGGAAAGGGGAGCCGACAAAGGCAGGAAGGGGGTGAAGCTTCCATCCATCAAGAACGCTTGGCCGGAGGAGATACCAACCCTGCTTTTTTAACTTTTCTCGCATCAAGGAGATGATCTATGTCCAATGAGATTTCCAGGCGAAATTTTTTAAAATATGTAGGAGCGGCCACAATAATCGTTGGACCCCTCAGCGGAGCCACGAAGGCTTTGGGTCAAGCCAAAAGACCGGCCCCTACCGGACCGGTAAAAATAGCCGCGGTAAGTTTTTTAACCGGCGCAGCCGCAGGTCCTTTTGGGATCCCCGCCGACAATACTTTCAAGATGTGTGCCGATGTGATCAATAAAGAAGGGGGGATATTGGGGCGGAAGATCGAATTACTCAGCAAAGACGAAGCGGGCGGCGTGGACGCTCAGGTTAAACTTGCCCGGAAGTTGCTTCTGGAAGACAAGGTCGATGTGGACCTGGGCTATATTTCTTCGGCCTCCTGTCTGGCCGTCCTCCCCCTGGCGGACGAACTGGGAGGGTTGATCGTAGCCTATGACTGCGGGACTCATGAATTAATGGAAGGCGCGAAATCTCCTTATGAAGTTCCAAAGTTCAAATTAGGTTTCAAAAGCTCGGCCCATTTGGGCATCGATAATATTGGGCTGGCCCGGATGATCAAGAAATATTTGCCCAATATTAAAACCATCGCGGGGGTCAATCAAGATTATGCCTGGGGGAGGGATAGCTGGCTGATCTTTGAAACCGCCATGAAAAAGCTGATGCCCCAGGTACAGGTCGTGAAAACCCTGTGGCCTCCTCTGGGAAATACGGATTTCACTGCCCACATCAGCGCCCTGATGGGAGCCAAGCCGGACATCGTCCATACCTCCTTATGGGGCGGGGATGCCGTCACCTTTACCAAACAGGCTGCCGGAATGGGATTTTTTAAAAATATCAAGACCGCTTGGTCGCGGGGGGAACCCTATCCCCAGGAATTAGGAAAAGATTTTCCCGAAGAGCAGATTATCTGTTGTGCCGGAACCCATTACTTCCTCTACCCGCCGCCCGAGAAATCACCTCTCAACAAATGGTTCGTGGAAGAGTACCGGAAGAGGTATGGAAAATATCCCACCTACCCCTGTTATCATGCTTATCAAGCATTGTACCTCTATAAACATGCCGTCGAGAAAGCGGCCAAATCAGCGGGGGGTTGGCCGACCCAAGAGGAGATTGCCAAAGCCATGACCGGCCTGACCTTTTCCACGCCTTCAGGGGATATAACCATAAGAGAAGACCACAGCGCCGTCGAGGATGTGCTCGTTGGATTTTCCAAACTCACCCCGAAATATCCTTTCCCCATCCTGGATCCCCAAAGGATGGAAATCTTCCCAGCCAATCAAGTACTCCCGCCCGTGGGCATACGAACCGTTGATTGGATCAATGGTTGGAAATAGCCAGGTCCTTTCCCCTCCTCCGGTCCGGGGGAGGGGATAATCTTGGGAGAGAATCGGCGATGTGGGTGATTTACACGCTCAATGGTCTATATTTTGCGGCCCTCCTATTTCTAACCTCCCTGGGTCTTAATATCATATTGGGCGTCATGGGAATCCTTAACCTGGCTCATGGTTCTTTTTATGCCATCGGTGCGTTCATGGGGGCCTGGACGATTATTCAAATCGTGACCAAGGCCCCGGCACCTCTCCTCTATGTATCTCTCCTGAGCGGGTTTCTGCTTGCGGGAATCGTGGGCTGGATCATGGAAAAGACCTTGATCCGGGCCATGTATAAGCGAACGCTGGAGTATCAGCTCTTGCTTACCTTCGGAGCGCTCCTCCTACTGGAAGATTTGATCAAGATGGTCTGGGGGGGGCAGGCCCTTTACGCCTCGGCTCCTTTCGATCGTTTGGGCAAGGTAGAGATTATGGGAAGCGTCTACCCGGCTTATTTTTTATTGGTGATCGCGATTACCCTGTGCGTCGGGTTCCTGATCTGGCTGTTTATGGGGAAAACCAGGTTGGGAATCATGCTAAGAGCCATCTCCTTGGACAGAGAAATGGCTACGGGGTTGGGACTGGATATCAGCAGACTCAGCACCTTGGCTTTCGTTTTGGGGTCTGGATTGGCTGGGTTGGCCGGAGCCTTGGTCATCCCCACAACTCCGGCGCTGCTGGGAATTGGGATGGAACCGCTCATATTCGCCTTTATTGTGGTCGTTGTAGGTGGACTGGGAAGCCTCAAAGGGGCCCTGGTGGGGGCTCTGCTTGTGGGACTTACCAGGTCCTTCGGCATTGCCATATTTCCGGAGATCGAATTGCCCCTTTTATTCCTCATCGCGGGGATCATCCTGGTGGCCAAGCCGCAGGGACTGTTCGGGAGATAGAATGTGGAATTAAAGAGAATGCTTGGAAATCCGAGATGGGTTGCCTACGGGATCATCCTCCTGGTTTTATTATTCGTCCCCTATCTTCTTCCCACTTTTGACCTTATGCTCTTCGAATACGGGTTAACCTTCGGCATTGTAGGACTTGGTTTCAACCTCCTCCTAGGATACACGGGCCTCCTGTCTTTCGGTCACGGAGCCTATTTTGCGGCCGGAGCCTATGCAGTGGCGATGATGGGGAAATACCTGCCCCAAGCCTTTGCCATGGAGCTTTTAATTCCGGCGGCCCTCCTTTTTTCACTCCTGGTCTCAATCATCTTCGGGTTTCTCTGCGTGCGGCACACGAAGATCTTTTTTTCCATTCTCGCACTCTCACTTTCCATGCTCCTCTTCGCCCTGATCTTCAAGCTCTATCACCTCACCGGAGGGTCGGATGGGCTTCGGGTGCCGATTCCCACCATTTTGGGCATGTCCTTCAAGGGAGTTCGACGCCCCCTGTTTCTCACCGGGACCTACTACTATTTTCTGCTGGCGATGTTCACCCTCAGCTTTCTGATAATGCGGGGGATTGTCAGTTCTCCCTTCGGCAAAGCCCTCCAGGCCATCCGGGATAATGAGATCCGGGCGGAGCTAATCGGGATCCGGGTCCGCCGGTACCGGCTTTATGCCTTCTGCATCTCCGGCATGTACGCCGGGTTGGGCGGGGCTCTCTGGTCTTTTGTCAATGGCCATGTCACCGCCGATCTGTCCCACTGGGTCTTTTCCGGGGAGATCGTCTACATGACCCTACTGGGAGGTTTCGGAATGCTGGAAGGACCAGTCATCGGGGCGATGATCTTCACTTATTTGAAATTATACGCCATGGGGAATACGGAATATTGGATGTTCGTCATCGGGGCCACGCTCATCATCCTGGTCCTGCTCCTCCCGAATGGCGTTTCCGGGGCCGCCGCGGCCCTGTGGACGAAAATGAGAAAAGGAAGAAAGACGGAGGGAGTTTCTTGCTGATTGTCAAAGAACTGCACAAGAATTTCGGGTATTTCCAGGCCGTGAACAACGTCAGTTTTGAGATTCGAGGGGGCGAAATTGTATCCATTATCGGAACAAACGGGGCCGGGAAAACGACTTTGGTCAATTTAATCAGCGGGTATATAAAACCGGATAGCGGGAGCATTCGGTTCTCTGACCAGGATATAACCTATCTCTCCCCCTACAAAAGGGTTCAAATGGGAGTCAGCCGGAGCTTCCAGCTGATTCAACTCTTCGAAAAAGCCACCGTCCTGGATAACGTGCGGATTGCCCTTTTCTCCAAATACGGGATGATCCGAAAGGCCTTCCTGCCGGCGGATCGCTATTCTTCTATCGCCCGGGAGGCCGTCGCCATCCTGGACAATTTCCATCTGCTGGATAAGAAGGATCAGACACCCAAGGCGCTCTCCGAGGGGGACATGAAAGTTCTGGATGTGGCCATTGCCTTTGCCTTGAAATCGAAACTCCTCCTGCTGGATGAACCCACCAGCGGAGTGGCCACTTATGATAAATTCCAAGTCATGGACTCCATTGTTTCGGTCATCAGAAAGGAAGGGATTTCCAGCCTGATCATCGAGCATGACATGGACATTGTTTCGGGATATTCGGACCGAGTCATCGTTATGCACGAAGGGCAAATTCTGGCCGAAGGCAAGCCGGACGAAATCATGGCCAACAAAGATGTGAAGGCGGCTGTATTCGGGATTCTGAGTTAGCGAAGATGCTATTACAGGTTGAAAAATTGGATTTTTTCATCGGCTCGACCCAAATTTTGAGGAGCATTTCCTCGAAGGTAAACAAGGAAGAGATCGTCTGCCTTCTGGGCCGGAATGGGGCCGGGAAGAGCTCCCTGATCAAAAATATCATCGGGCTTTACTCCTGCAGGTCGGGAAGGATCCTCTTTCAGGGAAAAGACATTACGGCTTATTCCCCGCGGCAGAAAGTCCTAGCCGGAATGGGATATTCCCCCGAAGATGCCAAAATTTTTTCCGACCTCACCGTGGAAGAGAACATAAACCTTTCCACTTGGATTCGAGACCCTGCGGAGGTGGAGAAGAAATTCAGTTTCGAAACCATCTTCACGATTTTCCCGGGGATCAAGAAATTCCTGACCCGGAAGGGCCTGCACCTGAGCGGAGGGGAAAAGAAGATGACCTCGATCGCCAGGGCATTGGCCCTCAATCCGTCCTTGTTGCTCCTGGATGAAGCGTTCGAAGGGTTGGCGCCCTTGGTGGTAAGGCACTTCATAGAAGCTCTGAGCCAAATCAGAGAACTGGGCGTAGCCATTCTCCTGGGAGAATCGAATGTCCGCATTGCCTCCCAGATCGCCGGCCGGTCTTATATCGTGGAAAGGGGAGAGATGATCTTCGAAGGGCATCCCAGTGAAATCTTGGATAACGAAAAGCTCTTAAAGATCGTTGGGAGGTGAACCCGGGTCCAGAGAAGGCTTCGGGCCGTTGGAATTCCCGAATCTGCTGTGCCTCAAATGGCGGAATCGACGATTAAAGTGCCCCGGCCTCTGGTCAACACCCAAGAAAGATAACCCTCGAGGATGCGATCGCGATGTATATGTCAGCCCATTAATCAGGTCTGTTAAGCAGACAGACCGAATCGACCCGCTGACTTACCAAGCCTCCAAGGAACCCCTTTTCTATTTTTTTGAATCAACCAGTTCAAGCCCAAATAGCTGACCCTTCGGGATTGAATCCGCGGGGAAGCCGGGGAGATTTTTTAAATCTTAAGCCGGGGGTCCAGCGCGTCCCGCAATCCGTCTCCCAGGAGATTGAAGCCCAACACGGTGGAAAAAATCGCCAGACCAGGCAGGGTTGCCACATGGGGAGCCACGGAAATATACTGGCGCCCGCTGGCAATCATGGTCCCCCAATCGGCGGTAGGCGGTTGAACTCCCAATCCGAGAAAGCTCAAGCCAGCGGCTGCGGTGATCATCCAGCCGATGTTTAAAGTCCCCGCAACCACTACCGAGGAAAAGCAGTTGATCAAAACATGCTGCCCGATGATCCGATATCGATTGGCTCCCAGGGCCCGAGCCGCCTCGACATAGTTCAATTCCTTGATGGAAAGGACGACTCCCCGGACAATGCGGGTAAAGAAAGGTATATTTACAATGGCAATGGCAATCATCCCGTTAAGCAACCCCGGCCCCAAGGCGGCAATCACGGTAATGGCCAGGAGGAAATAAGGAAAGGCCATA
>DASPRR010000322.1:0-2684 GCA_035624375.1 Thermodesulfobacteriota bacterium | reverse complement strand
TCCGCCGGGAATTCCTCGACAAGTTCCCCTCCAACTGGGAGCTTTCGGCCGCCCGGGCGACAACTGTTGTGCGCTATTTTCAGGATAAAAGCGGGTTAGACCCGAAAGGGATGGAAGCGGTGGGGCGCTCCTTCTACCAGCCGGCGGCCGCCAACGACAACGAGAAGAACAGGGCCTTGAACCGGCGGGTGGAGATCCTCATCGCCCCCGTGATGGAATTGAAGGAGAAGGAAAAAGAGAAATAAAGGGTTCGGAAAACCACGGCGTCTAGAATCCTGAAAAAATCTCCCCGAATCCCCCCTGCAAAGAGGGGCTCGGGGAGAATTTCGGCAACGGGATTTTTTTGGTGAGGGCGGAGGGGACCGACCATTGCATTAGCCGTGGATTTTTTTGAGCAGCCAGGCCATGTTCTGACCCAGGGCCTTCATGGTTTGAATGCCTTCCAGATCGCTGTTGACTTCCCCGAGGTTCCGGCCGATTCCCACGTTCCAGTAACTCGACCCCACCACGATCATCTGGTTGATGAGAAAGAATGCGTTCAGAACGTTGATGGCCTGAATGGCGCCGGCCCGGCGGACGGCCACAATGCCCGCTCCTGGTTTCCTTTTGAGCATCTCCCCGCCGTTGGCCCGGCATACAATGGTGGCCCTCTCCAGGATTGCCTTTAGGTTCGCGGTGATGTCGGCGACGTAAGTGGGAGAGCCCAAAAGGATCCCCTCAGCCTCCCGCATCTTCCGGATGTATTCGTTCGCCCGATCAGCTTTGACGACGCACTTTCCGTCTTTGTTCTTCTGGCACTTGTAGCAGGCGATGCAGCCGGAGATTTTCTCTCCTGCCAGTTGAATCATCTCTGTCTCGATTTTTTCCGCCTGCAGTTCATCCAGCACCAAATTCAACAGGATGGCCGTGTTGCCGTCTTTGCGGGCGCTTCCGTTGAGAGCGACGACTCTCATTCTCCTTCTCCTTTTCCGAAAATTTTCTATAGGAATCAGATTAACTTATCTCTTGGCTTCCCGCAAGGCTTGGGATTATTATGAGGATAAGAAAGGATGGTCCCCGGAAGAAAGGGAAGGAGGAAGAGTAGGACAAGATGAAAAAATTCGTCTGGGTTGCTTTGGGGATTCTAGGGATTCTTGGAGTCGCAGGGGGCGTTTATGTGTATCTGGTTTTCTTTGAGCAGGAGAAACCCACGATCCAGGTCCTCCCGGATTCGAGGTATATCGGCAAGGAACTGATTCTTAAAGTCCAGGATCAGAAGAGCGGAGTGGCCGAATTGCAGGTCGACGTGATTCAGGCAGGCAGGCCCATCAACCTGCTCTCCGAAAAATTCCCCAAGAAGACCCTTCTGGTGGAGAGAACCATTCCCCTGCGGCCCCTGCCCCAGGGGCTCAGAGAGGGCGAGGCCCAGATCAAGGTTTCAGCCAAAGACCACTCGTGGAACTGGGGGAACCCGGTCTCGGTGGAAAAACCCGTGGTCATCGATATCACCCCTCCGCAGCTGACTGTGCTGGGGACTCTCCATTATGCCAATCAGGGGGGAACGGGGGTCATTACCTACCAGGTATCCGAGGAAGTTCCCCTAAGCGGAGTCCAGGTGGGTCAAACCTTCTTCCCAGGCTATGCCGTGGCCCAAGGCAGGTATGTAGCCTACTTCGCCATTCCCCTGGATGCTTCTTCGAAGACGCCTACCTCAGTCTTGGCCGAAGACCCGGCAGGGAACCGCTCGCAGGAAGGATTCCGGGTGATCGTCAAGCCAAGAGCATTCAAAAGAGACAAAATCGAGATCACTGATCCCTTTCTGCAGAGCCTCCTCCCTTACTTTACCTCCAGAGACCCAAACCTAAAAGGTACGCCCCTGGAAATGTTTCTGGAGGTGAACCGGAAGCAGCGGGAGGTGGATCACCAAGAAATCAAAAAAATCAGCAAGGAAACGGCTCCCAAATCCTTGTGGTCAGGAACCTTTCTTCGCCTTCCCAACTCCAAACCCATGGCCTCCTTTGCCCAGGATAGGACGTACCAGTACAACGGGAAGGAGGTTGATCGACAAATCCACTGGGGTGTTGACCTCGCTTCCCTTGCTCAGAGCCCGGTGCCGGCGTCCAACTCCGGGATCGTGGTTTTTGCCGGGCCTTTGGGGATCTATGGGAATACGGTGGTCATCGATCATGGATGTGGGCTCTTCAGCATGTACTCCCACCTGAGCAAAATAGAGACAGAGGTAAAAAGGGAAGTGAAGAAGGGGGACACCCTAGGCCGCACGGGGTCGACAGGAATGGCCGGGGGCGATCATCTCCATTACGCCATGATGATCCAGGGCGTATTCGTGAATCCCCTCGAGTGGTGGGACGAACACTGGATCCGGGACAATGTGGACCTGAAATTGAAGGGGTTCGACGGGCAGCCCAAGGCCTCACCTCCCAAGCAGACGGCCGTTCATGCAAAGCCGAAGGCAAAGCCAAAAAAGCCCACCCTGAAGGCGGGAAAGCCTTGAACAAAAGGGCGGGGATATTTCCGGCATCAACCTTATCTGTGACGGCGGTATGTCTCATTGCGTGCAGGTCTGCCCGAGAATTTATCCCCTTGCAGACCCCTGAAGCAAGTAAACCGGAGGACTCCTTTTTTTAATTTACTCTCCGGTCTCTGCCCGCCCAGTATTTTTCCTTGACCAGCCGCCGGGCGATTTT
>DASPRR010000319.1:0-3067 GCA_035624375.1 Thermodesulfobacteriota bacterium | reverse complement strand
CCGTCATCTCCCGTCATGATCCGGCGGGGATTCGCCTCAGCAAGGCGCACCGATGAACTCAATCAACGAGCTCGCCATCGTGTCTCCCTGGGAACCCGGGCTTTTATCCCTTGCTCTCTACGCTTTTATGGTTTCTCTTGTGGTGGCGACGATGCTCATTTTTGCCACCTGGCTGGGGAAGGGGCAACCGGCCCCGCAGAAGCCTGAGGCCTACGAGAGCGGGATTCGCCCTACCGGCTCAGCTCGGTTTCCATTCTCCATTCCCTTCTATCTCCTGGCCACGTTTTTCCTTATCTTTGATGTGGAGGCGCTCTACATCCTCTCGTGGGCCGTTGCCGCCGAGCCGCTGGGATGGGAAGGGTGGATGCAGATTACTTTTTTCATAGGCGTTTTGCTCGTCAGTCTTCTCTACATCTGGAAAAAAGGAGGCCTGGAGTGGGGACCCAAGAGCCCCAAAAGCCCGGAAAGGCCGAGAATTTAATCCTTCCCCGGACCGACAGTTTGATCAACTGGGCGCGGCAGTACAGTCTGTGGCCCATGTTTTTCGGCCTCTCCTGCTGTTTCGTGGAGGAAGCCACCGCTTTCACCCCGCGGTACGATATCGCCCGGTTTGGAGCCGAAGTCCTGCGCGGGTCCCCCCGCCAGGCCGACCTCTTGATCATCTCGGGTACGGTCTTCAAGAAGGTCGCCCCGGTCATCCTGCGGCTTTATGAACAGATGGCCGAGCCCAAATGGGTCATATCCATGGGTTCGTGCGCCAATTCGGGGGGGATGTACGATGCCTACAGCGTGGTTCAGGGGATCGACCAAATCCTGCCGGTGGACGTGTACGTTCCCGGATGCCCTCCCCGCCCCGAAGCTCTGCTCCAAGGACTCGTCCTGCTCCAGGAAAAGATTCTCAGCGAAAGGCCCTCCCGGCCGGTCTTCCACCTGCCCGGAGGGTACCAAGGGACGCAGAAAGCCATCCTCGTGGACGGCCAGACCAAATCCCGCGACCCCCGCGGGCCGGGGTACAACGGAACCGCTATCCGGGGGACTTCGGCGACTCCGCCGCAGTTCTGGGACAACCGCGGGGATCTCATGTGGACCCCTTCGCCCCGGGTGGTTGAACTGACCGCGCCCGATCAATCTCTGGCCGCGGCTCTCAAGTCCAGATTCGGGGATACCATCTCCCAGTTCCCCCGGACTTCAGACATGCTCACTTTCCAGGTGGCCGAAAACCAGGTCAAGGACGTTCTGCGCTACTTGAAAACCGAAGCCTCCCCCCGGTTCCTTCGTCTGGACGACCTTACCGCGATCGATGAATCCGGCCGGCGGGGGGATCTGGTTCAAACCGTCCGCGAAGGGACCGACGGAAAAGAGATCGTTCTCGACCATCCATCCCCGGCGGGGAGACAGGCAAACGCCGATTACGCCCTCGTTTACCATTTGCTTTCTTTCGATCCGCCCACCCGGGTCCGCCTGAAGGTCCTCCTTCAGGGAAAAGACCCGGTTTCCCCGACAATCACAGACCTCTGGCCCTCGGCCAACTGGTATGAGCGCGAAGTCTTCGACATGTTCGGAATCCGTTTCGAAGGCCATCCCAACCTGCGCCGACTGCTGATGCCCCACGATTGGGAGGGTCACCCTTTGCGGAAAGACCATCCCGGGCGGGCTACGGAGATGCCCCCCTACACCCATGAAGACGCCCGGAAGCACCAGCCCCTGGATGCCGGCCTCTTGGCCGGGGGAGTGAATGAAGACGGGGAGGAATTTGTCCTGAACATGGGGCCCCACCATCCCGCCACCCACGGTCTGATGCGCTTCGTCGTCAAACTGCGGGGAGAAGAGATCACCCGTCTGGACCTGGACATCGGCTACCACCACCGCGCCGCCGAGAAGATCGGGGAGCGCCAGTCCTGGCACCAGTTCATCCCCTATACCGATCGGGTGGATTACCTGAGTGGAGCCGCGAACAATCTTTCTTATGTCCACGCCGTGGAGACTCTGGCCGGGATCAAAGTTCCTGAGCGGGCTCAATATATCCGGGTGCTTCTCGCCGAATTGTTCCGTCTTAGCAGCCACCTGGTCTTCTTCGGGACCTTCGTCCAGGACCTGGGCGCCATGACTCCGGTTTTTTATACTTTCCGGGAGAGGGAAAAAATTCTGGACCTGGTGGAGCTTATCACCGGGGGCCGACTGCACCCCTCTTGGCTCCGCATCGGGGGTGTGGCCGCCGACCTTCCCGAAGGGTGGAAGGAGGGGCTGGAGGATTTCATCAAGATCTTTCCCCGCAGGCTGAAGGAATACGAGGCCCTGATCACCCGAAACCCCATCTTCAAGGCCCGTACCCGGGGAGTGGGACGCCTCTCCCTGCAGGAAGCCATGGAGTGGGGGGTCACCGGCCCCAATTTGAGGGCCTGCGGCCTGGCCTGGGACATGCGAAAGAAATTTCCCTATGCGGCGTATGAGGCGCTCCGGTTCGAGGTCCCCACGGCCGCGGAAGGGGACTGCCTGGCCCGCTACCGGGTCCGGGTGGAAGAAATGCGCCAGAGTGTCCGCATCCTCGAGCAGGTCGTGGCCCAGATGCCTGCCGGCAGACACATCACGGACGACTACCGCTACGTGGTGCCGGACAAGACTGATACCCTGAAGGACATCGAAAGCCTGATCCACCACTTTATCCATGTCACCCGGGGCCCCAAGATTCCCAGGGGAGAGGCGTATGCTTCGACGGAAGCCCCTCGGGGGGAACAATCTTATTACGTGGTCAGTGACGGCCTGAGCACGGCCTACCGGATGCGGATCCGCACTCCGGACTTCGCCAACGTGCAGGTCCTTCCTCTCATGGCCGTGGGGGGGACGATCTCCGACCTGGTGGCCATCGCCGGGTCCATCGATTATATACTGCCGGATATAGACCGATAAAAATATAGTTTCGGGTTTCGGGTTGACGTCAGAGCTGGGATTAATTATGTTGCCGGACGAATTACAGGCTGACCTACAAAAAAAGATTGTTGAGGCGGAGCATCCCCGGGAGATGGCTGTGGATGTTATGGTGGCGCTGCAGAATTTCTATGGCTATCTT
>DASPRR010000316.1:0-9554 GCA_035624375.1 Thermodesulfobacteriota bacterium | reverse complement strand
TGAAAAAGCGATTTCTCACCCCCTATTATCCACTTTCCAACACCCCCGGCTGAAAAAAGGCAAGATCGTCACTGCCGAGGAAGCGGTTCGGGTCATCCGGGACGGCGATACAGTGGCCACCAGCGGCTTTGTGGGGGCCGGCTTTGCCGAGGAAATCGCCGCCAAACTGGAAGAATATTTTTTGACTGTTGGAAAGCCGCGAAACCTGACCCTGGTGTATGCCGCTGGCCAAGGGGACGGGTCTGAGAAAGGCCTCAATCACATGGGCCATGAAGGGCTTGTTCGCAGGGTTGTCGGCGGGCACATTGGCCTGGCCCCCAAACTCCAGAAGCTGATCCGGGAAAACAAAATCCTGGCCTACAACTTCCCCCAGGGGGTCATCTCCCATCTCTTCCGCGACATCGCCGCCCATAAGGTGGGCACCATCACGACAGTAGGCATGGGAACTTACATCGATCCGCGGAATGACGGCGGAAAGCTGAACGAGTTGACCAAAAGAGGAGGGGAAGACCTTATCAAAGTTATTCATCTGGAAGGATCGGACTATCTCCTGTACAAAGCCTTTCCCATCAATGTGGCCTTAATCCGGGGCACGACGGCGGATACCAACGGCAACATCACCATGGAGAAGGAGGCTCTCACCCAGGAAGCCTTGGCCATTGCCATGGCGGCGAGAAATTCCAACGGGTTCGTTATTGTTCAGGTGGAAAGGATTGCGGAAAACGGAACGCTAAATGCCCGGGATGTAAAAATCCCGGGGATCCTGGTGGATTGCGTGGTCCTCAGCCGGCCGGAGAACCACTGGCAGACATTTGCCACCCAGTACAATCCGGCCTTCAGCTGCGAGATCAAGGTCCCCGTGCAATCTATCCCCCCCATGGAGATGAGCGAACGAAAGATCATTTCCCGGAGGGCGGCGTTTGAGCTTAAAGCCAACATGGTGGTGAACCTGGGCATCGGGATGCCCGAGGGGATCGCCCAGGTGGCCAACGAAGAGAAGATCCTGGACCTCTTAACCCTCACCGCCGAGCCTGGGGTGGTCGGAGGAATCCCGGCCGGCGGCCTGAACTTCGGCGCCGGCACCAATATGGAAGCGCTCATCGACCAGCCTTACCAGTTCGACTTCTACGACGGGGGTGGTCTGGATGTGGCTTTCCTGGGCCTGGCCCAGGCTGATCAACATGGAAACTTAAACGTGAGCAAATTCGGGCCCCGCTTCACCGGTCCAGGCGGGTTTATCAACATAAGCCAGAGAGCCAAGAAAATTGTATTCGTGGGAACTTTCACCGCAGGAAAGCTGAAAGTCGCTGTCGAAGACGGAAAGCTTAAGATCGTCCAAGAAGGGAAAGAGAGAAAATTCCTGAAGCTCGTGGAGCAGATCACCTTCAGCGGGAAATATGCCGCGGAAACAGGGCAGGCCGTTCTTTACATCACGGAGCGTTGCGTTTTCCAACTGACTGCCCGGGGAATGGAACTGATCGAAATCGCCCCCGGCGTTGACCTTGAAAGGGACATTTTGGCCCAGATGGATTTCAAGCCGGTCATCCAGAAACCCCGTCTGATGGATGCCCGCCTTTTCTCATCGGAGCCCATGGGCCTCAAAGAAGAACTTCTTTCTCTCCCCCTGGAAGAGAGATTGATTTACAACCATGCCGAAAACCTCTTTTTCGTGAATTTCGAGGGGCTGTACATCAAAAACCGGGAGCAGGTTCAGAAGATCAAATCCCTCGCTGAGAAAACCCTGGCGCCCCTGGGACGGAAGGTCTACACTTTCGTCAATTACGACAACTTCAACATTTTGCCCGAGCTAGTGGATGAGTACACGGACATGGTGAAAGAACTGGTGGCAAATTATTATGAGGGAGTGACCCGCTACACGACGAGCACCTTCCTGCGGATGAAACTCGGAGAATCCCTGGAAAAGCGGAACGTGGCTCCCCACATTTACGAAAGCCGGGAGGAAGCAAGAAGGGCCTTAAAGAAGAGTTAATTCGCAGGGGCGGGTTTCAAACCTGCCCCTACACCGAGTCAACATGGCAGGGGCAACCCGGCGGGTCGCCCCTACGATTTTATTTCTTTCCCCTCTCCTCCGCATCCCGGCGGATCGACCGGTGGAGACGGTCGAACTTGAAGATCGTTTCCATGTCCTGCAGGTTGTTGATCCCGGCACCCCCAGTGCGGATCAGGTTGACCAGGGAATCGCCGTTGGTCCATCCGATGAGGTGCGCCGGGTCTTCCATCACCAGGACCAGGTCCGGCCGGGGTACTTTATCCTTCATCACCTTGATCTTCTGCTTGTCCAGGAGCAGTCCGAATTTACCGCCGCCGGTCTTGACCAGAATCTTCCGGGTCCAGTTGGCAATGTCGCGCTGGGCACGGGGGCTCTTGGGGATGGCGCCGACAAATTTGGCGACCGCCTGAAGGGCTTTGGGGAACTGCTTCTTGAAGGCATCCGTCAACTGTGGTTCTCCGACCTCCATGCTCTTCCACTTGAGGGCCGTTTCTTCCAGTCCGTTCCTGTCCCGCAGCTTCTCCGGAACCTCGTCCAGGGGGACGGCAAAGTAATCGGTGGAGAACCCCATGCGGAACTTCCGGAAGACAATCTTCACCTTCGTCCCCGCTTTGAAGATTCCCGGCTTCAGGAACCCCGTGGTGGTAAAGACCTGGATGGGCAGGGCCGACTGGGACTCTCCCAGGATCACGCGGCCACGGCCGAAGGGGGCATAGCGGGCGAACCTGGCATTGGCAAAGACGGTAATCGGGGGCGTCCCCAGCATGTATCCGACCTGGGGCATCTCGATCCCCGTTTCCAGGTTCACCAGGCTGTAATCGTCATTCTGGCAGACCGGGCAGCGGGTCATGTAGGGCGGGCAGATGACCATCTTGCACTTGGGGCAGCGGGCGCCGAGGATCTTCTTCTCCTTCATCACCGCCAGGAAGAAGGGGGATATTTCGCCCGCAGTGGCCCAGTAGGTGGTGAACATGGGCTCGGTCCGCTCGACGCAGACGAATTTGTCTTCCGGAGACACCGTGATCCGGCTCATCACTTCGGGAATCGCTTCGTGGGGGATCACATAATCCCCGGGTCTTCTCAATAACTTTTCCATTAGATCACCCCCCTTTTCAGAACGGCCGCACCGCCATACTGGGCCGAGGACGCTCCGGTTCCATGGATCAGGGCATAATCCAGCCCTCTCCGGATCAGCTCCCGTCGGGCAGACCAAGCGGAGAACATATTGCTCCCACCGACGAAATGCCCGCCGTAGATGAGTCCGCCGGATGGATTGATCAAAACCCTCCCGTGGGGGGCCATGATTTTTTTCTCAATGAGGTCATCGGCATGTCCCAGGGGCACAAAGCCCATTTCGGCCATGGTGATCTCCAATTGGGGCAGGAAGGCGTCGTGAAGCTCAACCACTTTGATGTCTTTCGGGCCGACCCCGGCCATCTCATAGGCGGCCTTGGCCGCCAGATGGTCTGACTCGATCCTTCCCGGCAGTTTGTGGGGATGTTTAATCCCCCACCAGTAGGGTTCGTTGGCAAAGCCCACTCCCTCAATCCAGATCGGCGGCTGCCCTGAGTCTTTGCAGATTTCCTCCGCCACTCCTTCGGCGGCGAATATCAGGCAGCAGGCCCCTTCGGTATAGACGCAGGTTTCAAGTTTCTTGAAGGCCGGCTCAATAATCCAGGGTGAATTGGCCACCCGTTCGGGAGTCACAATCTCGTCCCGCCGCTGGGCGTTGGGGTTGTTCTTGGCCTGCTCGCACATAATCCGCAGGATTTCGCCCCGCACGGGCATCTTGAGGTCATTGGGATACTGATCCATGTAGGCAAGGATGACCTCGGCATAGGAGTCGGAAGCAGTCGCCCCTTGATCCCTCTCGAAGAGAGGGTCCCAGGACCAGGCAATGGTCTGGACCACTTCCGGCGTCTGGGTTTCGCTCATGAAGTCGTAGCAGTCCGTGGCTTTCTCCGCGCCCACGCAGAACACAAGGTCATACCGTCCGCCGGCCACCATGTCAAAGGCGGTGCCGAAGGCGTAAATCCCGGTGGCTCCGCCGTTGGTGACCCGCACAAGAGGTTTGAAAGCCAATCCCATGTGCCCCTGGAAGGAGCTTTCGGGAATGGCCTGGCGAGCGAAAATGTCGTTGTAAAGCCCGATGACCCCCGCTTCCACCCGGTCCATTTTCAACTTGGCATCCTGCAGCGCGCCGGAGACCGCCCACTGGGCAAGTTCCCAGATGGTTTTGGATAACCAGCGCCCACGACAGGGGGTGGTAAACGCTCCCACAATTGCAACTTTTCTCTTTGGAACTCTGCTCATAAAACCCCCTTTTTTATGGTTTTCATTGCCGATTCAGACCCTCTCAACCCGTCAATAACCCTTTTCATCCCCCCTTCCGAATGAACGTGAATTCGCATGAAGCATAGATCATAGCGCACCGTGGAAATGCCAAAAAAGATTCTCTTTACCAAACGCATCCAGGCTAGGTGAAATTGTAGGGGCAACCCCGCTTGGCTGCCCATCGTGCGCACGGCCACATCGGGCAGCCCCCACAATTTTTATCCTCCTGCCAGGGACAGGAAAAACTGAACTTCGTCTCCCTCCTTCAGCTCGGCATTCAGTTCGCTTAATCGATCCTTTCCCCTCATACCCCATAGAGCCCGGTTGAAGGTTGCCTGGTCCTTGATCCGGAGCTGGGAAGGCATGGTGGGGCTGAACCTTTTTTTGATCTCCATAAGAAGTTCACCGAAGGTGCCACCCTCGGGCAATGAGACTTCCGCCTTGGCCCCTCCCATCCAGTCGGACAAGACGCCGTGAAATTGGACCCTTATTTTCATAGGCCATCAGGTTTCATTTTTCTTTCAACCGAAACCCACAATCCGCAATCGTCCCCTATGGATACATCTCCGCGGCCACCTGGTTGAGTCCCAGTTCCAAAAGCCTCTCACGGGTTGGCCTCCCCGTATTCCAATCCCATCCGCGGAACTGATAGTAGCCCTTTAACATTTTCTCCAAATCCGGCTCGACCCCGGCTGCGGTTCCTTCATCCAGGGCAGTCGTTAGGATCCGGGGCATCCGGTCCTGTTCCCGGGTCAAGCCCAACTTGTTGCTCACCGCCCGCTTGATGTTGATCGATCGGTCCCCCGCGGCCAACAGCTCTTTGGGGCTAAACTGCCAGCCTGTAATGGCGTTCAGCATTTCGCAGAGCTGGGTCGGGGGCAGGGGGGCGAATTTGCAGAGGGTCAGGGAGTCAAAGAGGTCCTTCAGGCTTTGGTACTTGGCCGCTCCTTCGCTCTTTCCCTCGGATGAGAGCCTCTCCCCCGGCAGGATCATGTACTCCAGGACCATGTTTCCCAGGTCTACATTGTAGTAGTCCCCTTTGAGATGGCACGCCCCACGGGGACCGGTGGCATAGGACACAGCCATGCCGTGGAAGGCCCGGGAGTCATGCATGGGCATTTCCAGCCCCTTGACCTGAGCGGCTTCATCGGGGCTGCGCTTGAACTCCTTGGCCATGGCCAGGGTTCCCTGGGAAAGAATCTTACCGATGCCCTTCTGGGCGATGATCTTCTCCACCAGTTTGACCACTGCTTTCCCGTCGCCCCACTTCAGTGCGAACCCTACCTTATCTTTCTTCAAAACTTTTTTCTCATAAAGGTAGAAAGCGTAGGCCACGCTCACCCCGGCCGAGATCGTATCGATCCCATGGACATTGCAGAGATGGTTGGCCCGCACGATGGAATCCAGGTCGGTGTTCATGCACAGAGGGCCGAAGGCCACGGTGGTCTCGTACTCCGGCCCATCCACGTTGAGCCCCGGTTTGAACTCCACCAGCTCCCGCCCACAGCCGATGGGGCAGCCCAGGCAGGCGTAGTTGTGGACCGTGTATGCCTGGCGCAGGGCCTGGCCTGTGATTTTGGAAACGGGGAAGATGGACTTGGTGAAGTATTTGGCCGGCGCATCTCCCAGAGTCATGGCCATGTCCATGTACATCATGGTTCCGTATTCCCGAAAGGCGACGGAGACCAGGTTCCCGTTAATGGTGGCCACCGCCTGCCGGGCTAACTCCCTCACCTTCTCCGCATTGGCCAGTTCCGGCCGCAGGTTGCCCGAAGCCGCCACGGCCTTCAGGTTCTTCGACCCCATAAGGGCGCCAAGGCCGCACCTTCCGGCGGCCCGTCCGCTGTCGTTCATGATACCGGCGAATTTGATCAGCTTCTCTCCCGCGGAGGCGATGCAGGCGACACTCGCCGAGTCATCTTTCAGTTCGTCTTTGATGGCCTTTTGGGTCTGGTAACTGTCTTTTCCCCATAGATGGGAGGCATCCCGAAGCTCGGCTTCTCCCTCTTTCAAATACAGAAAAGCTGGCCGCTCAGCCTTCCCTTTCACCAGCAGGCCGTCCCACCCGGACCCCTTCAGGCGAAAGGGAAATCTCCCCCCGCTGGTCGCCTCTCCCCAGAATCCGGTCAGGGGCGAAACGCCTCCCACAGCATACCGGCTCACCATGGGAAGGGAAGTCCCGGTGAAAGGCCCGGTGGCAAAGACCAGGGGTTTCTCCGCGGCAAGAGGACTGCCGTTCTTGCCTATCCGCTCATAAACCAGAGCGGCAGCCAGGGTCGCCCCACCGATGTATTTCTTCAAAAATTCCTCGGATAGAGGTAAATCGGTTATCTTGCGGGCGGATAAATCCACTTCCAACAGACGGCCATGGTATCCTTTCATGCCTCTACCCTCCCTTTAGAAGTCTATATCCCGGCCATCATAGGCGTACCGGAAGACTTGGGCGCACTGGGCGGCCGTTATGGGGCGGGGACTGAGGTAGCAGTCCACATCCTCGAAGGCGAATTTCACCAATTTATCGAATTGGGCGTCAAAATCCGCCCGCGAAATCCCCAATTCTTTCAAGGTGAGCGGAACTTCGAGTTCGGTCAGGAAGGAGCGGACCCGGGCCACCAATTTGACCAACCCATCTTTCGGGTCCTTGGCCTTGATTCCCAGGGTTTCGCAGATCAGGAGGTGCTTATCCGTCACCTGGCTACAGAACTGAAGCGTCTGGGGAAGGAAAAACCCGACGCACATCCCGTGGTGGAGGTTGAAGACCGCTCCAAGAGAATGGCCGAAGCTGTGGGTCAGATGGCAGCCGCTCATGCCGAAGGCGATGCCGCTAATGCTCGCAGCCAGGATCATGCGGTGGCGCGCCTCCCGGTCCTGTCCGTTTTTATAGGCCCGGGGGAGCCACTGAAAGGTCATCTCGATGGCTTTCAGGGCCAGAGGTTCGGTGATTTCATTGGCGGCCGGCGTCGTGACCGCATCCATGGCATGGGCCAGGACATCCAGGCCCGTCCCAGCAGTCAGCTTGGGGGGCATGGAGAAGGTGAATTCCGGGACCAGGATGGCAAAATCTGGAACCAGCTCTACATTGGCCAGGGGAATCTTCCGGTGCGCGGCGGTGTCATGAACCACGGCCGCGCCCGTGCATTCCGATCCCGTTCCCGAAGTGGTAGGAACGGCAGCCAGGAGGGCTTTCTTCCGTAGATTCAACTTGTCCAGAGGGGAAATCATGCCCAACTCGGTAATGTCCGGCCGCTCGTACAGGACCCATGCCGCCTTGGCCGAGTCCATGACTGACCCGCCGCCCAAGGCCATAATCAGGTCTGGTTCGTATGCCTTCATGGCCTTCGCGCATTCGGCCACCACTTCCATGGGGGCCTCGGGCAGGCATTTGGGCCATGTTTCCACGCTAAAGCCGCCCGCCTGGAGGAAACGGGCGGCCTTAGTCGCAAATTTTTTGCTGAATTCATCCGTTACGATAAAGGCCCTCTTCTTGGCGCACCGGTTGCCCAGGGTGTCCATTGTAGAGGGTCCCACGACCGGTCCTTCCGGGAAGACATTTGACCCGATGAACAAGGTGGGGATATTGATGATCGTGGTAAGACCTTTGATGGAAGTCGACAAGGCCAGGGGGGCCAGGGCTTTCAACGTAGGGTTTTCAAACCAGTAAGCCATGGGTCACACCTCACCTTCTTGGAGAGTTAAACCTTCAATGGAAATCCCAATCTCCGCCAGAGACGTTTCGACCACGCCCTGTTTCCCTTTGCTCTGAATTTGAAAGCTTCCAATGCGAGTGCAGAGACCCTCAGGGACTTCAAAAGGCCAATTTATCACCCCCTTTCTCCAGAAAGTCCCGTTGGTCTTCTCGGCTGGACCCTCTGGGCCCATGGTCATTTCCCGCGGGCTTCGGCAAAAAAAATGAACCGATCCTTCAAGGGCAATATGAGCAAGGTTAAAAGTTTTGTCAAGAAAATTTTATGCGGAAGCTAGGCTTGATAGGGGAGGGGAATCTTTGCCTGATTTCCGGGCAAAAGAGAGAGAATTAACGAAAAGCCGGTCGGTCATCTGAGTGAAAATCGAAGGACTGTAGAAATCCTGTTTTAAAAAAAAACAGGCCAGGGTGACCCGGCCTGTTTGACATTTTTCCTCGATTTCAGGGTTAGTGTTTCACTTCCTCCACTTCGATCTTCTTGGGCGGGTTCTTCTCTTCCACCGGGACGGTCACTTCCAGAACCCCATCGCGGTATTTGGCTTTGACCCCTTCGATCTTCAGGCCCTCTGGAACGCGAATAGACCGCTCGAAGGAACCGTAAAAAAATTCCCTGCGCTCCACTTTCTTCTCTTTTACTTCTTTGTCCACCTTCCGTTCGCCCTTGATGGTGAGACATCCATTCTCCAGGGTTACCTGAATGTCCTTGGCATCTACACCCGGGAGGTCCGCTTTCACCACGTAGGTTCCATTTTTGCTGTAGCTCTCCACTTTGGGAGCCCAATTGAACTTCTCCGGCAAAGAAGGTTCAAAGAAGCTTTCAAAAACATCATCAACATCCGTATCCCAAAAACTTTGGAAAAAGCTCCGGGGGATTACCTTATCCATCGGTCTCCATCTTACCAAGCTATTCATGTTCTTACCTCCCTTCGGACTTCACTTCTCATTTCTCTTTTACGTCTCAAATTTAATCACTGTATTTCCTACTGTCAAGGTAGGAAAGAGACTCGCCCTAAATATTTGAAATAATTATCTTTTCCCAAGCTTTGCCGAAATTCATGACTTTTTGGAGGTTCTCGATAAAGTGGGAGCCCTAAGTGCTTTAAACCGGCTCTTCCCAAGGGAAGTTTCTTCCGTTAAGACGGCTTTGCTAGTAAAGAAGAGACCCAGAGGAAAGGGGTTGGGCAAAGGGAGGGATGAGTTTTAGACCTTTAGACCTTTCGTGGCGGCAAAAGATTGGATGATATTGATGGCCTGGTTGATACGGTGAATTCTGTTGTTTTTGTCCTTCAAGCCCTCAATGTCCTCCAGGGGAATTTGTTTGCCCCGAAGCTCCCGCAGGACAAAGTTGAGGTTGAAAAGGAGCACTTTCAGGTCTTCTAGGGTATATGGACGGAGAGAGGCTTGGGTGAACTGCTGAAATCCATTGGCCACGTCCTGGGCTAGCTTTTTCGGGTTTCCAGCGATGGGCATATTCCCTCTTTCTATGTTCCCTGCAAATCCTTCAGG
>DASPRR010000305.1:0-4718 GCA_035624375.1 Thermodesulfobacteriota bacterium | reverse complement strand
GAAAATCCCATTCCCAGGGAAGAGACGACCCGGGGTTCGATCCGGTCGGAGAGACGCCCGGCGAAAGGGGAAAAAAGGGCCTGGACGACGGGCTGGCAAAGGAGAATGGAACCGGCATGGGAGGGACTGAGCCCTTTGATGTATTGCAGGTACAGGCTCAGAAGGAAGCCGACCCCAAAGGTGGCACTGTAATGGATCAGCGCCGCCAGATTGGAGAGAGCAAAGACCCGGTTATGCCGGAAGAGGCTGATGTTCAAAACCGGACTCGGGATTTTCATCTCCCATCTGACGAAAGCCCCCAAGCCTACGAGCCCGCCCAGAATGAGTTCCTCCCCCAGCCATTGGGGCAGCTGGGAAAAACCGACCATGACCGCCACCAGGGACAAACCGTAGAGGGAGGACCCCATATAATCAAACCTTTCTCCTCGGGCCTCCGCCCATTCCCCTTCCAATTTCCAATGGATGAGGCCCAGGACCGCAACCCCGAGGGGGACCATGACCAGAAAAATACTCCTCCATCCCCAATGCTCGGTCAGGAATCCCCCCAGGAAAGGCCCCAGGGACAGGCCCATATAAACAGCGGTCACGTTGAACCCCAGAGCCTTCCCCCTTTCCCCCGCCGCGAAAATAGAGGTGAGGATGGCGACCCCGGTGCCGAAGGTCATCGCCCCCCCGATTCCCTGCAAAACGCGCAGGACGAGAACCGTATGGGCTGACGTGGATAAGCCCAGGAAGAGGGAACAGAGGGTGAAAACCAGAATGCCGGAAGAAAAGATCTTTTTCCTTCCGTGGATGTCCGCGATCCTCCCGAAGGGGACCAGAAACATGGCCGCAGCCAGGAGATAGCCTGTGGACACCCAGCTGAGCAGGATGGCATCCATGGAAAATTCCCTGCCGATGGAAGGCAGGGCCACGTTGACCGAGGAGCCCATGAAGGGCATCAGAAAAGAACCCGCGGCGGTAATCAAAAGCGCAGAAGTCTTATTCAGCCTTTGTCCCATGGTATTATTCTAGCTGATTTTGTACGGCCGTCTTCTAATTTTTCGAGAAAGCTCTCTACGCCGCCCTAAAAAAGCCCGGGCAGAAGACGTAGCCAGGCTAGGGATCACTGCGATTCAAGCCACCCCGGCGGAAAGTGAATGCTACCGGGAAAACCGTTTCTGGGGATTTTCGCTTCCGGGGTGCGCATCTCGCGGCGGTGGGGAAATATAGCCAAAGGGCCCGAACTTGAACCTGGACCGCGCTGACCATGAAGAAAGAGGGTCTGATAGAGCTTTAAATCGTAATCGATATCGATCTGCCGAACTTCTCTCTTTAGCCCTGGATGGCGGAAACGTCCTGAATGGCCTTGACGATCTTCGCATAGCCGGTACACCGGCACAGGTTGCCGGAGATCGCTCGCCGGATTTCTTGCCGGGTCGGGTTGGGGTTCTTGCGCAGGAGAGCCAGGGCGGAGAGCAGCATTCCCGGCGTGCAGAAGCCGCATTGCACCGCCCCGTTCTTGATGAAGCTCTTTTGCAGGGGATGAAGATTTTCGGCCGTGCCCATCCCTTCGATGGTTTCAACCTCCTTTCCCTCGGCCTGCAAGGCCAGGACGAGACAGGAATTGATCGGTTTCCCGTCCAGGAGCACGGTGCAGGCCCCGCAATCTCCCCTCTCGCAGCCTTTCTTGGTCCCCGTCAATCCAAGTTCCTCCCGCAACACTTTAAGGAGGGTCCAGGTGGGGTTGACCTTCACCTCTACGGCTTTGCCGTTTACGACCATCTTCAACGGGACTTTATCGGCCTTCAGCGGCATGAAGATCCTCTTTTTTTTCAGACGGCCTTTTTTCTAGGAAAAACTTCTCTCGTTGTCCGGAGGAGGGGCAAATTCATGCCGCCAAAACCCGGCGGGAGATGCGTCACCGTGAAGCACTTCCCCTCCCGTGCTCAAACCTCTCCCAGGCCAGTAGCTCGGGCGAGGGCCCTCCTTACGAGGACGGTTCCCGCCTGGACCCGGTACCAGGCCTTGGCGCGCTGATCATCCACGGGTTTGCTTACCGCCATGGCTTCCTGCGCGCATTTGCCAATCAATTCTTCATCCATTTCCCGGCTCAAGAGCATCCGTTCGGCCCCGGGGCATCGGATTGGAGTTGGAGCGACGGAACCCAAAGCGATCCTGGCTTCCCGACATCTCCCCTCCCCCATCTCCAGCATGACTGCCACGTTCACGACCGAAAGGGTCATGGCCTGGCGGCGCCCCAGTTTCAAGAACACTCCCTTGCCCCGGGGCAACGGAATCGCAATCTCCGTCAGGAGCTCGTCCGCCTTTAGAACAGTCTTCCCGGGGCCGAGGAAGAAATCGCTGAGGGCGACCTCCCGGGTTCCCTTTTGGCTCATGATCACCGCTTCGGCGTCCAGGGACAGGAGCGTGGAGGCAAGGTCCGCAGCCGGAGAGGCGTGGGCGATATTTCCCCCGATCGTCCCCCGGTTCCGGATGAGAGGTCCCCCAATCGATCCGGCCGCTTGCACCAGGGAAGGGCAAGACCTCCTGAGGATATCGGATTCGACCAACTGGGCATGGGTGGTTGTGCAGCCAATGCGTAAGCCCTGGTTGGCCTCCCTGACGCCATTCAGTCCCTCTATTTCCAGAATATTCAGCACCATGCCGGGGCGGGAAATCTCCTCCCGCAACTCCGGGATCAAGTCCGTTCCCCCGGCCAGGACCCTGGTTTGGTCCCCGTTTTCTGCAAGAAAGCGCAGGGCATCGTTCAGGGACTTGGCAGAATAGAACTGAAAATGTTGCATTGGGCCTTTCTTTCCTACTTGGGAGGGAGGTTCTTCTCTTCCCGCTCTTTTTCCCGGATCAGGCGCAGCAGGTTTTCAGGGGTCGCAGGAAGTTCCGCGACCCTCACTCCCAGCGCAGCGGCAATGGCATTCATAATCGCCGGAGCCGTGGGAATGGAAGCCGGCTCCCCAACACCCTTGGCTCCATAGGGCCCCGTGGACACGGGCACTTCTACGATATGGGTCTCTATCGGCGGCACATCCAGGCTGGTCGGGATCAGGTAATCCCCGAGCGAAGGCGTTTTCAGGTAGCCCCCTTCCAGGGCGATCTCCTCGGTCAACGCATATCCCAACCCCATCGCCACTCCGCCTTCAATCTGCCCCTCCACGTTCATCGGATTGATGGCCTTGCCGGCGTCAGTGGCCGTGACGACCCGGAGCACCTGGACCTCTCCGGTTTCCGTATCCACCTCCACTTCGGCAAGCTGGGTGGCGTAGGCATAGGCCGAATAAGCGTCTCCCTGCGCCGTCTGGGGGTCCACGTCCTTGGTGGTAATGTCATGCCAGGCGGTCTCCACCATGGGAAGCCCACGCAGATGGGCCGCCTTGGCCAGGTCCTTGAAGGAGATGATTTTCTCCGGGTGGGAAACGGAATAGACCTTGTCATTCCCGAAGACAAGGTCCATCTGTCCCAGAATCTGCGCGGCTGCGGAATGAAGGGTCTTTTTCATGGCCCGGGCCGCTTTCAGCATGGCCATACCGGTTACGTAAGTGACCCTGCTAGCCGAAGTGGGCCCAGCATTCGGGGTCGTGAGAGTATCGGCGGTGAGCATCTGGATGGAGTTGTAGGGGATACCCAGTTCTTCGGACGTGATCTGGCAGAGGATCGTATCGGACCCCTGCCCGAAGTCCACCTCTCCGGACCGGACGATGACCGAGCCGTCTTCGCAAATCTCGATCGTGGCTGAAGCGATGTCCTGCCGGGAGAACCCGTATCCCAGGCCGTAAAACATGGAACCCACACCGATGCCGCGCTTCTTCATGCCAGGTCCTCCCAGTATTTGTGAAGGGAGGGATCTCCAAGAGCGACTTCCCTGATTTTTTCCAGGGTAGCCTCGATGCCCACCCCTTCGTGAAAGACCTGGCCCGTGGCTGTGGAGAGGCCGTTCTTGAGGCAGTTGATCAGCCTCATGCGCAGGGGGTTGATCTGGAGCTTCTTGGCCAGCTCGTCCATCTGGGCCTCATGGGCGATGGCAGCCTGGGAGACGCCGAAGCCGCGCATGGCGCTTCCGAAGATGTTGTTGGTGTAGACGCTGTACGAATCCACGCGGATGTTGGGGATATAATAGGGCCCGCTCAGGTGAAGGCCGCATTTCTTGACCACGAAGGCCCCCAGCCCGGCATAGGGGCCCTTGTCTCCCCAGACGTCCCCCTCCATGGCGCAGAGTCTGCCGTCCTTCGTAGCCCCCCACCGGGTCCAAATCTCGATGGCGTGGCGCTTGGTCTGGGAGAGGAAGGACTCCTCCCGGTCCAGGACCAGCCGCACCGGGCGCCGGGTGGCTCTGGCCAGAAGGCCGAGGTGGACTTCCACGGTCACGTCATCCTTCCCGCCGAAAGCTCCTCCGGTCGCCGCCCGGATGATCCGGATTTTATTCTCCCGCATCCCCAGGACGACGGCCACCTGCCGCCGGTCCCGGAAGGGACACTGGTTGGCCGACCAGATGGTGAGGTTGTCCTGCTTGTCCAGCATGCCGATTCCCGACTCGGTCTCGATGTAGGCGTGGTCCACAACCTGGGTTTTGTAGGTATTCTCCACCACCACGTCCGCGCGGGCGAATCCCTCGGCAACGTTCCCTTTGCGGAGCTTTGTGTGGAGAAGGAGATTTCCTTTTTCGTGGATTTTGACCGCCCCTTCGGCCAGTCCTTCCCGCGGGCTAGTGATCACCGGAAGGG
>DASPRR010000287.1:0-2373 GCA_035624375.1 Thermodesulfobacteriota bacterium | reverse complement strand
AGATAGCTAGGGCGGGTGAAATAGGTCTTAAAGGCCTCGTCCCGGAAGCGCAAAACTTCGGGGCCAGTCAAATATTTTGTGGGCAAGGGCAATGTTTCGTAGGCATAGGGGGAATAGCCCTGCCAGGTTTCTGGTAGCGGCCAGCCTCCAGCAATGGCCTGCTCATAGAGCTGGGAGCCAGGGTAGGCCATGGTTCCATAAAAATTGGCCCATTCGGCATTGATTTCCAAAGCCAGGTCCAGGGTCTCCTGCATGGACGAAGCGTCATCGTCGGGAAGGCCAAAGATATAGTTGCCACAGATATAAATGCCGGCGTCCCGGGTCATCTGGACCACCCGGCCCACAGCGTCCAGGTCATACCCTTTGGTCACAGCCTGGAGGACTTTCTTGTTGCCCGATTCGAACCCGTAAGCCAGCCAACGGATGCCTGCCTGTTTCATCTTGCGTAGCATCCTTTCGTTCACCGTGTTGACCCGGGCATAGGCCCAGATATTCAAATCGTACCCCCGCTCGATAATTAAGTCGCAGAGGCGGACCACGTGCGATTCTTTCAGGACGAACATTTCATCGATGATTTTGATATTTCTCAGATTATGGTTCTTCACCAGATAATCAATCTCTTCCACTACCCGCTCCGGGCTTCGATAGCGGATTCCGGCCTTTCCGAACAGGGAGTTGATGCAGCAAAAACTGCACCGGAAAGGACACCCCAGACTTGTATAGATTACGGCGTACGGTTGCCGGGCGTGAATGCGATCAAAGCAATGCCAGTTGTGAGCTCGATATTTAGCCAGGGGGAGAAGATCCCAGGCGGGCATAGGAAGCCGATCCAGATCCTCCATCAAGGGGGGCCGAGGGTTGGAGATGATCCGTCCAGCCCTTTTGTACCAGAGGCCAGGGATGGGAAAATCTTCCCTTTCCGCCTTTAGACCCTCTATGAGTTGAGGAAAGGTGTAGAAACCCTCTCCTTGGCAAAGGAAATCAACTGCCTCCTCACGCAAGGTGCGCTCAGGGAGGGCTGAAGGATGAAGTCCAGCTAAAAGAGTCTTAATGTCAGGGGTCCTTTCTTTGAGGTGCCGAAGAATCTTCCCGGCACCGGTCATATTCATGGTCGAGGCGGAGGGATTGTGTCCCGAAACGATGACCGCAGCCAAAAGAGGTTTAACCTCTTGCATTCTCTGCGCGGTCTCTTCATATGACCAGTTTTCTATCTCGGAATCGAATACCTCTACGGAATATCCTGAATCCCTCAGATAGGCTGCCAGCAGAGCGCACCAGAAGGGCGGCTCGAAGGCCGTGAGGTTGAAGGAACTCAGCTCGCCATAAACCGCTTTCTGATTTCCAGGTTTTACTAAGACGATGTCGGTTTGTTTCATCGGATCCCGATCTTCTTACCTTTGATAGGTGTTTAGGAATTTCTCCAGGGTCTGCAAAACAAAATCCATCTCTTCAAGGCCCAGGTCCTGGTGGACCCCGATGTGGATCCCTTTCTTCCCCAGGTATTCGGCTTGGGGGAACTGTCCTTCCCGGTAGCCCAGCCAGGCGAACCCCGCACACTGGGTGGGCATGGAGGCAAAAAGGGTCCGAGTCTCAATCCCGTTCGTTTCCAGGTAGTGGGCAAGTTCGGCCCGGCTGAAGGAGGCCGCCTCCTGGACCACGATGGGGATGGCATGGGGCCCGATTTTCTCGTGGGCTTCTTCCTGAATAGTGGCCAGGTAGGGATGGAACCGGGAGAAACGCTCCAGAACATAGAGCAGGTTCCGCCGGCGTTTATCCAGAATCTCCCGGTAGATCTCCATGTTGCTCAGGCCGATGGCCGCTTCGAGCTCGTTCATCTTGGTGGAATAGCCGATCCGCTCGAAGACAAACCGCATGTCCTCCCCATTGCCCCCATTGAACCTCTTGGGGCAGTGGGCCTGGGTACTGTTTAGGACACACTGCCGGCATTTGCAGGCTCGGCCGTGAGACCGGAGGGAACGGAGAACTTCAGCGAAATCCTCCCGGTCAGTGGTTACGATTCCGCCCTCTACTGTGGAAATGATATGGGCTACGTAGAGGCTGAAAGCAGCCATATCCGCCAGGGCCCCTACCGGTTTGCCCCTATATTCGGCTCCGTGAGCCTCGGCTGCATCTTCCACCACATACAATCCGTGCTTGCGGGCGATGGCTAGAAGCGGGTCCATGGCCGCTGGTTTCCCCATTAGGTGGACGGGCATAATGGCCCGCGTCCTTTCGGTGATGGCTTTTTCAATCTGGTTCACATCGATGTTCAGGGTCTTCCGGTCGATGTCCACGAAAACGGGCTTGAACCCGGCGTGGAGGACCGCGTTTCCCGTGGCGACGAAGGACAAGGCCGGCAGGATGATCTCATCC
>DASPRR010000274.1:0-3843 GCA_035624375.1 Thermodesulfobacteriota bacterium | reverse complement strand
CCGTCCAGGTGGCCGATGTGGCCATGGAAAGGGCTTTCCGTCGAATCGAAAGCGGGGTGCGGGAGTGCGAAGTGTTGGCCACGGCCATGGAAACCCTTTATTCCTTCGGGATGGAAGTGCCCCAGTGCAGCCTGATCGTGGCTTCGGGGGAGAATACCGCCCCCCTCCACCGTTTCGCCTCGGACAAACTCATCCTCCGGGGAGACCTGGTTTTTCTCGACCTGGGGGGGTGTTTTAACGGGTATTTCTCCGATTTCACCCGGACGGTCTGCCTGGGCCGGCCCAGCGAGCAGCAGAAGAAAATCTATACCGCCGTCTATGAGACCATGATGAACATCGTGGAAACCATGAAACCCGGGGTGACCAACGAGTTTGTCAACCGGTCGGCCCGGGGGATTATCCAGAAGCATGGTTTTGAAAAATTTGGATTCCATGGGCTGCTGGGGCACAGTATCGGGACCTCGGGGCTCACCTATCCCATCATCGGCGAGCTGGCCGCCACCGGGGAGAAGGTGTTTGAACTCCAGCCGGGGATGATCTTTTCCCTGGAGCCTACGATTACGGTGCCCGGTGTGCCGGGAGGCGGGGGGGTTCGGATTGAAAATAACATCCTCATCACCGAAAAAGGGAATGAGGTCTTGAACAAGACCCCCTACTGCCAGAAAATGCTCGGAAAAAGCAGCTGTGACGGGCCTTGCTGCACGCGATAAGAATTGGCCCGGAGTCCCCTGGACGGTTGGGAAACTTTCTTCTTCACCCCAATTTCAGAGAAGGAGAGGATGGATGGAAACTGGAAAAAAGAAAAGATTGGAGAAGATCACCTTTTTCATGCTGTTCCTTCTTTGTTCCAGTGCCACGCAGGTTTGGGCTGCTCCCCCGGCGGGGGTGTTGAAACAAGCCATCCACTGGAGTTTTTCGGCCGACTGGCTGGACCCAGCGTTCGGAACTTTTCCTATCCCCGCTTACCACCCGATGTATCTTTTCCATGACGCCTTGTTCAAACCCATGGCGCAAGGACTCTACACCCCGAGCCTCGCCGAATCGTGGACCGTCAGCCCCGATGCCAGAGTCTACGAATTTAAACTGAGGCAAGGGGTGAGATTTCACAACGGAGACCCCCTGACGGCCGAAGATGTGGTCTTCAGCTTCATGAGATACAAGGGCTCCCTGGCCAAAGCCATCCACGGAAAGACGGAGAAAGCGGAAGCGGTCAATCCTTACTCCGTACGAGTTCGTTTCAAGGAATCTTTCCCCGACTTTCTGGAATATCTCCTTCCCGGGTCCACTACTTTTGGATGGATCGCTCCCAAGAAATACTTAGAAAAAGTGGGGGATGCGGGGTTTAAAAAGCATCCCATCGGCGCGGGACCGTACAAGTTTGTGGAACATGTACCCGGGGTCAAGCTGGTGGGAGAGGCCTTTGAGGAATACTGGCGGAAAGTTCCCCACGTGAAAAGACTGGAGTTCTATAACATTCCCGAGCCGGCAACCCGTTTGGCCATGGTCAAGCGGGGCGAAGCCGACATCGGAACCCTCATGCAGGGGGTCTACTACGAAGACCTGAAAAAGTCCCAGGGGCTCCGGATGCTGGCTCCCTTGAGCCCGGTGAGGTGGGTCGCCTACCTCACGGCCCAATGGGACCCCAAGTCTCCCTGGGCGGACCCGCGGGTCCGGATGGCCGCCAGCCTGGCTATCGACCGCCAGACTCTGGCAGACGTGCATATGCCCGGTTGCGGTGGGGTGAGCAATATCGCCCTGGAAGGAGACCCGATGGCCGTCGATTTTCCGCCATACCCCTATGATCCGGAGAAGGCCAAGAAGCTGCTGGCCGAAGCCGGCTATCCCCAGGGCTTTCAGGCCGGCAAATTCTACCCCTACGAGGGCGGGTATTGGCCCTATGGAGAGCAGATTGCCACTTACTGGAAAGCGGTGGGGATCAGCGTAGAGACCGTCCTCCTGGATAAGCCGGCTCTGCTGGCCATGCGGCAGGGGGGGAAGATGAAAGGGGGCATATTCATTGACAACCCAACCTCTCCGACAATTGGAGGCAGGCTATCCACCATGTTCAGCGGGGGTTCCTACGGCAACTATCCAGACATCCAGGCCCTGTGGGATCAGTACGGGAAGGAAACCTCCTCGCAGGGGCGCAGGGATTTGATGGCCCGCATCCAGAAAATGATCTATGAAAGAACCATGTGGATCCCCCTTACCTCAACCAACTCGCCGGTGGCCATCGGACCCCGGGTAAAGGGGAATCCGTACAAGATTCAGCCGCTCATCTGGTTCACGGCTCCTTTTGAAGACATCGAGATCGTAAATTAACCTAGATATTGAGGTTATTGCAAAAGTATTTACTCCATCATTCCGGCGAAAGCCGGAATCTAGAATCCTCCGAGAATCCTGGATTCCGGGTCGCCCCCGGCCTTCGCCGGGGTTGCCCGGGATGACGATTTTTCCTGTTTCCAAGAATTTTGCAAGAACCTCCATTGAAAAGGAATATTAGAGATATCACCCCCACCCTTCCCTCCCCCCTCCGAGGGGGGGGCTTCGCCGTGAGCTCCGTTCGGTCTGAGCTCAGGGTCGAAGACAGCCGAACGGTCAGGGTGGGGGGGAGAAGACCCGGGAGGGTTTGGCGGAGTCAGGGGAGATGAAAAGATACATCATCCGACGTTTCTTCTTCGGAATCATCGTCGTATGGATTGTATCGGTGATGATTTTTTTGGCCACCCGGATCGGACCCGATCCGGCGCTGATGATCGCGTCTCCCGGGGCGGATGAAACAGAACTCAATTCAATCCGGGACCGCTTCGGTTTGAATGAGCCACTGCCGGTCCAGTATTTTATATTCGTCAAGAAGGCACTGAGGTTCGACTTCGGGGAGTCGATCTATTACGGCATGCCGGTTTCCGAGATCGTCTGGCAGAGGCTGCCGGCTACGTTGATCCTGGTGGGGACTGCGAAGTTCATATCGCTGCTCTTTGGAGTCCCGGCGGGTATACTGGCGGCCAGAAGGCGCGGCAGTTTGACTAACAATTTTCTGCGATGGTTTTCGTTCCTTGGCCTGTCCATGCCCAACTTTTGGATTGCCATGCTGTTCATCCTAATTTTTTCCGTGAAATTGAAGGTTTTACCCACCGGCGGGTATGGAACCTTCTGGCATCTCCTGATGCCGGCGTTTTCCTTGGGCTGGTATTTTAGTGCCGGATATACCCGGATCACGGAGTCGTCTCTGCTGCAGGTTTTGAACAGCGAATATATCAAGCTCTGCCGGGTGAAGGGACTTACCGAGTTCTCGGTCGTGGCCAAGCACGCGTTGAAAAATTCGCTGATTCCCGTGGTGACCCTGGCGGGCATGAATATCGTGATCATGGTCTCGAGCGCCGTGGCCATCGAGATGGTCTTTGCCTGGCCGGGATTGGGACTCCTCATGTACCATGGAGCCATCTACCGCGATTTTAATGTAGTCCAGGCGGTCATCCTGTTTATCTCGGTAAGTATGGTCTTCATTAATCTGGCCGTGGATATTCTTTACGCCTACCTGGACCCACGCATCCGTTATGACTGAAACAGGGAAAACGGAAGAACGGCGATGACTACAGAATTTTGGAAATGGGCGAAGGATATCTGGAGAAGGGTTCCGAAAACGGCGGTGATCGTTCTCCTCCTCCTCGTGGTGACCGGAATCTCCGCCGACCTCCTGGCGCTCCATGACCCGGAGATCGGCGACCCCCGGCAGCGGTTGCTGCCGCCCGCCTGGGAGAGCGGGGGGAAATGGACCTATCCCCTGGGGACCGACACGATGGGGCGGGATGTGCTGAGCAGGCTGATTTACGGCTCAAGGGT
>DASPRR010000247.1:0-4009 GCA_035624375.1 Thermodesulfobacteriota bacterium | reverse complement strand
TTCGCTTGCTTAGCAAAAGTTACAAAATGGCCGCCCCAGAGGGAAAGGAAAGCGGCATCTGGTTTGGCGGCCAGAAGGGGGGCGATGAAAGGGGTATAGTCCGTCTCCCCCAGTTTCGGCCATCCCTGATGGACGATCTGGGCTTCAGGCTTGATCTTTTTCATCCACTCCACGAAGGCCTTGGTGACCATCTGGCCGAATTCATAATCCGGGCCGAGAGTGGCGATCTTGGTCCAAGGATTCTTGGCCATGAACACCGCGGCGCTTCGGCCTTCGGTGTTTGTATTGGCGGCAGCCCGGAAAACATAGGGGTGCAGCTTGCCGGGATCGGTCATGGCCGTGGTCTTGGAAATGGGCGCGATGTAGACGACCTTCTCCGTCTTGGCAACCTCCGAGAGGGCCAGGCCCTGGGATGCGGTCAGGCCGCCCACCATGAAGTCCACCTTTTCTTTCAGGATAATCTCCCGGGCGACTCGAGTCGCTTCCTCGGGAGTGTTCCCGCAGTCGCGAACGATCAATTCGATCGGCCTTCCCAGGACTCCCCCCTTCGCGTTGAGCTCTTTCACGAACATTTCCGCTCCCACGGAGGAAGGCTGACCGAAAAGGGCTCCGCCACCCGATAGAATCATTGGGAAACCAACTTTGATGGGTTCCCCGGCCCCATAGGCCGAAAAGGCAAAAACCAGGATCAAGCTACATATGGATGCGATTTGCAGGAAGCGTTTCATGATCATTTCCTCCTCTCCTTTTTTATTTTTTTTAAATGGGCATTCCCCTGATGGAAAAAAATGCCCGTCCCGCATCGCGGTTCGATCTCTTTCCGGCGGACCCGATGCCCGGCTATTTTTGAACGGTGTCGAAGCCGGTCCAGGATACCCGCTGGCAGAGGGCAGCCACTTTAGGCCAGATCGCTGTGTGCTCCTTGGAGGCGACCCACTGGAGCCGCAAATCTTCGCTGTCGAATGCGATATGGATCTGGTACTCCCGCAGGGCATCGCGTTTTTTCAGGAGGGCCGTTCTTTGAAAGCCCTTCTGAATTTTTATGCCGGGAAGGTACTCTTTCCAGTAGATGGATTCCAGGTCTTTTTCTTTCCCCGCAAAAGGCTCCAGGAAGATGTGCAGTTCGATCATTTTATCACCTTCTTTCTGCGGATGGATAATTCACCCGGGCACGGAGTCCCAAATAGAACCCTTTCATTTCGTCCCCCTAGCGTCCCATTTCTTTCCCGGCGACCCCTCACCACATGAAACTCTCTCCGGGCTTGATTCGCACCAGTTTGACCCCCGGGGCCCGGACTTTCATTTCTTTCTCCAACTGGTCAAGGTCAAGCTTCTGATCCTCAAAAGTTCCATAATGGGTGGGAATCAGATACTCAGGCCAGATCAGAGAGGCGGCGCAAGCAGCTTCCCGGTAGCCCATGTTGTACTTTCCACCCGCGGTCAGGATCGCCACCTTCGGACGGTAGAGGTCCCTTATGAGGGTCATGTCGGCGCAAACGCCGGTGTCGCCGGAAAAGTAAACCGTCGGCCCGCCCTCGATGTCCAGGACGAAGCCAACGGCCCCGGAGCCGGGCTGGATGGGGCCTGAAACCCAGCCCTCGCCCATGATCTCCGAAGTATGGGTGGCAGGAACCATGGTGATACGGAACCCGTCGCTCTTCCAGCTTCCGCCCGTATTAAGGCCGTACACCTCCTTCCCCTCCTTGAGGCCCTTGGAATCGGCATAAAAGCCCAGTTCGGGTGTGCATATGAGTTTGGCCCCCGTCTTCCGGACGATTTCGAATGAATCCCCGAGATGATCAATATGGCCATGGGTGGCGCATACCACGGTCGCCTTCTTCACATCCTTTTTTTTCATGGAGCATGCCGGGTTGTCGTCCAGCCAGGGGTCAAAATAGATCGCCTTTCCGCCAAATTCAACCAGCACGGAAGCGTGCCCCAACCAGGTGATTTTGGCCTTTTCCATAATCTTCTCCTTTTTGGCAAGGGATTGGAAGTGAAAAGGCAGGGTGCTTCATCCCGCCTCATTGAAGTTTTTCGTCAATGAAATTGTTTGGGTAATGAGGCCCCGAAATTTGAATTCTCCGCCATTTTCTGAGTTGCAGCTTGAGGGGAGCACCTTGTCTTGAATTCTAAGCTTGGTTTATCTTTTATAAAAAAGGAGAGGGTTTGTCAACAAAATAGTATTTTAATGCATAGCCATTCAGGATGAAAGACTTTCTAGATAGAGTCGCGGGTTCCGGGTTTCGGGTTGTGGTCCCGCGTTTGGCAAGAGCAAGATTCGAAAATCACCCTTTCCTCTGAATCCTCTTCAAGAACTCATATCTCTCCACCAAGCCCAAATAGGCCCTGACTGCCCGCGGGAGGGAGGGATAAGCAGCCACCCTCCGCCGGCGAACGGCTTCCTCAAATCCCGGTGTATATTGAATCACGTCCGAGGCCAAAAGAATCGGTTTCTTATACCTGCGGCCCAGTTCCTGAAGGTCCGCAAAAATCTTTTCCTCCTCATCAATCCAGTCCTGCCCTGCCGCATCCATTCCGTCGTCATCGGAAACCGCCGAAGATTTCAGGAATCCTCCCCGAACAGCCCGCCACCCCAACCCGAGTAAAAGTACTCCATCGAATCGCTTTGAATTCAAGAACAATTCAATGGAGGTCAAAAGGTCTCCCTTCCGGTATCCGGCGACCATGTCCACGGGATTCATTCGATTCCACCAGGGGGGCAGGACTCCGTCCAGCTCCTTGGTCATCCGCGGGGTCAAGGTTTCAACGATCAGGCCGGCTTGGGAGCAGAAATCCGCGGCCAGCACTCCCCATCCCCCGCCCAGGGTCACGACTCCCACCCTCCTTCCACTGGGAAGCGGCTGTGTGGCGAAAGCCCCCGCCATGTCCACCATCTCTTCGATGGTCTCAGCCTCAATGATCCCCATCTGCCGGCAAAGACCGCTGAAAAGGCCGGGGGACCCGGCGAGAGCCCCGGTGTGGGAAAAAGCGGCCTTGACCCCTGCCCCGGTCTGTCCCGCCTTCACCATCAGGAAAGGTTTTCTTGCCGAAACCTTCCGGGCGATTTGAAGAAATTTCCTTCCGTCCTTCACCCCCTCGAGGTATGACAGGATGACTTCGGTCTTCGAGTCTTCGGCCAAGAATTCCAGAAAATCCGGGGTCTGGAGGTCGGCCTCATTCCCGCTGCTGATGATCCGGCTGAAGCCGACCCCTAACTGACGGCCCGCCTCAATCAGGGAGGTGGCCAGGTTTCCGCTCTGGGATACCACCCCCAGAGGGCCCGGGGGAGGAAACTGAGGTGGCATGTGGGCGTAAAAAGAAGCGTCCCAGGTGCTCACGATCCCCTGGCAGTTGGGGCCCACCAGACGCAGGCCCAGGCTAAGGGCCAGAGCGACCATCTCCCCTTCGACTTTTTTTCCCATCCGGTCAACCTCTCCAAATCCCGCGGTGATAACCACTCCCACTTGGGTGCCGTTCCGCCCGCACTCCTGGATCACCTTCGGCATGTCGGGAGAAGGCACAACCAGGATGGCCTGGTCCACAGGCTCGGGAACCTGAGCGATCGATGGATAGGCTTTGAACCCCAGAATTTCAGGCTCTTTTGGGTTGATCGGATAAATACGGCCCCGATAGTCTCCCTTCACAATGTTGAACAAAAGATTGAATCCCCATTTCTTTGGGTCTCTGGATGCCCCCACGAGGGCAACCGATCGAGGATGAAAAAGAGGCTGATACCAGGCTTTGTCCCCTGAAAGTTTTTGTTTGGCCATAAAAAAGATTCCTTTCGCCTCTCCGATGCGACTGGATTATATCCCTATAATACTAATGTTCAAAATCTGAAATTTCTGTCAAGAAATAAAGTAGGGGCGGCCCTGTGACCGCCCGCAGGATGGGCAGCCACAGGGTGTTCCCCCTACAATTGAAGAATTATTCTCAGCCGATCGGGGGGCTGTGGTAATTTTCAATTTTTCTTTGGTTGCGGATACGCCGCGCTGTGGACTCCTTT
>DASPRR010000243.1:0-19427 GCA_035624375.1 Thermodesulfobacteriota bacterium | reverse complement strand
AAGGGCAAGGGGAAGGGAAAGGATTGACCGGAAAATGGAAGGATTTAGAGCCCCCCCGAGCGGGAAGAGGCCGGAGCTTAGGAGGCGTTGAATTTGACCATGGGTTAGGAACAGGAGAGATCGTATGCCCAGAATGACCGGAGGAGAAGCAGTTGTTGAAGCCCTGAAAAGGGAAGGGGTGGAGTACCTTTTTTCCATTCCCGGGGTACAGATCATGAGCGTCTATGACGCCCTTTACGGGGAAAAGGACCTTCGCCTGGTTGTGGTCCGCCACGAACAAACGGCTCTCTACATGGCTGATGGATATGCCCGGGTGCAGGGGAGGCCTGGAGTTGGATTGGTAGTCCCTGGCCCCGGGGTCCAAAATACCCTCGCCGCATTGGGAACAGCCTATGCCTGCTCTTCGCCGGTCCTGCTCGTGGCTGGGCAGGTCGAGACGAAAGACCTGGGAAGGGACGGTGGGGCTCTCCACGAGGTAAATGACCAACTGGACATGGTCCGCCCGGTTACCAAATGGTGCAAGCGGGTCATGCGGGTCGAAGAGATACCGGACGCGATTCGAGAAGCCATGCGCCAGATGGCCACGGGCCGGCCGCGTCCCACCGAAGTGGAGGTCCCCTGGGACACCATGAGGTCCAGCGGGGAGGTGGAGTTTCCCCCCCCCCAAATCCAGCCCCCTAAGGACCCGGATCAGGAGGTCCTTCGCCGGGCCGCGGACCTTTTGGCGCGTGCACAAAAACCGCTCATTTGGGCGGGGGGTGGCGCCATCGTGTCAGATAGCTCACCGGAAATGAAAGACCTGGCTGAAGCCTTGGGAGCGCCGGTGGCCACGACGGCCCAGGGCAAAGGAGTGATCCCGGAAAACCACCCCCTTTCGCTGGGGGGAGCCTATTACGGGTTTGGGCCGGTCCGCTGGGCCATGCCTGAGGCGGATGTGGTTCTAACCGTGGGCACACGGATTACCTGGCAGCAGGCACGGCCCGCTACCGCTCTGCGGCCTCCCCAGAAATTGATCCAGCTGGACGCCGATCCCTCCATGATCGGGATGAATTATCCGGCCGAGGTGGCCATCGTCGCCGATGCCAAGGCCGCCTTGAGGGCATTGGTGGAGGAAGCCCGAAAGAGGAAAGTCCTTAAGGAACGCTGGGCATCTGCGGAACTTGACCAATTCCGGAAAAAACACCACCAATGGCTTCAGGAGAAGGCTCCTCTGCAACTTGGGATCCTCAAGGCAGTGAGGGAGGAATTAGCCGACGATTCCATCTTTGTGTGCGGAGTGACCAACATCGGGTACTGGGCCAATCTGGCCTATGAGGTCAGGCGCCCCCGGACCTTTATCACCTCCTCCTATTTCGCGACTCTGGGGTACTCTTTTCCCACGGCCTTGGGGGCGAAGATGGCCGCGCCAGACCGACAGGTCGTCTGCGTCGTTGGCGACGGAGGATTCCTTTATGCCTGTGCCGAATTGGCTACGGCAGTGAGGTATGGAATCAACCTGGTGACGCTGGTCTTCAACGATCAGGCCTTCGGTTCAACCAAAAGCGACCAGATGGTGAATTTTCAAGGCAGAGTTGTAGGGACGGAAGTCAACAACCCGGATTTTGCCAGGCTGGCCGAAGCTTTTGGGGCCAAGGGCCTGAAAGCCACCCCCGAGCAACTGGGAAAAGTTTTGCGAGAGGCCTTAGGACTCAAGAAACCGGTGGTAATCGAAGTGCCTCTCCCCACCATGGTTGCTCCTTTTCAGATTTTGGAGTGAAATGACGAAAAAAGGTATTAGATACCGGGGGCCGGATGAAGACGGACATATAGCATATAGCAACGAGCAACGAACGACCGCCCCTTTCGACTGCAAGACAACAAGACTATAAGACTAACCGACTATAGGACTAATTTTAGATACTGAATACTCAATTGGGAGGAAGGATGAGTTCTAACGCCAAGATCAAAAGGATCGGGATATTGACCGCGGGGGGCGACTGCCCGGGATTAAATGCTGTAATCCGGGCCATCGTGAAAACCGCCATTTACCGGTACGGCCTGGAGGTGGTCGGCTTTATAGATGGTTATTCCGGGGTGATCCATAACAAGGCAAGAATCTTGGAATCCAAAGATGCTTCCGGGATTCTTCCCCGGGGTGGAACGATTTTAGGAACTTCCAACCGGGATGATCCCTTTCGTTTCCCAGTAGTTTTGAATGGCCAAAAGACATTTAAGGACGTATCCAACCAGTCGGTAAAAAACCTGAGAAAGAATAAAATCGATGTCCTCTTTGTTTTGGGAGGCGATGGGTCATTGACCATCGGGAACAAGCTTTCCCAAAAAGGAGTCAAGATCATTGGCGTTCCCAAGACCATTGACAATGACCTTTGGGGGACAGATGTGACCTTCGGTTTCGATACGGCCCTGCAGGTGGCAATGGGCGCCGTCGACCGCCTCCACACCACGGCCGAATCCCACCACCGGGTCATGGTGGTGGAGGTGATGGGAAGGTATGCCGGGTGGATCGCCTTGATGGCGGGGGTGGCGGGAGGTGGAGATGTCATCCTGATTCCGGAGATTCCTTTCGACTATGAAAAGATCAGCGAACAGATCAAGGAAAGACGGCGTCTGGGGAAACGCTTCAGCATTGTGGTTGTGGCTGAGGGAGCCAAGCCAAAAAAGGGAGAGGTGGTCGTCCAGCGAGTGATCGAAGACAGCACCGACCCCTTGCGTTTGGGCGGTATTGGTTACAGGGTGGGGAATGAGATCGAGAAAAGAACAGGGGTAGAAACCCGGGTTACGGTTCTGGGCCACGTGCAAAGAGGAGGGTCTCCCTCTGCCTTCGACCGCATCCTGGCGACCCGGTTCGGGGCAAGGGCCATAGAATTGGCCATGGAAGGAAAATTCGGGAGGATGGTTTGCCTGCGAGGAACCCAGATCAAGGACATCCCGTTGGAGAAAGTCGGAGGTCGGCAGAGAAGGGTCCGCCCCGACGGAGAAATGGTCCGCACAGCCCGGTCGATCGGGGTGATTTTCGGGGATTGATAAATCAGCTGTCAGCTTTCAGCGTTCAGCCTGAGGGTCTTTTTCTTTTTTAAGCAGATGCTCCGCAATAATGCAAGGAAATTGCAGGAGCGACCCGCCGGGTCGCCATCGGGGTTCAGTAAAACAATTGATAAACAGAACCCACCGTCGGTCCCTTCGTTTACCTAACTACGATTATGCGCAGGCGGGAGCCTATTTTGTAACCGTTTGTACCAACGGGCGAAAATGCCTTTTGGGGGAAATTGTCGGTGGAGAAATGCGATTAAGCGATGCCGGCAGGATGGTTGAGTCGGTATGGATCGACATTGCTAGACATTATTCTAGTGTTGACATAGACGCTTTTGTGACAATGCCCAACCATATCCACGGGATTATCATTTTAGGCGTAGGGGCAGGCCCCCGTGCCTGCCCAGATGAGAAAAAAAGAATGGGGCAACCACAGAGGGTTGCCCCTACGATTTCTTTGCCTGAAGTGGTCCAGCGTTTTAAGTCGTTAACCACTACAAAATATATTAAAGGGGTGGCTCAAGAGAGCTGGCCTGCTTTTCCGGGTAGGCTATGGCAACGCAATTATTACGAACATGTCATCCGGAAGGAAAACGAGTTAACCCTGATCCGTGAATATATCCAATTGAATCCAACAAAATGGGCGGTTGACAAAGAAAATCCTGGGGCAATTCAAACGGTCCCTGCGAAGAGAGAAGAAATTGAAAATATATTAGGCGGGAGACCCTGATTGTAGGGGCGGCCCTATGTGGCCGTCCGAGAAAAAGGTACCCATGGAGGGGTGCCCGTAGGACCCTTTGTTCCGGCATGAGAACCTTTTTTGAAAGGAGGAATCTTCCATGAAAATCGATACCCAGAAATACCAGAAATTCCACGACCGGTTGGGATTGAAGGAGCATCCCCTGGCGGCTTTTTACAGCAATCACAAACCTGGAGCAGGGCTTTCTCCGAAAGAAAAGGGCCACCTCTGTATGTTTGCCCTTCTGAAACGGGCCCGCCACGAGGGGGACACGGTTTATTTTGACGCGGATCATGTGGGCTGCTTCGGCGGGGGATATTACATGGGATTCCAGTCGACGCCCAGACCCAACATTGAATATTTTCTTTCCTGCGGAATTCCTGGGGAAATGGAAGGGGAGCGGTACATTAAAACCCCGGAGATCGCGAGGAAATATTTTGCCTCCACGCAGCCTCGAAAAGCTCCGGCCAAGTATTGCCTCTTCAAGCCGCTGGATAAGCTGACGAACGCCGAAGAGCCAGAAGTCGTCATCTTCTTTGCCTCCCCCGACGTGGTGTCCGGGTTGTTCACCCTAACCAACTATGCGGCGGAGCGGATGGATGCCGTCCGCATCCCCTTCAGCTCCGGCTGCGGGGCCATCTTGTCCCATCCTCTGAAAGAGGCGGAAAAGAAAAACCCTCAGGCCATCCTGGGTTTATTCGACGTCTCGGCCCGGCCTTTCGTCGAGCCCCATATCCTGACCCTAGCCATGCCCACCGGACTTTTCCTTTCGCTTTTGGATAATCAGGAGGAGAGCTTTCTCATCACCAAAAGCTGGGAGATGGTGAGGAAGAGAATCGAAAAGGCCTAAGGGGGAAGAGGCGAAAAGGGGGGGGCCCAACAGGTTTTTTAATCGTTGAGGTCAGGGATTTTTTGACTCTTTCTCCACCAGCCAGCAGCGAACGCCGTGCCCCGAATCCAGGGAGAAGAGGGGGGGCCTTTGCTGCGTGCAGGTATGGAACGCCATGGGGCAGCGAGGCTGGAAGAGACAGCCCGGGGGAAGGCGGATGAGGTTGGGGACCAGGCCGGGGATTTCCTTGAGGCGCGCTTTCCCTTCTTTGAACTTCCTGCCCAGCTGGGGGATGGAGGACATAAGTCCCAGAGTGTAGGGGTGCCTGGGCTGGAGGAAAAGGGTTTCGATCGAAGCGCACTCGACCACCTGTCCGGCGTACATGACCACCACGTCGTCGCTCACCTCGGCAATGACCCCCAGGTCGTGGGTGATGATCATGATGGCCATGCCCACCTCTTCCTGCAGTCCGAGCATAAGGTCCAAAATCTGGGCCTGGATGGTCACGTCCAGAGCGGTGGTCGGCTCGTCGGCGATGAGGAGCTTGGGGCGGCAGGACATGGCCATGGCGATCATGGCCCGCTGGCGCATTCCTCCAGAGAGCTGATGAGGATATTCGTGAACCCTCCTCTCCGGAGCGGGAATGCCCACCAACCGGAGCATTTCCGCCGCCCGCTGAAAGGCTTCCGGCTTGCCCATCCGCTGGTGGATGACATACGTTTCCGCAATTTGGTCCCCAATGGTGTAAACCGGGTTCAGAGAGGTCATGGGCTCCTGGAAGATCATGGCAATGTCCCTGCCCCGGACCTGGCGCATATCCCCGGGAGAAAGCTGGAGAAGGTCGGAACCCTCAAATGTAATTTCTCCTTCCAGAATCTTCCCGGGGGGGTCCGGAATGAGGCGCATGATGGTCAAAGCGGTGACCGATTTGCCGCAGCCCGATTCGCCCAGAACACCCAGAGTCCGGCCCTTATCGATCCCAAAAGTAACCCGCTCTACGGCCTTTACCACCCCCTCGGGGGTAAAAAAGTGGGTGGTCAGATTCTTCAGTTGAATCAGAGATTCTCTCAAGGCCTGCCCCCTCCGTAAAGAAGACAGGCCACGTGATGTTCCGGCCCGATCTCGATCAGGGGAGGATCGATCCGGCGGCATTCCTCCATCGTTTTCAGGCAGCGGGTGTGAAACCGGCACCCCGACGGCGGATTGATGGGAGAGGCCACATCCCCTTGGATCAATTTCCGAGATTTCCTCCGCTCTCTCCCCCCCGGGGCCGGAATGGGTACGGCCGAAAGCAGGGCCTCGGTGTATGGATGTTTGGGATTCAGGTAGAGATCCCGGTCGCGGGCCGTCTCCACCAGCTTGCCCAGGTACATGACCGCGATCCGGTCGGAGATGTGCTCCACCACGGCCAGGTCGTGGGCGATCACGATGTAAGAGAGGCCGTGTTTATCCTTGAGGGAGTCCAGAAGGTTGATGACCTGGGCCTGGATGCTCACGTCCAGCGCCGAAACCGGTTCATCGGCCACGATGAGGTCTGGATTCATGGCCAGGGACCGGGCCACCCCGATCCGCTGCCGCTGCCCGCCCGAAAACTCATGGGGGTAACGGGCCATGTGATCCGGCTGCAGGCCCACTTCGGCCAGGAGCTCCCTTACCCGGTCCTGCCAGTCCCCCTGGGGAACCAGGTTATGGACACGGAGCGACTCGCCGATGATCTCCCGCACCCGGAGCCGGGGATTCAAGGAAGAGTAAGGGTCCTGGAAGATCATCTGAATACGGGTGCGGAATTGAATCATCTCCCCGGGGCTGAGCTTGCTGATGTCCATCCCCTGGAAGAAAATCTGGCCGTCGGTAGCCTCGTATAGCCGCAGGAGGCACCGGCCGATGGTCGATTTGCCGCACCCCGACTCACCTACCAGCCCGAGGGTTTCCCCCCGGCGGATGGCGAAGCTGACTCCGTCCACGGCGTAGACATACCCGACGGTCCGCCCCAGGAGCCCCTTGCGGATGGGGAAATACTTCTTGAGGCCCTGGACCCGGAGCAGGAAATCATCGCCGGATTCGGTGGCCGAGATTGAATTCGAAGTAAGCCGGGATTCGGGGGCTGGCCGATCCATCAGGTTTTCCTCAGGTAGGGGTCAACCAGATCCCTCAGAGCGTCGCCCAGGAGATTGATCCCCAAGGCCGACATGAAAATGGCCATCCCGGGGAAAGCGGCCAGCCACCATTGCAGAAGCATGTAATCCCGCCCTTCCGCCAGCATGACCCCCCAGGAGGGGGTGGGGGGCTGAATTCCCAGGCCCAGGAAGGAGAGGAGGGACTCGCGAATAATGGCCCTGGCCACTTCCACTGTCGCCAAGACCAGGATGGCGGGAAGCAGGTTGGGGAGAATATGGCGGACCAAAATCCGTCGGGTGGAAAAAGCCAGGGACTTGGCCGCCAGGACGAACTCCCGATCCCGGAGTTTCATCGTTTCGATCCGGGTGACGCGGGTAAAGACCGGCCATCCGGTAAGCCCCAGGGCGATGATGATATTCTGAAGGGAGGCGCCCAGGACGGCCACCAGGCTCATGGCCAGGAGAATGAAAGGGAAACCCATCATGCAATTGACCAGAAAAGAAATGACTGCATCCGCCTTTCCTCCAAAGTATCCGGCCACGAGGCCGAGGGTGACTCCCACCGTCAGCATCAGGATGACCGCCGCAAGCCCTACCACGAGACTGATCCGCGTTCCATACAAGATACGGGTGAGGAGATCCCGGCCCAGATGGTCGGTTCCCAGCAGATATTCTGCCTTGCCCCCTTCCATGAAGGCCGGCTTCCAGAGTCTTTTGGTAATGTCCTGTTTGAATGGATCATGGGGTGACACGTAGGGGCAGAAGAGGGCGATGAAGATAAGGCAAAAAATCAACAGGGCCCCCAATACCCCCATCCGGAGATGCCACATCTTCCGGAGCACAAGGCTCAGGATCGAGGGGGCTGCTTCGTCGATTTCCGGGTTTGAGGTCGGGATTTCGGCCATCGTTCTATTCCAGTCGAATCCGTGGGTCGATGAGGGCGGCCAGAATGTCCGCCGCAAAGTTGCCGATCACCACGAACAGGGCAAAGACGACCACAATGGCCTGGACGACCGGATAGTCCCCCATTCGGATTGAATCTACGGCCAATCGTCCGAGCCCCGGCCAGGCAAATACCGTTTCGGTTACCACCGCCCCTCCCAGAAGGGCACCCAACTGCATTCCGGTGATGGTGATCACGGGAATGGCGGCGTTTTTGAAAGCATGTTTGATCAGGACTTTGCGCTCCACCAACCCCTTGGCCCGGGCGGTCCGGATGTAGTCTTGGTTCAGCACGTCAAGCATTCCGGAGCGCACCAGACGCATGTTAATGGGAAGGATCCAAGATGCCAGGGTAATCGCCGGGAGAACCAGGTGAGCCCAGGTATCGGAGCCGGAGATGGGAAACCACCTCAACCACACCCCGAAGATGATGATGAGCATGATGCCGAACCAGTAAAGGGGCATAGCCTGGCCGAGCAGGGCGGTGAAGGTCGCCACATTATCCAGAAGCGAATATCTCCGGATGGCCGAAATGATCCCCACCGGCAGGGCCACCAGGTTGACCAGGATGAGGGCGGCCAGGGCCAGCTCGACGGTGGCGGGAAGCCGCTCCCGGACGAGTTTGGCCGCGGGGACCTTGGCCATGAAGGAATTCCCGAAATCGCCATGCAATACTACCTTGCGTAGAAAGTCGAGGTATTGAACGGGGACCGGGCGGTCCAGGCCCATCTGCTTCTTAAATTTGGCGATGTCCTGGACTTCGGCTTCCGGGGGTAAAAGGAGGAGGGCGGGGTCGGTGTTCAGGAAAAGGAGGAAGAAGGAAATCATGGAGATGACCAGGCATACCCCGACGGCTTGAAGGAGCTGTTTGATGATGAAAGTCCTCATCCCGCGGTCTCTTTCCCGATTTCCTCTCTATTTCCCTTCAAAGGATTGGCTATTAAGGCTGCTGTTCAACAGATCTGTGGTGTCTTGCTGTGTAGGGGCGGTTCGCGAACCGCCCCTACCCTTTGAAAAGGCCTTTTATTGCGGCCTGATCAGGGATCAGGCCCTACATGGGATGA
Source organism: Thermodesulfobacteriota bacterium (assembly GCA_035624375.1). Taxonomy (GTDB): domain Bacteria; phylum Desulfobacterota; class SM23-61; order SM23-61; family SM23-61; genus SM23-61. The sequence goes on along the minus strand of DASPRR010000243.1, from coordinate 10,706 downwards.
GGCCCTATTTCCACGTGGCGTACTGGAATCGGGGGACTTCGTCGATTCCCACGGTGAGTCCTAGGTGTTTGTTCACTCCCGCAATATACCGCTGAGTGAAGAAGGGCATCCAGTAAGCCTGGTCGATGATCCGCTTCTGAGCCTTGAAATAAAGATCTTTCCGTTTTTGCTTGTCCAGGGTTGTACGGGCCTCCCGCAGCCAGCCAATCAGTTCGGCGTCGTTGGTGTAATCGTAAGGCGCCTCCGGGCTCATGAAAAAATAGGTCATAATGGCATCGGGGTCAAAAATGTTGTAGGATCCCCAGGTCATGTTCAGGGCTCCATCGGTCTTGGAGGCTATGCACAACTTCTCCATCTCCCCCACCCGGCCCACGTAGTCCCGGATTACGCCTTTAATCCCCACATTTTCTAGATACCCGATGGCCGCCTCATTGGCCATCTTGCAGGGTGCCGTGTACGTCCACACGTTGAGATTAAACCCCTTTTCATAGCCGGATTCTTTCAACAGGACCTTGGCCTTCTCCGGGTTGTACTCATAGCCTTTGATGGAAAGGTCGGCGGCAAACTGCTTCGGGCTCATGGGAATGTTCACCAGGTCAGCATTCCCCCCCAGGACGTTTTTGATGATGGCCTCGCGGTCGATGGCATGCCAGATAGCCCTCCGGACCCGAACATCTTTGAGGGCTGGAGGAGAATTCGGGGCGCGGCCCGAGCTGTCAAACTGCCAGAAGCTGACCCTAAGAATGGGAACGATGATCGTTTCCGAGTTTTTGCTTTTTTCAATAGTGGGAATCTGATCGGACAGGATGTTCAGCGCGGCGTCAATTCCGCCGGAAATCAGTTCGGCAATGCGGGTGGACTGCTCGGGAATAAAGCGAATGGTCATCTTGGGAAATTTTGGGTATCCCTTTTCCCAGTAATTTTCATTCCTTACCAGTTCGATCCGGTCTCCCTCAATGAACTTGACGAACTTGAAGGGCCCCGTCCCCATAGTATTGCGGGCCAGATAGACCTCCCCATTCTTAGCCACCATCTCTTTCACCCATTTAGGATCGTAGGGAAAGAGGACGTTGAAGCGTTCCAGGATCAGGGGATAGGGACCGTCGGTGATGATCCGGAAAGTCAGGTCGTCTTTCACCTCCACCTTCTTGACCCATTTCCAGCCCGCCGCCGTGGGAGACTTCTGGGCCGGGTCCAGAATGCGATCCTCAATGGTAAAGCGGATGGCCTCGGCGTTCAGGGGGTTTCCATTGTGGAACTTGACCCCCGGCCGCAGCTTGAATTCCCAGGTCGTGTCATTGATGGCCTTCCATTCCGTGACCAGGTGAGGATGAAGGGATCCGTCTTTCGGGTCCCTCTTCAGGAGGGGGTCGTACATCATGTAGCCCGTGATGATCCCGATTCTCTGGGTGGTCTGGTAATAGTCCATGGTTTTGACCGAGTCCTCAAAAGCCACGATCAAGTGGTCCTTCCCGGCCAGGGCCGGGCTGAAGGCAAACAGGATAAATAGAAAACCAAGGCAAAACAGAATCAGGAATCTTCCCAATCTCATGACGTCCTCCTTTCCCTTTCTGTTAAGTGATTAGGATTCCTTATGTCTCGGAAACTTAACAAAAATGCCGGGATGGCGTCAAGGGAAAACAGGAGGGAGGCATAAGGTTCGAGGAACGAGGCAAAGGGCAAGAGCAAGGGTGCAGGGGCAGGATGCAGGCAGTAAGGAAAATTCGCTAAATGCCGCTAAATCATGTAAAATCAACAGATAAAATCCGGGAAGGGGACTATTCCAGGGGGTGGATTTATGTTCCGGCAAAAATGGGAGGGACAGAAAATGGACGTGAATGCCATGAATGAACGGGTGACAGGGGTTCTGAAGAGCAGAAAGCTGAAAATTATCGTGGGGGGCATCGTCTTATTGCTCATCCTTCTCGTAGCGAATCCTTTCCTGACCATCCCCGCTGGGCATCGGGGCGTGATCCTCAACTGGGGGGCGGTGCAGAAAGATGTCCTTCCCGAGGGTCTGGCTTTCCGGTGGCCGGTCTATCAGCAGGTGGTAAGAGCCGACGTTCGGATCCTCGTGACTCAGCCGGACTGCGACGCGGTGACCAAAGACCAGCAGGTAAACCACACCAAGGTGGCGGTGAACTACCACGTGATTCCCAGCGAGGCCAGCTGGATCTTCCAGAATGTGGGAATCGACTACAAGGACAAGCTGGTTTCCCCGAAGATCCAGGAGATCGTGAAAGCCATTACCGCCCGGTACACGGCTCTGGAGCTGATCTCCAAGCGGGAGCAGATCCGTAATGAGATGAAGGACCACCTCAAAGAGGCCCTTCACCCCTATAAAATCGTCGTGGATGATTTTTCCGTGGTGAACTTCAAGTGGGATGTGGAGTTTCAGAAGGCCATCGAAGCCAAGCAGGTGGCCGAACAGTTGGCTATGAAAGCGCAGAGGGACCTGGAGAGAATCAAGATTGAAGCCGAACAGAAAATAACTCAGGCAAAGGCAGAGGCCGAATCGCTACGCCTGCAAAAAGAAAATGTCACTCCTTATTTGATCAAGCTGCGCCAGATCGAGGCCAACATCAAGGCCATTGAGAAGTGGAACGGGCAGCTGCCCCGGTTTTCGGGAGGGGCGGTTCCGTTCATCGACATGAAATCGCTGGACGAGAAATAAAAATACGGGCGCCCTTCTTAAAGCAGGGTCGCCTGATTGACCATCTCTACCAAGTGCCGGACTTCCTTTTTTAACCCCGCCTGATGGATTCCATCCATCAGCTGGAGCATGCAGCCGCTGCAAGTGGTGGTTACCACGTCCGCTTCGCTCTCCGCTATGGCCTTTGTCTTCCGGTCCAGAATTTTCAATGATAAGTCGTAGTTGGCCACGTTGAAGCTTCCCCCCTGACCGCAGCACCGGTTGGCGTCTTTCATCTCTACGTATTCCAGTCCCGGGGTGGATTGCAGGAGGGCCCGGGGCTCCTTGAAGATTCCCAGCTTGCGGCGCAAATGGCACGGATCATGATAAGTGACCCGAACCGATTTGGTCGGCGGTCGGCGGTCGGTGGCGGGGGGTTCCATGACCTTCGACAGGAACAAAGTGGCATCGCTGACTTTTTCCGAGAAGGCTAGAGCCTTCCTCCGGAAGGGATCGTCTTCGCCGAAGAGGAGGGGATAATCGAGCTTAAGCATGGCCGCGCAGGAAGCACAATGAGATATAACCTGATCCAGGTTTTCTTCGGCAAAGGCCTTGATGTTCCTACGGGCGATGGAACGGGGAGTCTCATCATCCCCCGACCCGAAGGCCGGAAGACCGCAGCACTTCTGCTCTTTGGGGATGTAGACCGAAATCCCGTTGCGCACGAAAAGATCGAGAGTGGACTGGGCAATTCGTGGAAACATGTAGTTGCTCACGCAGCCCACGAAGAGACCCACCCGCATGGTTTCTTTTTCCGCGCGGACCCAGCCGGACCGGATGTCCAGGAAGGGGTCCGGGGCCAGGCTCGGAATGAACCTCTTTGAATCGATGAAAGGCATGGGGAAACGGAGCCGGAGGCCGCTCTCTTCAGGGATCTTCTCCAAGAAGAAGTGCTGCAGCGAAGCTCCTGCCTTGAGAAGCAGGGGCATGAGGCGGTCAGTGTCGAGAAAATATTTGTAGATGGCCTTCTTGGGCAGGGTCAGTCCCTTTTTTTCTACGAGCAGGGCGCGGGCTTCGCGGATGATTTCGTCTCCGCATACCCCATTCGGGCAGTTCTCCGCGCACGTGCCGCAGAGAAGGCATTGGGAGAGAATTTTGTAATACCTGTTGGTGTATTCGGGATCGTCTTCCTTCAACGACTCCACCAAAGCCATCTTGCCCCGGGCCGCCAAAGGCTCTTCCAGCGTTTCGGCATAAACAGGACACTGGGCCAAGCAGTTCCCGCACTTCACGCACCGCCGGGCTTCTTCCTGAACTTCGGTAATCTCCTTCATGGTCGTGAGTCCCAATAATTCCAAGTATTGAATCCGGAGGCAAATTCGGAGTTCGAATGTCCCAAACTTGATGGTCTCACAAAAAGACTTCCGCATCGTCACCCCGGCGAAAGCCGGGGTCCAAAACATCTTGGAATAACTGGATTCCGGCTTTCGCCGGAATGACGGAGAAAAGGGCTTTTGGACTTTTTACGAGTTCATCAAACTTTGATGAACCCAAAATCTTGAATTTTGGTCACTCGAATTTGTTTCGTGCTTCGGATTTCGAATTTCGAAATTGTTTTTTAGTGAACGGTCGCCTTCGCCCCATCGGGGAAAATTTTCCCAGGGTTCAGAATGTTGTTTGGGTCAAAGGCCTTCTTGATCCGCTTCATCACTTCGATGCCCATGTCCCCCAGCTCCAAGGGGAGATAGGGGGCTTTGGTGATGCCGATTCCGTGTTCCCCGGAAAGGGTACCCCCTAAGTCGAGGGCGGCCTGGAATATCTCCTTCACCGCGGCATGCGCCTTCTCCTGCTCGCCGGGTTTGCGCTTGTCGATCAGGACGTTCACATGGATGTTTCCGTCACCCGCATGGCCGAAGTTGACGATGATAAGGCCGTGCTTCTTGGAGATCGCCTCCGTTCGCCGGAGAATGTCGGCCACCTTCGAGCGCGGAACGGTGACATCCTCGTTGATTTTGGTCGGGTTCAGCTTGACCACCGCCGCCGAAACTGCCCGCCGGGCCTTCCACAGCTCTTCCGCTTCCTGCTTGTCTTTGGCCACTTTGATTTCCATGGCCCGGTTGGTCTGGCAGATTTTCTGGATTTCTTCGATCTCCCCATTCAGGGCCTCGGGGGCCCCGTCCACTTCGATGATCAGAAGTGCGCCGGCATCCACGGGCAGCCCCATGTGGAGGTAGTCTTCCACGCAGCGGATCGTGGAATTGTCCATAAACTCCAAGGTCGTGGGGATGATCCGGGAGCTGATGATCTGGGAGACGGAGGTGGCCGCCGACTCGATGGTGGGAAAGATGACCAACATGGTCCGTTTGGCTTTGGGAAGAGGGAGGAGACGGAGGATGATCTTGGTGATCACTCCCAGGGTTCCCTCTGATCCCACCAGGAGCTTGGTCAGGTCGTAGCCCACCACGCTCTTGACCGTCTGAACCCCGGCGGAGATGATCTCCCCCGTGGGCAAGACCGCCTCCAGGCCCAACACGTAGTCCTTAGTGACTCCGTATTTGACGGCCCTCGGCCCTCCGGCGCATTCGGCCACGTTCCCGCCAAGGGTGGAACTTTTCAGGCTGGCCGGATCGGGCGGGTAGAAAAGGCCGATCTTTTCCACTTCCTGCTGCAAGTCATAGGTGACGACCCCCGGCTCCACGATGGCCAGAAGGTTTTCCTGGTCGATCTTAAGGATCCTGTTCATTTTGGTCAGAACCAGGACAACTCCGCCTTCCACCGGGATGGTTCCGCCAGTAAAGCCGGTTCCGGCACCCCGCGGGATGACAGGAAAACGGTTTTCATTGGCGAGTTTGAGAATCTCAGAGATGTGCTGGGGGGTCCGAGCAAAAACGACCAGGTCGGGAAGGTGCTTGATATTTGTGGCGTCGTAGGAGTAGCAAACCCGGGTCTCCCGGTCCTCCACCACATTTTCCTTGCCGACGATGGTGCTGATCTCTCTGATGACCACTCTGTCGAGCATATCTTTTTTTACCTCGTTTCACCTCTTTTTCGAATGACAAAAATCATCAAGAACCAGCAACTGGCAATGTGGCTCATGGCAATTCGGGAAGCTTCAAACGGCTACCTTGCCAATTTGCTACGTTGCAAAATGGCTAGATGGATATGCACCCTTTATCCGCGCTGCTGACCCGTTCGGCAAAGGTCTTAAGGTAGCCTCGGTTGACTTTCAGCGGGGGGGGCGTCCAGGCCTTTCTCCGTCTCTCCAGTTCTTCGGGAGGAACGCGCAGGTCCAGACGGCGGTTGGGGATATCGATAGCAATGGAGTCACCATCCCTGACCAGGGCAATGGGGCCTCCATCCTGGGCTTCGGGGACGATATGGCCGATGCAAGGGCCGCGAGTTGAACCGGAAAAACGTCCGTCGGTCACCAGGGATACGGACTCGGCCAACCCCATTCCCACCAGGGCGGCGGTCACACTGAGCATCTCCGGCATGCCCGGACCGCCTTTGGGGCCTTCGTAGCGAATCACGATGACCTCTCCGGGTTTGACCCGGTTTCCGAAAACGGCTTCTCGGGCGGACACTTCGGTTTCAAAGACCCGGGCCGGACCCGTATGTACCATGATCTTTTCGGAAACCGCCGACTGTTTGACGACCGCGCCACCAGGAGCGAGGGACCCTCGAAGGATGGCGATTCCCCCTTCCTTCCTCAAAGGCTTCTGCCGGGAAAGAATGACTTCGGGGTTTCTGTTCTGGACCCCGGATAGATTCTCTTCAAGGGTTTTCCCGCTCACCGTGAGTACCTTGAGGTCCAGGAGGTCCCGGAGCTCATGCAATACGGCAGGCACACCGCCGGCATCCTCAAGGCCCAGCATGGGGTACTTCCCGCTGGGCTTGATGCTGCAGATGAAAGGCGTGCGGCGGCTGATTTCGTCAAAAGTTTCCAGGGAGAGAGGAATATTCAGTTCATTGGCCAGGGCCATGAGATGGAGGACGATGTTGGTGGACCCCCCGAAGGCCATGCTGGCGGTAACAGCGTTTTTCAGTGCGGAGAGGGTAAGGATTTTCGAGGGCTTGAGGCCTTCCTTCCAGATGCGCAGGATTTGCTCTCCGCTCTCCCGGGCAATACGCAGTTTCTTGGCATCCACCGCATGGGAGGTCCCGCAACCGGGGAGGGACAACCCCATGACTTCGGTCAGACAGCTCGTCGAGTTGGCCGTGCCCATCATCGAGCAAGACCCAGGCCCGGGGCACAGGCACTCCTCGATCTCCTGAAAATCCGCTTGGGTGATCTCCCCCCGGAGCATCCTCCCCTGAGCCTCCCGGGCAGCGGGAAGAACCAATTGCTCTCCCCGGAAACGGCCGGGCATCATGGGCCCGCCGGTGATCATGAGAGCCGGCAAATCCAGGCGGGCGATGGCCATCCAGCTCGCCGGGACGATCTTGTCGCAGGAAGCCAGGACGATGAAGGCATCAAACTGGTTGGCGTCCACGACCAGCTCGATGGAATCGGCAATGAGGTTCCGGCTGGGGAGGATACGCCTCATTCCCGCGTGCCCCTGGGCGATGCCGTCGCAGAGGGCGATGGTGTTGACTTCGAAAGGAATCCCTCCGGCCATGCGGACCCCGGATTTGGCCGCTTCGGCTAGAGTTCTTAAATGAATATGGCCCGGGTTAATCTCCGTCCAGGTGTTGACGATTCCGATGAAAGGCTTTGCGAAATCCTTGTCCGTCAGTCCGAGAGAACGCAGGAGGGCACGGTTGGCGGCCCGGGCGTCTCCCCGGTGGAGTATATCGCTACGTTTTTCCATTTCCTAACCTCGCAAATTTCCTACGCAGGGACGATTCATGAATCGCGCTACGGCTCGTTCCATATCAAAATAGGATAGCATAATTTTTTGATTTTGTCCGCCAAGGGGGATTTCAGTTCGAGCTTTCTAGGCGGGCCCGGACGAGCCCATCGTTGGCAGATCTTTCAAGAAATATTTCTGCCGGATGTAGATGAAAAGAAGGAGAACATAGCCCACCGCGTCGGTGGCGAGGCCGGGTTTGATGAGAAGAAATGCGGCGATGATCAGGACAAGCCGTTCCCAGAGGCTCACCCTTTTGACGAACCACCCCATCATGCCGGCAGCCAAGGCGATGACTCCGAAGGTGGCGCTGATGGCCGAGGTGGTGATGTCGAAGGCTGAACCGATGAAGAGAAGCGATGGCCCGTAGACGAACATAAAGGGAACGACAAAGCCTGTGGCTGCAATGCGCATGGCCCAAAGCCCGGTGGGCCATAGGGCCGCTCCCCCGATTCCCGCGGCAGCATACACGGCCATGGCCACCGGAGGGGTGATGGCGGAGATGGTGGAGAAATAAAAAACAAACATGTGGGCGGCCACATTCAGGACTCCCAGCTTGATGAGCGCCGGGATCAGCAGGGCAGCCTGGACGATGTAGGCTGGAGTGGTGGGCATGCCCATGCCCAGGACGATTCCGGCGATCATGGTCAAGATAAGGGCCGGAATCAAGGAGTCCCCGGCGATGAAAAGAACAAAGCTGGTGAACTTCAGTCCCACGCCGGTCAGGTTGATCACTCCGATGACGATTCCCGCGCAGGCGCAGGCCGCGGCCACCCCCAGGGTGTTCTTGGCGCTATCTTCCAGGGCCGCCAGAAAAGTCCGGAAGTTCATGCGGGTTTCCTTCCGAATAAAGGATAAGATCACCACCGCCACCGTGGAATAGATACAGGCGTACATGGGGGTATACCCGGCGATCATCATATAAACAATGACTCCCAGGGGAATGAACATGTGTCCCCGGGAAAGCAGGATTTTTTTCAGGCTGGGGAGTTCTTTCCGGGAAAGCCCCTTGAGTCCCATTTGCCCGGCCATGAAGTGGATAGACATGAAAAGGGAAAGATAATAGAGGAGAGCCGGGATCATCGCGTAAAGGCAGATCGTAATATAAGGAATTCCGGTGAATTCGGACATGACGAAGGCCGCCGCTCCCATGACCGGGGGCATGATCTGGCCGCCTGTGGACGCCGTGGCCTCCACGGCGCAGGCAAAGGGAGGGTTGAACCCGGTCCGTTTCATCAGGGGAATGGTCAGCCACCCATCGACCATAACATTGGCCACAGCGCTTCCGGAGATGGTTCCGAAGAGGGCGCTGGAGATGCAGGAAATTTTGCCCGGCCCCCCCCGGGTCCACCCGGTAATGGCCGAAGCAAATTCCATGAAGAGCTGGCCGGTTCCGGTCTTTTCCAGGAACGTTCCGAAGATGATGAAGAGAATTACATAGGTAGCCGAGACTCCCAGAGGCATGCCGAAAATTCCCTCGGTGGTCAGGTAAAGCTGATCCACGATCATTTCGGTGCTGAATCCGGTATGACGGAGGAGTCCCGGGAGATAGGGTCCTAGATAGGCGTAGACCAGGAATACAATTGCGGTGATGGGGAGGGCCGGCCCGATGGCCCGGCGAGAGGCTTCCAGAAGAAGCAGGGACAGGAGAATTCCGAAGACAAAATCCAGTTTCTCAAGAGGATGGACCAGCGCATAGCGGGTGACCACATACTCGTAATTAAGAAATAGGTACCCGATGGAAGCGACGACCAGCAGGATTAGAATCCCATCGGTCCAGCGAAGATTCCTTCCCCATTCCTTCTTGGTTAGGGGGAAGAGGAAAAGAATCAAAACCATGGTAAAGAGCAAATGAATGGCACGGTGAAGGAGGGCTTCAGGGGCCCCGAAATAGCCCGTGTAGAGATGGTAAACGCTCATGGCAATGGCGACGACGCTAATGATCTTCTTGATCGCCCCCGGCAGCGTTTCGGTCTGGAAATCGGTTTCCTTGTCCTTCACCTGGAAATGCTCAGCATCCATGGCCTGCTCCTTACGGCATTCTTTTTTAGGCCGGGAGAAGAGTTCTCCCGGCCTCTCCTGTAACCTGTTCAGATGGGACTCTTACAGAGCTCCGATTTCTTTGTAGTACTTCAAAGCGCCGGGATGGTAGGGGACCCCCACGTCGAAGGCCAGGTCTTTGGGGGTTACGCCCTTAATGTCCTTGACTACATCTCCAAAGCGGGAAAGGTTAACCGCGATGACCTTGGTGATCTGATATACCAGGTCATCCGGAAGCTTGGAGCTGATGATGAGGTGGGTGAAGGCGCCGACGCCGTTGACTTCGTAGTCCACGCCGGGATAGGTCCCTTTTGGAATGACCCTCTTCAGGAAGCCGGCGTTAATCTTCTGCAGGGCTTGAATTTTGTCTTCGGGAAGGGAGAGCATGCGGATCTTCCGGTCGGCGCTCAAGTCGATGATGGAGGACGAAGGGATGGTGGTGATCAAAAAGAAGGCCTGGACGTGGCCGTCCTTCATCAGGGATACGCCGTCGCTGTAACTCACATGATTGACCTTGGCCAAGTCTTTGTAGGACAGGCCGTAGACCTTCAGGACCAGTTCCGACAACTGCTCTCCGGTGAGCCCTTTGCGGTCGCAAGCCAGGACCTTGCCCTTCAGATCGGCCACCGATTTAATCCCCGAATCTTCCGCCACGGCCATCTGAAAGTACTGGGGATATAGGTTGGCCAACTGTCTCATGTTTTCCATCTTTTTCTTAAAGGGAGCCCGGCCAAAGAGGCCGTCCACGGCCGAGCAGGAATTGGCGAAGCCGATATCACATTTCCCCACTTCCAGAGCCTCCACGTTCCCGATTCCCCCGCCGGGCATGACCGACAGGGTCACTCCGGGGATCGCCTTTTGGATGGCATCGGAGATTGCCCCTCCGAGCGGGTACCAAGCCCCTCCCATGGGACCGGTCATGAGCTTTAGGTCATATGTCTGGGAAAAGGTTTCCGAAGAGCAGAAGACCAGGAAGCAACCCAGGATGGCCAAAAGGCAGAGCACCTTTTTCATATTTTCCTCCTCAATCGAGTGATGAATCTGGCAAGTCTGAACAATCTATGATTTGGGCGTTTGGCATTTACCCCTGCCGCCAGGGGTTCGAATTAGCACGCCGTGTATAGTTTGTAGGAGGGCGCGGCCGCGTGCCACAGAAGTTTGACCGTTGTAGGGGCGAGCGGCCG
>DASPRR010000235.1:0-7194 GCA_035624375.1 Thermodesulfobacteriota bacterium | reverse complement strand
AAAAAATCAACCCCCTCACCATTGCGGATTGCGGAATAGAAGGATTGGGAATGCCGAAGCCATGAGTCAGGAGCCAAAATTCTCTCCAGGTATTATTTGAATGCTGAATTCCGGGTTCTGTTTACCGAATTCAATGGGTGTTTATCATACAATCCGAAAATGCTATTGGCAATCCGCAATTGTCAGGTCATATGCCTTCCGCCGTTCACGAAGATCGTTTGGCCGGTTATATAGCCAGTCGTGGCCAGCATGACCACCACCCCGGCAACTTCTTCCGGGGTCCCCAGGCGGCCGATGGGGGTCGATTTTGGATCGACGCGGAGGTCCTGCTGGGCCATGTCCGTCTGAATCAAAGACGGAGCAACCGCGTTGACGGTGATGCCCTCTTTTAGGGTGAGGGAGGCGTATCCATGGGTCAGTCCCAACATCCCGGCTTTGCTGGCGGCGTAATAGGGCCCGACTACCCCGCCAGTGGCGGCCGCGCCCGACGAAATATTGATGATTCGGCCCCATTTTCGGGCGCGCATGCCAGGAAGTACGGCCTGGGTTACCAAGAAGGCGGATTTCAGGTTGGTATCAATGATCTCATCCCAACCTTCTTCGGGAATCTGGTCCCATGAATAACGGCGGGCAATGCCGGCGTTATTAACCAGAATCTCAACCGTGCCCATCTGCTGTTCAACCGCTTTAACCATGCGGTTCACTTCGGTTGAGTTGGAGACATCTGCCCGGTAATGAAAGGCTCGCCTTCCGTAGCCTTTCACGAGAGAGCAAACCTCTTCAGCTGCATCCTGGCGTTGCCGGTAATTTACTACAACATCGGCTCCCGCTTGGGCCAGGGCCAGGGCGCAGGACCGCCCGATTCCCCGGCTGCCGCCGGTGATCAAAGCAATCTTCCCCATCAGTTCATTCATGTCCATCCCCTTTTTGGGCCTCCCCGTTTCTCGACCGCTGATATTCCGGGAATTAGCGATTGGCCTTCCGATATCCCAGGGCATCGTTGGCAATGATCATTTTGTGAATGTTGGCTGAACCTTCCAGGATCTGGTAGAGTTTGGCATCGCGGAAGAGCCGTTCTACCGGATACTCCGCCGAATATCCATAGGCTCCCAGAATTCTGAGCGCCCCGTCGGCGACCCGCGAAGCCACATCGCAGGAATAATACTTAGCCATGGAGGTCTCGAGGGTATTCCGGACCCCTTTATCCTTCTGCCAACCGCATCGATAGGTGAGGAGCCGAGCGGCTTCGGTCTCCACGATCATTCGGGCGAGCTCTTCCTGGACCATCTGGTACTGCCCCACGGGTTTGCCGAACTGCTCTCTGGCTTTGGCGTAATTCACCGCTTCGTCGATCAGCCCCTGACTTACGCCGACCGCTCCGGCGGCAGCGGTCAGCCGGGTATTATCCAAGCTCCCCATGACATACTCGAACCCCCGTCCCTCCTCGCCCAGCAGGTTTTCGGCAGGGACCTGGACCTCTTCGAAGAATATTTCCCCCGTCGGGCAAGCGTTCCACCCCAGTTTCTCCGCCGTGGGCCCGGTCTTGATCCCGGGCCATTTCATTTCCACGATAAAGGCCGTAAGCCCTTTGTACTTGACCGCGGGGTTGGTGTAGGCATAGATGATGCCCACGTCGGCCACCTGGGCGTAAGTGATCCAGTTCTTCGATCCGGTTAAGACGTAGAAGTCTCCCTTCTTAACCGCCTTGGTCTTGATCGCCCCAACGTCCGACCCGGCGTTGGGCTCGGTGATCCCGATGCACCCCAGGAACTCGCCGGAAAGGATCCGGGGAATGTATTTTTTCTTCTGGGCTTCATTTCCGTACTGGTAAATTTCCCGGGCCGTTCCCATGGTCTGCATATTGAAAGGGGCGCGCAACGCCCCGCTGACCTTGGAAATCTCCTCGGTCACCACGGCGTGAGCCAGGAAACCCAGGCCGGAGCCTCCGTATTCCTCGGGGAGGGGGCAGCCGTAAAAGCCCAGTTCTCCCATTTTTTTGACCAGGTCCCGCTGGAACTCGTGTTTCTTCTCGCTCTGGGCCACGGTGGGGAGAATTTCTTTTTGGGCAAACTTCGCGGCCATATCCTTTATGGCTCTGACCTCGTCGCTGAATTCGAAGCTCATGTTTTTTCCTCCGGATTTGGATTTCTTGCCCAATTTCTTAAAGGGGCACTGAGTCAAGTCGTGAACAGGGAGAGGGATTTAATAGCGTGAATAGGCCGGGCTCATCTCCCCTGATTTGAAGACCATGCGCGGTTCCAGTAAAATGGCCGACCCAAAGACTCATGTTCCTTTCCGTCGCTGAAGAGGCAATCTCCATTATGAATCCCCGTTCAGGAAGGGTTATCTCATCCCATCCCGGTGGGTCTGACCCCCATCATTACCATCGGTTGATCGGATTGTCAATTCAATCTCTATCCTTTCCACCTTCACTATTAAGTCCCCGCTTCTCGTGGCCCGAGTCGCGTCTCTCGCCGGAGAAAAGCAAAGAGACCGTTTTGGTTTCTTCCGTGAATTTCACTGGGTAGGATAAAACTTTTAGGGTATAATCACCCAACGGGCAGCCTGGAAAGTGCTGGACTTTCCCGGGGACCTTCGGACCGGAAACGGGGTGGCGAATTCATGAAGGAAACGATCCTGAAGTTCATCCGGCTTAGCATCGGCAAAAAATTGCTCTTGGGTTTTCTCTCCTATGGAATTATAACCCTCCTGATTGCCCTCTTTGCCTTATCCAGCCTGGATCAGTTGAACATGATCAATTCTAGCATCATCCAGAGGGACATCCCCCTCATGGAAATTTGCGATAAGATGGTGGAAAATCTGCTGGCTCAGGAACTCTACGCCGGCCGTTCGATCATCCTCCAGAGCGCGGAGGTGACCTCCCTCTTCTGGAAGAGGAACGAGGAGTTCAAGAGATTGATTCTCCAGTTGAAAACCCTTCCCCAGCCCGAGAGCGTTCCCATCGAATCGTTGACCGCCCTCCATGAGGAGTATTCCTGGTTCCTCAAGGAGGGATTCAAGGCTTCGGAATCCTCCGCAACAAAGGCCAAAGAGTTCGAGCGTCAGGCCAAAGAGAAGCAGGAGGCCCTCATTCAGGTGGTGAGGAAAATCTCCTGGGCAGCGAAGCAGGACCAGATGGAAAAAAATCAGAAGATCGCAGAAATCGGCAATCGGGCTTTTCGGGTGACGGCTGGGCTGAGCGTGGTGGGAATTCTCCTTGGAATTCTGGTAACCCTGATCATCACCCGGAACATCTCAGGGCCGATTCACCAGCTGAAGCTGTCTACAAGGGAAATTTCCGAAGGGAGGTTCGACGACCTTCCCATGGTCCAGAGCGGGGACGAACTGGAAGACCTGTCCAAGGCCTTTAAGGAAATGGCCGGGCGGCTAAAAAAGCTGGAGGAGATGTACCTGGATGCCAACCCGCTCACCCGTCTGCCCGGCGGGGTGGCCATCGAGGAAGTTTTGAAGGTCAAATTGGCAGAGGAAGCCCCCCTGGCTTTCTGCCTCTTTGACCTTCGCCACTTCAAGGGCTTCAATGATCGCTACGGTTACGCCCGGGGAAATGAGGTTATCCTGGCCACGGCGGAGATCATCCGGGAGGCGGTTCGGGAGCACGGAGGGGAGGGAGACTTTGTCGGTCACATCGGCGGGGATGATTTTGTCCTGATCACCGGCCCGGGCCGCTATGAGAGTATCTGCAAGGCGGTCATCGAGGCCTTCGACCGGAAAATCCAAGCCTTCTATGATCTGGAAGACCGGCAGAGGGGATATATTCGGGGGACCACCCGAACCGGGCAGGTCGTCTCCTTTCCCATCATGATCCTATCCATCGCCGTGGTTACCAACCAACAACGGATGCTGAAAAGCCACATCCAAGTGGGAGAAATCGCCGCCGAGATGAAGAATTACGCCAAGACCTTTTCCAAGTCCACCTATGTAGTCGATAGGCGGCGCGACAGGCCCCCGGAAGGAACAGCTTGATAATTCCTCCCAACCCCAAGGAGAGGTTATGAAACATAGACGTCAGGAAGTCATCTGGCTCATCATGCTTCTCACCCTGTTTGCTTCTCCCAGCTGCAGCCTGAAATATTCTCCCAGGTCGGCAGAGGAATTCAGGCAGGAGACCCTCCGTCTGGAGGAAAAGGCCCGAAGCCACGAAGACCCCGAGGTCCGGGCGGAATGCCAGTTGGAGCTGGCCTATCTCTATCTTCACTACCGGAATCCACTTTTGAATTACGGAAAAGCACTCCAGGGATTCGAAGCCTACCTGAGGTTCACGGCGGCGGACCGGCAGACCGATGAGATTCTGAATTGGACTTTGGCCCTCCGGGAGATGGATGGGCGGGAAAGGGAAAAGGCCAGCTTGAAGGAGAGAGTGGCAAAATTGGCCCAGGAAAACGAGGGAAAGACTAAATCTCTGGCTTGGCAGTTGAAAAAGAATCAAGAAACGCAGTCTGCCCTGGAAAAAATACAGGCCCAGGTGGATTCCCTGGAACGGACGAACCGGAGCCTGAAAGAAGCCAATGATAAAATGAAAGAGACGGTGGAGAAACTGAAAAATCTCGACCTCCAGATGGAGGAGAAGAGAAAAGCGATCAAATAATTCCCTTGACATATTTCCACGGATTGCTAAGATCGGTCAGAAAAAATTCCCCGCACACGAAACATGTCACGTTGCATAAATCTCTGGGGTCAGAAGTGAGAGAGAAGACCGAAACCGTCAGGGCCGGATTTTCAGGAAAACCTGCCGGAGTCCCTAAATAGATTTTTTGGTTTTCCCGGCCCTTCGCCAGGATTATTCCTTAGAACGAGAAGGTCATCGATCGCCAGTAGCATTCCTTCAGCGCCGGAAGGGATGCCTGGGGGGCAGGTGGAGATTTTTACTCTTTTGCCAGGAAGGAGGTTGTCATGGATAAGGGAAGATTCTTTTCTTTCTCGATCCCGGTGACCGGGATTATCAGCTTCCTGCTGATGACCTGGGTCGCACCCTCCGGGGCCGCAGAGGTTATCAATGTGGGCTACACCGGCCCCCTGAGCGGCGGAGCGGCCAAGTACGGGCAGAATAACCTGGACGGCCTCAAGATGGCCGTGGACGAGATCAATGAAGCCGGGGGGGTCTCCGTTGCGGGAAAGACCTACACCTTTAAAGTAAATTCCCTCGACGACCGGTACCGGCCGGCGGACGCGGTCACCAACGCCCGAAGGTTCGTGGAACTGCAAAAACCGCCGTTTATCTTCTGCCCTCACAGCGGGGGAATCCTGGGGATGCTGAAGTTCAACGAGCAGGAGGGTTTCATCCTGCACGGCTACACGGACAATACGGCTATCTTGCAGCAGGGAAACAAATGGCTGGTCAAAGCCCCCATGTCCATGGGATTTTACAATTATGGGGTCATGGAAATAGGCTGGAAAAAGGGATGGAGGAAAGGAGCCCTCCTCTGCGGGACCCATGAGGCGGCCAAAATGGGGGAGAAAGTCTTTGAAGTATTATGGAAGGACATGGGGGGTGAAATCGTGGCCAACGCCCCTGCGGATTACCAGAAGGTAACCGATTTCTATCCCTACCTGACCAAGGTCCTGGCGGCAAAGCCCGATGCCATCTTTCTCTACGGCCCGTCAGAACCGTCCGCCATGATCATCTCCAGTGCCCGCGAGCTTGGTTTCAAGGGTGGATTCATGCTGGGTTCCCAATGCAAGCTGGACGAGATGGAGAAGGTGGCTCCTTTAAAGACTCTGACTCCCAGTGTGGGGGTTTGTCCCGTGGGCATGATGCCCCTTCCGCTCATGCAGGAGTATTCGAAGAGGCATGAGCAAAGGGTGAAAACCATTCCCACCTCGGAATCGGCCTTCAACTACGAGGTGATGTACATCTTCGCCGAGGCCATGAAGAAGGCCGCAACCGTCAAGGACCTGGACCAGATCATGGCCGCCATTCCGGGGGTCCTGCCGGTGGGAAAACACGCCATTCGCGGGATTCACAGCATGACCAAGGAAGGGCAGTTCATCTCCGGCTATTTCGCCATGGAGATCGCCGACGGGAAATTCGCCTCGCCGGCCAACATCGACCCGGGCCCGTGGTACAAGAAATACGGGGCGGCCTGGACCCCCAAATAAAAACCGCAAAGAACATAGCGCATAGAGCATAGCAAAGAAGGCAGGGCAAAGAGCGGATGGCTCACGGTTCATAGCCTGCGGGAGAGAATCTTTTCTATCAGCCATGAGCCAGTGGAATCTTAATGCGATACGCTATGCCTATGCGCTATGCGTTTTTCATTTTAGGGAGTTTAGATGTCTCTTTTCATCCAGCAGGTGCTGAACGGGATCATGCTGGGGAGCGTGTATTCCCTGGTGGCCCTCGGGCTGACCCTGGAGTACGGGATCCTGCATATTCCTAACTTCACCCATGGGGCACTGTACATGGCCGGTGCCTATGTGACCTTCCTTCTGGCCACGTCGGCGGGCCTCAACTTCTGGCTGGCCATGGTCATTTCCATGATAGCCCTGGCTCTGATCGGCATCGTCATGGAGCGGCTGGTCTATCGTCCCCTCATGCTGGAATCCCCCCTGAGCTCTTTTATCGCCGCCATCGGAATGATCTTTATTTTCGTGGATGGGGCGCTGTACCTTTTCGGACCGGATTTCAAACGGTTTCCGCCGGTGCACACCCAGGTCGTCCAGGTCCTTGGAACCACCATTACCTTCCAGCGAATCATCATTATCTTGGTTACGGTGACTTTGATCGTGCTCCTGCATCTCTTCATCAAGAAAACCATTGTGGGAGCGACGATCGAAGCCACGGCCCAGGATATGGAAGGGGCCCGCCTCATGGGCATCAATGTGAAGCGGGTTCGGATGATGGTTTTTGCCCTGGGGACTGCTCTGGCCGCAGCCGCTGCCAGCCTGATCGCTCCGATTCATCTGGTCCATCCGGGAATGGGCGGGCCGGTCATCCTGAAGGCTTTCGTCATCATCATCCTGGGCGGGATGGGAAGCATCCCCGGAGCGATCATCGGCGGGTTTCTTTTGGGGCTGGTGGAGAGCCTGAGCGGGGGATACATCAGCACCTCTTACCATGAAGTCTTCTCTTTCGGGGTCTTGGTGACGGTCCTGGCCATTCGGCCCACCGGGCTATTCGGGGGAAAGTGATGGAGGATCCGGCCAATCTTTATTCCCCCAAGCGTCTGATCATCC
>DASPRR010000196.1:0-5273 GCA_035624375.1 Thermodesulfobacteriota bacterium | reverse complement strand
CCCGAAGGAGGCCGATTTCTGCCAGAGTTCCGCCCAGGTGGTGGGAATCCAGATCCCATACTGCCTCTCCCGCAGGGCTATCCGGTCAGGATGGCGCTTCGCCCGGGAAATGAACAGCTGGATGAGGGTATCGGTCACCATTTCCTTTCCCTAAAAACGCGTAGGGCAAAGCGCATAGCGCAAATGACCAAAAGTCTAATCGTTCCGGTTTGCGCGTTGCGGGGTTTGATCCTTTACCGGCAACTGGAAACATACAACTGGAAATGCTTATATTTCCGTCCCGGTTCCCAGGTACGCTTCGATCACCGCCGGGTTTTTCTGCACCTCGACCGGGGTTCCCTCGGCGATCTTCTCCCCGAAATTGAGCACCGTGACCCAGGTGGAAAGCTCCATGACCGCGGCCAGATCGTGTTCGATCCAGATCATGGTCGTTCCCCAGTCCCGGTGGATGTCCATCAGGTAGCTGGCAATATCCTCTTTTTCTTCCATGCTCATCCCGGCCATGATCTCGTCGAGCAGGAGCAGCTTCGGTTTCATGGCCAGGGCCCGGGCCAGGTCCACCCGCTTCCGGATCCCATGGGGAAGCCCGCCCACAATATGGTTGCGGAACGCCGAAAGGCCGAGGAAGTCGATCACTTCGTCGTCCAGCTCCCGGCGGTGCCGGAATTCCTCCTGCACCATGCCCGGCAGCCGGAAAAAGCAGCTCACCGGAGAGGCCTTCATCAGGAAATGCCTTCCCAGTTTCACATTGTCCAGGACGCTCATGTGAGAGAAGAGCTCGATCTTCTGAAAGGTCCGGGACACGCCCATCCTGGCAATCTGATGCGGGCGGGAATGAGTGATGTCCCGATTCTCCAGGGAAACGCGCCCCCTCTGCGGGCGGTAATGGCCGTTGATGCAGTTGAGCAGGCTGGTCTTTCCCGCCCCGTTCGGCCCGATAATGGAGGCAAAGACGCCCCTTGGAACGCGAAGGGAGAGATCTCTAAGGGCCATCACCCCGCCGAAGGATAGAGTCAGGTCCGAAATCTCCAGGAGGACCGGGTCTAGAGCCATCTCTTCCTCCGTTTGTAGCGTTTGGCTTCGAGGAATCTTTTCTCGTCGATCCGGGCCGTGCCCAGGTAAAACTCCCGCACGTCTTTGTTCTTGATCAATTCGCCCGAAGGTCCGTCCAGGACAATCCGGCCGTTTTCGATCACATAGCCCGTATGCCCCACAGATAGGGCGGCGTGCGCGTTTTGCTCCACCAGGAAAATGGTTAGGCCCTCCCGGTTAAGGTTGCGGATGATGCTGAAGAGCTCCCGCACGATGAGCGGGGCCAGGCCTAAAGACGGCTCATCCAGCATCAGGAGCTTGGGCCGGGTCATGAGGGCCATGCCGATGGCCAGCATTTGCTGCTCACCGCCGGAGAGGTACCCTGCCCGGGTGTTCCTCAGGCTGGCCAACTTGGGGAAAACGGTCATCACCTTTTCCACATCCGCCGGGACTTGCCGGTCCCAGCGGGAGAAGGCCGCCGCCTTCAGGTTTTGCTCCGCGGTGAGATACCAGAATACTGGCCGGTCCTCCATCACGTACGTGGTCCGGTACCGCTTGACGATCGTAGAGGAGGCGAGCCGATGGAGGGGAGCATCATCGAGAAGCACACTCCCTTCGATGATCTTCCCGTCATAGACCGGAAGGAGGCCGCAGATGGTCCGGAGCATGGTGGTCTTCCCCGCCCCGTTGGCTCCGAGCAGGACCGTTACTTCGCCGTCGGGAACCTTGAGCGAGACCCCGTGGAGGACGGAGATGACTTCCTGATAAACCACCCGCAGATTTTCCACCCGGAGCATGTCACACCCTCTCGATCCGTACGGTCCCGAACAGGCCATAGGGGCGGATGAACAGGGTAACCAGCAGAACCAGGTAAGGGACGACCTCCTTGAAACCAATGAGCCCGAGGGGCTCTACGTAGGCCCCGGTCAGCGCTTCGACCACTCCTACGATCAGCCCCCCCACCAGGGCCCCGGGGATGCTGTCCAGCCCTCCGATCAGCACCACCGGGATCGCCCGCAACCCTACGAGGGAAGTCTGGACGGAAAGCGCGCCGAGATTGGCCACCACGATTCCCGACACGGCGATACAGACGGCGGCAACGGCCCAGACCAGGAGAAGGACAAACTGGGCATTGATTCCGTAACAGAGGGCCTTGGGCTGGCTCTCCGAAGTGGCCTGGATGACCAGACCCCAGCGCGTCCGGTAGATGAAATAAAGGGCCAGGCCGAAGAACACCAGGGACAGAACGCCGGCCCATACCTGGGGCGAAGGATAGATGAGGGTTCCCACTTCGATGGTCAGGTCCGGGAGGTCCAGGCTGAAGGGGTAGGGATTGCTCCCCGCCGTGGCCTGGAGCCCTCCCGCCAGGATGTTGGAAAGCCCCAGGGTAATGATGGTCATGGACAGGGCGGGCCTTCCCATGAGGGATTTGATGGTTGTCCTCTCCACGATGGCCCCGAAAACCGCAGCCGCCAGGAGCCCGGCCGGCAGCGCAACCAGAAAGGGCAAATGCCAGTTGAAATGGAGAAGATAAAAGAGAAAACCACCCACGACCATAAACTCACCTACGGCAAAGTTAAAGGCCTCTGATGCCCGGAAGATCAGCACCAGCCCTAGGCCCAAAAGCCCGTAGGAGAGTCCGCTCAGCATCCCGGAGAAAAAGGATTGGAGAAAAAAGCCCATGGTAGTGAGGGGGTCCTCCAGCTATTTCAGCTCCTCATCCACATTGAGCCATGGAGTGATGGCGTCCCACTCCTTCTTGGCGCCAGAAGCTTTGTAGATTCTGGCCATGGGATTTTTGTGGGACTGGTAGGAGAATTTTTTCCCCTCATACATCCCGTAGAAGTCCCAGACGGAATTTTCCATGGCTTTCTTCACCCCTTCCCGGGAGAAGTCCCCGGTCTCGGCCGCCGCGTCAAGGGCATGGGCCCCGAGGATCGCCATGGTCCACCCCAGGATGTAATTAGACTGCTCGGCCCAGGGGAGCTTCCTTTCTCTCTTCGCTGCCTGTTCCTGGATCAGCTTGACGAAGGGGTTGTCGGTCTCCTGCCATTGTACGCGGGTGTTGACTCCGATGATCCCGTCCGCAGCGGGCCCGCCCGCGGCAATCATGGTCGGGGAAGTCTGGAAATCCGTACCCAAGATGGGAATTTTGGGTAAATACTGCCGGGCGGTCTTTAAGAAAACCGGGGCCACCAGCATTCCAGGGAGGAACCCGTGCCAGATCAGGTAATCCGGCTGGGCTTTCCGGATGTTGATAATCTGGGTGGAAACATCCGAGGCCGTGACCGCCACTTCTTCTTCCGCCACGATCTTGATTCCCAGCTTGGCCGCATCCTCCTTCATGTCAGCCAGGGGGTCCCGGCCGTATTCTGTCGGGGAATAGACCACGGCCAGCTTGGCAGCGGCATCCTTCTTGTGATCCTTCTTGATATACCGCAGGAGAAGGCCGATCTGCTGGGAATAGTCGGGGCCGGTGGTGAAGTAATAGGGATATTTGGAAGGACCGCCCTGTTTGCCAAACATCTCCACGGAAAAGGAGAGGGCAATGGAGGGGATTCGCACTTCCTTGTTGATCTTCTCGCTCATCGCCTTGAGGGTCCCGGTGATCAGGTTGCCGCAGAAAAGAACCAGTTCCTCTTTCGGTTCTTTGCTGAGCTGGCGATTGATAATGGCAATCTCGGTGGTTACATCCCAGCGGTTGTCTTCCACCAGGTAGATGACTTTATTCCCTTTGATGCCCCCCTTTTCCGTCAGATAAGCCTGGCAGTCGTTGTACCCCCAGCCCAGGCCCACGTAGGCTCCTCCCACTCCGCCGAGGGGGATGGGGGCGCCGATCTTAAGCGTTTTGGGCTGACCCCAGCTCGAACCGGCAGTGCTCAGGATGAAGGCGCAGATCATAATCATCAAAACCCAATAAAACTTTTTCATTTCACCCTCCTTTTTCCGTGCGGCCACGCCGCTGCCAAAAAAACCCAAATTGAAACCCGAAACTCGTAGTCTGAAAGCTATTTATGCTCTGTGCTACTTACGTTCAGGAAGTTCGTAAAGGCCGAAGAAAAGAGCAGATGTGAATCCCAATTACTTAAACTTCTGGAGAAAAGAATCTTTGATTCATTGGCTCAGATTGACGCCGCTCAGGGAAGGGTCGGAACAAAAAGCCCCATCTCCATTTGAAGACGGGGCTCTTAGTAATCCTCATTCAGCATGACCGGTTCTCCCTTTGCCGAAAAGGAGAAAGCGCTATTCAAGAGAAAGGAATATGGATTTACGGCACGGATATTAGCAACAAACGAATCGGCAAGTCAAGGAGAAATTCATTCGAAATTCGCTCGAACCCATTTTCTTGACATTCACGGGATCCTCTCCTACCCTGAGATTATAGGGGTTGCTGAGCAATTACTGCGCACATGTTAGGAAAGAGGAAATTTCCCGGTCTCGAGCCAGGTGTAGGGGCGGTTCGCAAACCGCCCTTACGGATGTCGGTCATAGGATCCACTTTGCTGCCGCGTAGTCGAGGGAAAAGTATAGGCGCGTTGTGGGCGGTGGGATGAAGGGAAGCATGGAAACAAATAGTTTTAAAAGGGCCCTGGATGCTAAAGAATTTGTTTACACCCTGGAGCTGGTACCCGGAAGGGGCGCTCGGGGGAAGGTAATCGAGGATACCATGAGGATGGCCGAGAAGGCCGTTCAAGGGGGAAAAATCCACGCCCTTTCCATCACCGACAATGCCGGAGGTCACCCCGCCCTCTTTCCCAACGTCCTCGGACGGGAGATCTGTAACCTGGGGATGAACCCCCTCATTCACTTCACCTGCAAGGACAAGAACCGCAATCAGATTGAATCGATTCTTTACGCGCTGGACCGGATCGGCATCGAGAACCTCCTGGTAATGACCGGGGATTACCCTCTCTATGGTTTCGAGGGGAAGGCCAAGCCGGTTTATGACCTCGATTCGGTGCAGCTTCTTCACTTGATAAAAAACATGAACGAAGGCAAGTGCATCGACGGGAAAGCCCCGGGGGGAGGGGCAGAATGTCCTCCGACGCGCTTCCTGAAAGGATGTGCTGTATCCCCCTTCAAGATGCAGGAAGCAGAGGTCCTGGCCCAATATTTCAAGCTGTATAAGAAGGCCAAAGCGGGGGCGGATTTCGTCATCACCCAGGTGGGATACGATGCTCGCAAGTTCGACGAGTTGCTCCGCTTTATGCAGCAGCAGGGCATCCAGGTTCCCATCATCG
>DASPRR010000189.1:0-15711 GCA_035624375.1 Thermodesulfobacteriota bacterium | reverse complement strand
GGCGGCAACGGCTCTGGCCTGAACCTCCTTCAGGCTTTCCCCACCCGGCATGGTGACCGCCGCCGGATTGTCACGCCATGCCTGGCGAAAACTCGCGTGTTTCTCGGCCCATCGCGCCCCTTCGATTCCTTCAAACTCCCCCAGGTCCATTTCCATCAGGCCTTCCTCTTCATACAGGGGAGCAGAGGGATGAAAAACCTTGATCAGCCGGGCTGTCTCCTTGGCCCTTCCTAAAGGACTGGAGTAAATCGCGGTAAGAGACTCCTTTCTCAGGGCCGATGCCAGGGCATTGGCCTGTTCCACCCCCTTTTGATTCAGGGGAACATCGCTCCGACCCTGGAACCTGCCGGCAAGATTCCAGTCGGTCTCTCCATGACGGACCAGCAGTATTCTTACGCCCGACGAATCTTTTTGCCTTTTCAATTCCCAATTTTTCCTATGCTTATATCCTAGCGGGGGCAATTCTTGAATTGCCCCTACAGTGGCGGTGAACACTTTTTACCTAATGCCCAATCGACATAGGCACGCCTCACCACGGAACCAGCTGGAGCAAAATCTACTTTTCCACCACGGCCATAGCTTCCACCTCCAACAGCCATTCCTCCCTGGCCAAATCCTTCACCACCAAAAGGGTCGTGGGGGGAAAAGGAGGAGTGAGGTATTGGGCCCGGATTTCGCGGAAAGCTGCAAAATCATCCCGGTTCTTCAAGAATATGCCCAGTTTGACCACATCCTTGAAAGTCGCCCCGGCGCTGGCCAGCATATTCTTGAGATTTTCGAAAACCTGCCGGGTTTGCGCCCGAAAGTCGCCTTTACCCACCAGGTTCCCCTGGACATCCCAGGCCACCTGGCCGGAGATCACCACCAGGGTTCCACCTTTGACCTTCAATCCCTGGGAATAATCCCCCGCTGGCCTGGAAACATTGTCTGGTTGAAGATAGATCAATTTCATTTTAACCCCCTGATTGGCATCCCTTCGCTCCATGTTTTTTCGGCCTTCTCTGTCACCACGGCGATTTCTCGCCCGGGGGAAGCGCGATCTCGGCCACATTCAGGACCATGGATACCAGTGTGTAGTACCCGCTGACCCCGATTAGGTCGATAACCCCTTGTTCCCCCAATGTGGCCATTGCGCGTTTAAATAACGCGTCGCTGACAAAATGCTCACGGTGCAGAGTGGTGCAGAATTCATAGACCAGCTCCTCGTCCGGCTTCATGTTCATCGGCCGCTTGCTCTGCGCCAGATCGTTGGCGATTGACTCGGAGAGCCCGCCCTTGGTCGCCAGCGGCTTATGGGCATACCACTCATACTTGGAGTTCCAGAAACGGGCGTTGATCAGGATTGCGAATTCGTTGAGGCGTGCGGGCAGCGAAGTCCCATACCGGAGGTACTCTCCGAGCTTCTGGACCCGATCGGTCAGCACCGGGCTGCGCAGCAGCGGCTCGAAGGGACCTCGCACGCTTCCCCTGGGCCCCCCGGCGATGGCATCGTAGACTTGCTTTTGCGCCTCGGTCATTTGCTCCCGCTTGAGTTCCGGAAAACGAGGTTCCTTGGCTTGGGCATTGGCAAATGTTGAAATTCCCACGACAAAAACCGCCACCAGCATTACGATTACCATGATTCGCATCGATATTTCCTCCCTTTTTTTGATTGTGGGATGAGAGTTAGTATTGGGGTACCGTGAGTGTACTGGGAAGGCGGCTGGGTGTCAACGGAATTTGAGCCTTTCCTCATTTCCCTTTTTGAATTTTTCTGAATATAATAAATTAATGGGTTAAATCTTCTTGCCCCAGGAAATGATGAGGAAAGGAGGAAAGGGAGATGGCTGATTTCGAGATGCCCCATTCAGGGCACGAAAGACATTTGTGCTTCCTGCACAATGTCGGTATGGTTAAAGAGAAAATAGAGGAATATAAGAAATTGGTGAAAGAAGGAAAATATGTTTGCAAGGGGTGCGGGCGGGTGGCCGTCAACGAAAAGCACCTTTGCGCTCCGGAAAAGCTGTAAATGGCCTCTAAATAACCTCATTTCCCCCACCTTCCCCCACGACACTCTGTCGCAGGTCCGTTCGTGGTACGACAGGTCCACTACGAACGGATTACGGCACATTATTCAGCCGTTCGTCCTGAGCGTGCCGAAGGATGAACAGCGAATTGCGACTGAGTCTTCCCTTTTATTCTTGGCTGACCGGGAAACAGGGAATTCCCAATTGACCGGCCAGAGCCCGGAGTTCGCCTAAAGTAATTTCGTCCAGAGGAATTCCGACCCTCTCCCGCAGAGCCCTCTCCCTCCAGGACCTTTCTCCCGGTATGCTGATCTCGCTGAAGCCCTCGGCCAGCGGCCCCTCTTTGATATAGGTCACGAGTTTATCCACCCTTTGCTTGAAAACTTCCAGGGGAAGAAAGGTGGCAATGTCTATGGCCATGAAGGCCTGTGCGTAAGCCGTTGCGTGGGGCATCCCCTTGGCCTCCCCCAGGAGTTCCCCGCAAAACATCCCCCCGGACAGCACACCCGTCAGGATATCGATCATCAGGGCCAGACCTGATCCCTTGTGCTCACCCATGGGAACAAGCCGCCTGCTCTTAAGGATCGCCGCGGGGTCATCCGTGGGGCGTCCCTGTTCATCCACTCCCCACCCCAGGGGTACTTTTTTGCCTTCCCGGTTGTACAGCACGATCTTAAAGAAAGCGGCCTGGGACATGGCCATGTCGAGGACCACCGGCTCGCCCGAGGCCCTCGGGACGCCGATGGAGAGAGGATTATTCCCGATTCGGGGCGCCCGGGTTCCCCAGTAGGGCATGTTGGATTCGGTGTTGACGAAGCAGACCCCCACACAGCCCTCTTGCGCGGCCAGCACCGGGTAGTAGGCGGCTCTTCCCCAGTGGGTTGAGTTTCGCACCAGGACGAACCCGATCCCTGACGCCTTGGCTTTCTCCACCGCCATCTTCATGGCCTGCACCGAGACCACATGCCCTGGAGCCAGACCCCCATCCAGGTGAGCGATGACTTGGCTCTCCCTGATTACCTTGATCTTTCCTTTCGGATTTATCTTTCCATTGCGGGACAGGGTAACAAACCCCGGGAGCATTCTTACCCCGTGCGAGTCCACCCCGCAGAGGTTGGCCTCCACCATCACCTCCGCCGAGATTTGAGCGTATTCTTTCGAAGCCCCTACAGTTTGATAAACCTGCTCCACGAATTTTCGCAAACCGTCGACTTTAGCGCTTGCTTTCATCTTCCTCCTCGATGCAAGATATTTCCGCCCCACCCTAACCTTCCACCTCGGAGGGTGGAAGGAATGGTGGGGGTGATGTTTTTGAATTCTTTTTTGCAGCCTTTAGGATAACCAGGAATCCTTTCGAGTCTACGCCAAATCGGGAATCTTATCAAATGAAACGATTCTTCCTCTTGGTTGTCAAAGAAAAATAGAAAAAGGAGGAAAATGTTTTTTCCCTGTGTTAAAATTTCCGGAAATTTTCCATGACTTCAGCCGCAAGTCGAGGAAATGGATTTTTGAGCACCGCGGGAAATCAATAATAGGAGGAGTGGAAGATGGACGCTTTGTCCGGCATTCTGATGATCTTGTGCTTCTTCGTGGTGGTCGCCGTGATCATGAAGGGCGAGAGTCCCATCATCATGCTGCTTCTGCTCACCATTGCCTGGGCTCTCCTGGCGGGCATTCCAGGAAAAAACATCCTGGCCACGGTCCTGGAGAAGGGTGGAACCGCTTACGCCAGTACCATCGTCATCATCATCTTCGGCGCCTGGTTCGGCCAGACCCTGGTGAAGACCGGGATCGCCGAGAGCATCATCCGAGGAGCCATTGAGCTGGCCGGAGACCGCCCCATTGTCGTCACCATGGTCGTTACCGTGGTGACCGCGCTCCTGTTCATTTCCCTCTATGGCGTGGGCGCGGCCATCGCCCTCGGGGTCATCGCCCTTCCCATTATAATGTCCATGGGGGTTCCTCCTCAGGTGGCGGCCGCTTCCTATGTTATGGCCATCGGCGCGGGCACCTTCCTCAACCTGGTGGACTTTAACATCCGCGCCCCCCTCTTTCCGGGTATCAAATACGAAGGCCCTCTCCTGACCTTCTTCGCCGCCGCCTGGGTGGTTTACACCCTGGCTGCGCTGGCCATGATCTTTTTTAACCTCAAAATCAGAGGAGGGGTGCGGAAATACTCGGCGGTGAGTATCGCTCCCCCGGTGACTTCCCGGCCCCGGGTTTCCTGGTATGCCTACATCTCTCCGGCGGTTCCAGTGGTCATGGTCATCTTCTTCAAATGGCCCATGATTCCAGCTTTTATCCTCGGGGTCGCCTACGCTCTGCTGACCACCCACTTCGGTAAACGGACCTGGCGCGAGACCATTGACCTCTTCCATCGGTCTTTTTATGATGCCTTCCCGGAGATCGCCACTATCGCCGCCCTGTGGATCATATGTGGGATGCTCATCGTCGGTGGGCAGCTGCCGGAAATCCAGAAGGTGCTCAAGCCGATCTATTCTCCCTTCCTGCCCGAAAGCCGCGTGATGTTGACCCTCTTTTTCATCGTCCTGACGCCGTTGGCAATTTACCGGGGACCGCTGCACGTGGTGGGCACCGGGGCAGCGCTTATTGGGATGTTCTTGAATGCTAAAACTTTCCCCGTCCTGCAATTGTTTGCCGCCTGGCGCGGTGCCATGGCCGTGGGAAGCTCTATGGACCCTACCAACTCCTGGACTCTTTGGACTATCGGCTACACCAAAATCACCCACAAGCAGTACCTGGCCACGGGTTTCCCATGGGCCTGGCTCATGGTGGCGATAGTCACCCTGCTGGCCTATTACCTAATCCCCTGAGAATATTTTCCGGCGGACCCCCGGGTAAGAGGTTCGTCAGATTTCATTAGACTTTGGGAGCCGAAAGAAAACCATGAACGAACGGTAAGTCCGCATCGGAATCAAGGAGACAATCATGCCCAAAAAAGCTACCACCAAAACTCTTAACCGCCGGGAGCGGTTCCTCAAGACCCTGAATCACCAGGAACCCGACCGGGTGCCCATCGACCTGGGGTCGGTGGGCGGGGGGATTACCGACGTTGCTTACAGCCGGGTCAAAGAATACCTTGGAATCAAGGGTGATGAAGGAACGACCTACACCACGACGCTGACCATCTCGCAGTTCGACGAGCGGGTGCTACAGGCGCTGAACGTGGATGTGCGCCGCGTGGGCCTGCGGAGCTCCAAGAGGAGACCCGGGCGGGTTGAACAACTGGATGGGAGTTGGGCGGACGAGTGGGGAATCTTTTACCGCAAGGCCGGCTACTACAACCAGATCGTCAAGAATCCCCTGCGAAACGCCACCGTCGCGGACCTCGCGCGCCACCCCTGGCCGGACCCCGGGGACCCGAACCTGGTCGAAGGGCTGGCGGCCCAAGCCCGACATCTCTATGAAGGAACGGATTTTGCCCTTTCCGCCAAGTCGGTCTCGGGCGGAATTTTTCAGACCTGCTGCCGGCTGCGGAGCATGGAACAGTTCCTGATGGATATGCTCACCGACAAACCTTTTGCCCGGGAATTGCTGGCCCGGGTGGAGGAATCCGTACTCAGCCTGACGGATGCTCTGCTGACCGCAACAGGGCTGTACGTTCAGATGGTGGAGACCCAGGACGACCTGGGGACCCAGCGGGCCCCTCTGATCTCTCCGGCTCTTTACCGGGAGATGATCCAGCCCTGCCATGCCAACCTTTCGGCGCTGATCAAGAAAAAGACGGAAGGGAAGGCCAGGGTATTCCTGCACAGCGACGGGTCGATCTTCGACGTGCTTCCCGACGTGATCGATGCGGGGATCGAAGTCCTGAATCCGCTGCAGCCCCATGCAGCCAAGATGGACCCGAAGGGCCTGAAAGCCGCCTTCGGCGACAAGCTGGTATTTCACGGAGGGCTGGATCAGCAGCAGATCATTCCCTTCGGCAGCCCCGAGGAGGCGGCTGCCGACGTTCGGCGGGTCATCCGGGCCCTGGCCCCCAAGGGGGGTTATATCTTCGCCCCCTGCCACAACCTGCAGCCCGACGTACCCCCGGAAAACATCCTGGCCATCTACCGCGCCGCGGCTGAGTATGGGGTGTATCCCATCAGTTGAAAGGCAAGAAAAATCCGTGGGGGCAATCACGCCAAGGGGTGATTGCCCTGCAGAGTGGAGTGTTATTCCAAGTAGGAGCGCTTCGCGAAGCGCCCTACTTCATCTTGGAGAGCACTTCCTTGTAAAAGTCGTAGATTCCTTTTTTCCCCGCGCCCCCGGTGTAGCCCGCTCGGACCATGAGCCGAACGAGAGGATGCAGTTTGCCCCTCTCCGACCCCAACTCCCGAATCCGGTCTTCTTCCGAGCTGGCATAGATTCCCCAGGACCCCCCCATGTCGGCCAGCTCCAGGGGTCCCATGGGCAGGTTGTAGCCGAGCTTCAGGGCTTTGTCGATCTCTTCCGGGGGGGCCACCCTCTCATAAACCATCTGGACCGCTTCCATCCGCATGGCGAAGTAGGCCCGATTGGCCAGGAATCCGTAGCTGGCATCCCAACACACGACTGGCTCTTTCTGCAGCAAGCGAGCCAGGTCGGAAGTTACCGCCACGGTGTTCTCAGAGGACTTTGCCCCCTTCACCACTTCCACCAGCTTCATCACCCCCACCGGGTTGAAGAAATGCATTCCCACCACCTTGTCGGGACGATTGGTGGCCGAGGCGATCTCGGTAATGCTTAAATAAGAAGTATTGGTTGCAAGGATGGCCGGCGCGGGGGCACTCTCACCCATTTTATTGAAAAGTTCTTTCTTGATCTTGATATTCTCGGTTGCCGCCTCCAGGATGAAGTCCGACGCCCCTGCGGCTTTGGCCATGTCCGTGGTCCCGCTGATGCGGCTCATGAGTTCTTTCTTTTCTTCGGGGGTCATCTTCCCCTTGGCCACGAAGAATTTTTCCGTCCGCTGGTCAATCCCCGCCAGGCCTTTGTTCACGAATTCGTCCTTGATATCCACGAGAGTAACCCGGCATTTCCCGATTCGGGCGATCAGTTCGCCGATCTGCGCCCCCATCAACCCGGCCCCGATGACCGTGACCTTCTTGATATCGCTCACCCGCAGCTCGCCCATGCTTCCTCCTTTCTTTAGATTAATCATTATTCAGTTTTTTTTGCTTCCACAGGGTGAATAAGCTGATTCTTTTTGCGAAGTCAGTATAGGAAGAAGCGTGCTAGGGTGTCAAATGGAAAAATAGGTTGAATGGGGAAGAGGATTCCTCTCATGAGACTGACGACCAAATGGGGGCCGCAGAAAGAAAGCGGCCCCATTCTATTATGGCCTCCTTCCTCTTTTTGGGAGGAAGGGGAAGGATTTTGGAGGGGCGGACCAGACCAAATTCTCTTGAAAAGGTTGCTTAGAAGCGGATTTTTAGAGCGGTAAAGGGGCCGTCGAGCCTGAAATCCGCCTTGTTTTTGTCATACTGGCCCAAAAAGCTGAAATAACGGTACCCGGCGGAGATTCCCACATATTTGATGGGATTGATCTCAAGGTAAGCCTCAGCGTCAAAGGCGTGTCCATAACTTCCCAGGGGAAGTCCTGAGGCTTTGGCCGTCAGATTTATCCATTTGATGGGTGTAATCCTGCCGATCAAGCCAACCATGGGGATCGGGACGGTAAAGTCCTCTTTTTCATCCAAGGCTAAGGACGGGGCTTTCAGCTGGGCATGAACATCGGTTACCATCACATCCAGGCTTCCCCCTAAAAACCCATATTGGCTGACGATGAAATCAAGCTCGTAACCAGCTTTGAACAATTTCAGGTCTGCCTCGGACTGAACCCTCGTCCCCGCCGTGTAGGTCTGTCCCGAGAATTGGATCGTGCGGGTCAGAACCTTGTCCCCTTCCCATTTCATAGGAAGGTAAGAAAAATTGAACTTGTGCCGGTTGAAAATCTTGATCTGCAACCGCCCTTCTCCAAAACCTTTCTTTTCATCGAACCCTAGATCGTTCACGGCGTCAAATTCCGTCCCTATGCCGCTTTCTTCCACCTTTAAACTAGAAGCCAGCTTGGGGTACCAGTATCGCCCTTCAACCTCGATGTTGTAATCTTCGGCATTGAACAGGTCAAATTGGGCCCAAGAGAGAGCCGGCCAGAGAAACACTAGAAAGGCGATCGGCACCACTGCTTTCATTTTCTTTTGCATTGACCCCCCCCTAAAAAGAGATTATTCTTCCATATCGGATAAGAGCGCCTATTTCTTGAGTTTCTTGAGCGCGTTCATCCAGAGAAGCGGAGGGACCCGACGAGCCAGAATCATAACCAAGACAATCCCCAGAATATCCAACAATACATCTCCCAAGGAGCCCTCCCGGCTGGGAATGAAGGACTGGTAATATTCGTCTAACGCCCCCACAGCGATGGCCAGCCAGGCAGCGCCGGAATAGCGGGATTTGCGGCTGGTCTCCGGTTTGGAGGCAAAAGCTAGTAGAAGAAGTGTCATTAGTATTCCATAAAGAGGGATATGCAGGAGGCTGTAAAAGTTGAATTCCCCGATTTTAGAGACGACTGAAGAATCCGCCAGATAAAAGATGAAAAAAATATAGGCGGCAGATAGGAAGGTGAAAAGAGGGTTCATCTTCTGTCGCTGATGCTTCTCCCCCGGACTTCTTCAAGAGTAAGGAAACTCCACCCCCGCAAAGAGCTCTTTTTTTCTATCATGGGACCCGGATTCTGTCAAATTCGATCAGCTCTCCTCCTTTTCCGAAAACTCCCTGGCCAGGGAACTCAGAGCGAGATATCGGTCTTTCACTTCGTTATTGGCCTTAAACTCTTCATTGGTTCCGTGATACACGATCAGCCCGTGATCCAATCAGGGAGTGACGCTTGGCCAGGACCAAGCACATCTCCAGGTTCTGTTTACGAAAATCTTGACATGATTTTAACAATATGGTAGCTAACATTAGTTTTTATAAGGATTTTTTAATGTGAAGACTATTATTTTTTCGCCAGTCTGTCTGCCAGAGTAGCGTATCACATAGAAAAAACGATAAAAGGGAAAATATTGACATGGAGGAGGATTTTTTTCTCGCAGGTAAATGCGGAACCCATTCGACGAAGCAAAGTGAGCGCATAAAAACTTACCAAAGGAGGAGTGGGAAAATGAAAAGGATAAGATTGATGACTCTGGCAATGACATTTATGCTCGCCCTGATTCTGCCCGCCGGAGCGGCGGAGGTAGTGGAAATCGGGATGGTTTCGACCTTCAGCGGCGCCTATGCGGCCATTGGGGACCATGGCCTCAAAGGGGCGAAGTATGCGATCGGGGAGGTCAACAATAAGATTCTTGGGAAACCGGCCGAGGCCTATGCCATCGAGGATGAGGCCAAACCGGGAGTGGGGGCCCGGAAAGTCCGGGAAGCGATCGATTCCCGAGGGATCAAGTTCTACCAGGGGGCGGTGAGTTCGGCGGTTGCCCTGGCGGTAAGCCAGGTGGCGAATGAAAAGAAGGCGGTCTATGTCTGCTCCGTGGGAGCGGACGAGATCACCGGCAAGGCCTGCAATTTCTATACCTTCCGCTGGTCCCTTCCTACCTATGGGGCCATCCAGCAGACCATTATCCCGCTCATTAAAAAGTACCCCGAAGCGAAGCGATGGTATACCATTACCCCGGATTATGTATTCGGTCATTCTCTGCTGAATAACGCGGTAGAGGTTTTCAAGCAATATGGAATTCAGCATGTGGGCAATGACATGCACCCCATCGGTCACACGGAGTTCAGCTCCTTCTTTACGAAAGCCATGGCGGCAAAGTCGGACTTTGTCGTCTTTTTGAATTTCGGGAAGGATACCATTAATGCTCTCAAGATGGCCGACAATTTTGGATTGAAGAAAAAGGCAAAACTCCTGGTGGCCTGGTCCTCCGGCCTGATGGACCTTCAGGAGATCGGCCCCGAAACCGCGGAGGGAATCTATTTTGGCTGCCAGTTCTGGCATGATGTGCCTGTGCCCGCGACTCAATCGTTGACCAAAGCATACCAGGCCAAATTCCAGGATATTATCTCCTATCCGGCAGCCTCTTCCTACATCATGACCCGGATGATTATCCTGGCAATCGAAAAAGCCAAGAGCCTGGACCCGACCGCCGTGGCCAAAGCCATGGAAAAAATGGAATGGGACGGGCTTACAGGAAAAGAATCCATGCAGGCCTTCGACCATCAGACCAACAAAGCATACTATCTACTGGTGGCCAAGCAGAAGAAAGACATAAAAGGACCGGGAGACCTGGCGACAGTTATTTCCTCCGGCCGGTCTCTCATACCGGAATCCAAAACGGAGTGCCGGATGAAATAGGGTTCGGGGCCGCAGAGAGTCCATGGGCCTTGACCCGACGGCCATCGCACCTTTGAAGTATTGGCGAGACAATCTGATGCTTGTGTAGAAAACCGTCATTCCGCCTTCCGGGGGAATGACGGTAACTTTTTCCGCGGCGCCTCGCGGAGCGGAAAAGATTTCCCATTCACCGGGTGAATAGGGGAAACGGCTTCCGGGGGGCCGGAGTCCTGCAGACCTTTTGTCGGGCCTCTCTAAAGAAGGAACTCCTTTTTCATGGAACTAATTTTAGTTCAATTGTTCAACGGAATTTCTTTGGGCATGATTTATGTCCTGATGGCGGTTGGCTTAACGGTCATCTTCGGCATGCTTAACATCATCAACTTTGCCCATGGCGCCGTCTATGCCCTCGGGGCCTACCTAGCTTTTCAAACTTCAGTCCTGCTGGGGGAATGGAGCGGCAGCTTCTGGGTGGCGATTTTTCTCTCTCCGGTCATAGCCGGGCTGCTGGGGGCACTGCTTGAAGTCGTGCTGCTGAGGAAAATGTATGATGAGGAACATGTCTATCAGATCCTCCTGACTTTCGGGATAACCTTGATCCTTCAGGAGGTCATCATCATGATCTGGGGGCCCGTCGGAAAGAGTGTGCCCATGCCGAAGCAACTGGCCGGAGTGGTGGATTTGGGGACTTTTTCTTTCCCCGAATACCGCATCTTTCTTGTCGTCTTTATCGCGGCCATCTGTTTAATTTCGTGGTTACTCATCGAGAAGACGAGTTACGGTTCCATCATCCGGGCGGGCACCGAAAACCGCAATATGGTGAACAGCCTGGGGATTAATATATACACGGTCTTCACGGTCGTTTTTTCCATAGGGATGGGATTGGCCGCATTGGCCGGAGCCGTCAGTTTGCCCATGCGGGGGGCCATGCCCCTCATGGGGGATTCAGTGTTGACCCTCTGTTTCGTGGTCGTGGTCATCGGAGGGATGGGAAGTTTCACTGGCGCGATCCTCGGAGGTCTCATCGTGGGGATCGTCGAATCGATGATGGCCCTGGTCTGGCCGCCCGGCGCCATGATCGCCACCTTTGCGGCAATGGCCCTGGTCATCCTGATCCGACCAAGGGGACTCTTGGGCTTCAGATAATTCTGCGTTGCGGCGCAGAGGAACGCCAATTTTCAGGATTTGGCATCAGCCCGCAATTTCTCCCGGCGGACACGTCGAAATGGGCCCCGGGGATCCCCAAGAGAAGAGGTCTATAATTGGCCGGCATTTGCGGGAAGCTGCTCCCTGGTGGACAAGAAAATATGATCGAAAAAGCACTCGGAAAAAGAAAAAGTTGGATCGATGGAGAGATTTTCATCTTGGCGGGCCTGCTGCTCTTGCTGCCTCTCCTGCTGCCCTATAAAACCCTGCCAGCCGAGATCGTCATCTATGCCTTGGGGGCCGTCTCTTTCAATATGCTTCTGGGCTATACTGGCCTTCTGTCTTTCGGTCAGGCCATTTTTTTTGGCTCCGGGGCTTACCTGATGGGTCTGTTGCTGATTCACTTCGGTTTGCATCCTATACTGACTTTGGCTCTCTCGGGAATCCTGGCGGCCCTATTTGCTGCAGTAATTGGGTTCCTTTCCATTCAGCAGGTGGGGATTTATTTCGTAATGCTCACCTTGGCCTTTAACCAATTGGCTTTTTTCATGGCGTACCAATGGAAAGGGATCACCGGCGGGGATGATGGCCTTTTGAACGTACCCCGGCCGGACTTTTCCCTCTTCCCGGGATTAGAACTTCCCATCCAGGGCAATTTTCAGTTCTTCCTTTTTGTCTGGATGATATTTCTCCTGTCTTTCATCGTAATCCGACGGATCATCCATTCTCCTTTCGGTCGGGTCCTCATGGCCATTCGAGAAAACCCCGACCGGACTCGAGCTCTGGGATATAATGTCATACATTATAAGGTGATGGCTTTCACCCTCTCCGGTTTTTTTACCGGGGTGGCTGGGGGACTCTATGCTTTATTCATAAAGATGGTACCCATCAACGCCATCGAGCTGGGCACCTCGACGGATTTCATCATCATGTCCTTAGTGGGGGGCACGGGGTCTTTATTCGGGCCGATTATCGGGGCCATCGTTGTCAAAGTCGCTTCAGAAATTTTGAGCGTGCTCTGGGCGAGGTGGCTTTTCATCCTGGGGGTGATTTTTGTGGGTTTTGTCCTTTTCATGCGGGGGGGGATCTGGGGGATCCTAAGCGACAGCTGGAATAAATTCACCGCTACGCGCGCAGGACAGGGGGGAAAGTCATGATCCTGCGGACTGTGAACCTGACCAAGAACTTCGGCGGCCTGATGGCCGTAGACCATGTAAATATGGAGGTAGAGGAGGGGGCCGTCCATTCGATCATCGGACCCAACGGCGCGGGAAAGACAACCTTTTTTAATATCCTGACCGGGGAAATTTCTCCCACGGAGGGGGAAGTATTTTTTCAAGAGAAAAATATTACCGGGCTGAAACCTCACCAGGTGGCCAAGATGCGCATCGGACGGTCCTTTCAGCTAAATAGCCTCTTCAAGAATCTGACCGTCCTGGAAAATTTGCGGCTGGCAGCCCATAGTCAGCATCCGGGGCACTTTAATTTCCTGAAAGATTTTCATTCTTATCCCTCCCCCGTCGAACAGGCCCGGAAAGTGCTCGAAGAATTGGAGATGACCCCCATTGTGGCGAAAAAAGCTGGAGAGCTTTCCCATGCGGGCCAGCGCACCCTGGAAGTAGCCATCGCTCTGGCCGCCAATCCCCTGCTGTTATTGCTGGATGAACCCACCAGCGGGATGTCCCCCGAAGAGACCATCCGGATGATTCGGCTGATTAAAAGATTGGCCAAGCAACGGGCGATGGTGGTGATTGAACATAACATGCAGCTGGTTTGGTCGATCTCCACGGTGATTACCGTCCTTCATCAGGGGCAAGTGATCGCCACGGGAACTCCCTCTCAGATTGAGAAGAACGAGAAAGTCCGGAAAGCCTATTTGGGAGGAGCTGCGGAATGATCGCCCTCAAAAACATACACTCCTACTACGGGACCAGCCACGTCCTCCAGGGAATCAATATTTCCATTGAGCAGGGCCAAGCCGTTTCGCTCCTGGGCCGGAATGGGGCCGGAAAGACCACGACTTTGAAGACTATTATGGGACTGGTTCACCCCAAAGAAGGAAGTATTCGGTATAAGGGGGAGGAGATTTGCGGACTGAAGCCATTCCGGATTGCCCGGAAAGGTATCTCTTATGTCCCGGAAGAAAGAGCGATTTTTTCCTACCTAACGGTAGTCGAAAATCTGGAAATTGCCCGCGTGGCGAAGGGGAAAGATCATCAGGGCACTTGGACCCTCGATCGGGTGTTTGCAGAATTTCCGAAATTGGCCGAACGCCGGCAACATCGGGGGGCCAAACTCTCCGGCGGGGAGCAGCAGATGCTCTCCATTGCCCGGGCCTTGATGAACGAGCCCCAGCTGCTTCTCTTGGATGAGCCTTCGGAGGGACTCGCTCCGATCATCGTCCAGGAGCTGCAGAGGATCACCCAGGAAATTCTCCGGGAAAATATTACGGTCCTCCTGGTTGAGCAAAACTTGGCCATGTGCACCGCGCTCTGTAGCCATCATTACATTATCGATCAAGGTTCCATTGTCTACCACGGGAGCAATGAGGAATTCATGGCCAATGAGGAGGTTAAAGATCGATATCTAACCCTCAGCGCGGTCGAGCAGGCAATGGAGGGAGATTAAAAAATCCACAAGGTCCTGGGGGTGAATTATGCGTTTTGTCATTGCCATGATGAAACATGAGACCAATACTTTCTCTCCGGTCCCCACTCCCCTAGCCAGTTTTGGCCGGCAGGGAGATATTTTCGGGTCGAAGGCCCTGGGTGCCTATCAGGGGACCAATACCCCCATGGCGGCTTTCATCGATCTGGCCCGAAAAGAAGGGGCGGAAATCGTCACTCCGATTGCCGCCTCGGCCTGGCCCAGCGGTCCAGTCGAATCCGCGGCCTACGAGGAGATGAGTAGGGCGATTTGTGAATCCGTAGCGCGGGGTTGCGACGCCCTATTTCTTGATCTCCACGGGGCCATGGTGTCCCAAGGGACCGATGATGGAGAAGGCACCCTTTTGAAGCGAATCCGGAGTATAGCCCCGGAGTTGCCCATCGCCGTAGCCTTGGACCTCCATACGAATTTGACGGGGGAGATGGTAGCTCACTGCACCGCGATGGCCGGTTACCAGACTTATCCCCACGTGGATACGTATGAAACCGGGAAAAAAGTAGGCCAGATCGTCATCGAATCTTTAAAAGGGCGCATCCATCCGACCATGGCCTGGATGAGTTGCCCGATGATCCCCCATACTTTGCGCATGGGCACGAATGAGCCCCCAATGGGAAATCTCATTTCTTTGGCGCAGCTCGAGGAAAAGAACGCTCTAGCCGTTAGCGTGTTCGGGGGCTTTCCTCTGGCCGATATCTACCAGGCCGGGCTAAGTGTCCTCGCCGTCACCGACGGCGATCGGCGAAGGGCCGGGGAGATCTGCCGAAAATTGGCAAAAGAGGCATGGGGGCGGCGGGAAGAATTCCTCTACCGGGCCGAACCCCTGGAGCAATCGGTTGCCCGGGCTAAAGCGATAAAAGAAGGCCCGATCTTGTTAATCGACCACGCCGACAACTGTGCCTCCGGCGGAACCCAGGATACCATGGCCGTCGTGGCAGAAGTGATCCGCCAGGGTTTGGAGGATGTAGCCGTAGGCGCCATTCGGGACCCTGAAGCGGTGGCAACGATGATCAAGGCCGGAGTCGGGAGTACGGTCACCTTGCCGCTCGGGGGCAAGATGGATATGCCGGCGATCAGACGCAAAGGTGAACCTTTTGAACTTACCGGAAGGGTGCGGACTATTTCAGATGGCCGGTTTATCGCCCGGGGCCCGATGTTTACGGGGGTTACGATGACCCTGGGCCGGGCCGTGGTCCTGGATACGGGGGCCATGCAGGTTGTAGTCATAGAAGAAAACCACGAACCTTTTGACTTGGGGATTTTCCGCAGCGTCGGCATCGAGCCGACCGCCAAAAAATTTCTGCTGCTTAAATCGAGGATTCATTACCGCGCTGGCTTCCTGCCCATTTCCAAAGCGGTAATCGAATGCAACGGAGTCGGAGTGACAGGTTCTGACTACCGTCAGTTCCCGTTCGCCAAATTGCGCCGCCCAATCTTTCCACTGGACCCAAATACCGCGTTCGATACATCCTTTGACGAATGAGATTTGAATTCTCTCTGAATTTATGTTTAGGAGCTTTGAAAATGCTCACCATCCTAGGGGTGATTAGGTTCACCGATGGAGAAGGGACCAAAGAA